>JBJOGR010000037.1:0-19784 GCA_046048135.1 Actinomycetota bacterium
TTACTGCTACATCTTTCAAACCAACTATAGAAAAATTACTTAGAGTTAAATCAAGAATTGTAGTTTCGTTATCTATAGGAATTAATGCTTTAGGCAATGTGTCGGTGTAGGGGCGAAGGCGTCGTCCAGCACCTGCAGCCAACACCATCCCGATCATCTAAAAAATCTCACTTTCAATAGTTTTTGAGTGAAAATATCCTCGTAAATAGTCTTTCACGCATACTTATTCAATAAGTGTATTGAGTAGGCTCGTAATCACTATGGCATTTAATTCAAGAAGATTTGATTCCAATCCTTGGTATTTGCGCTTACGTAGAATGGCCGGAGCTGCCTATCACGCTTGGATTGCAAATGATCCTGAAGCAATAACTGAGTTTAAAGATGTAAAAAATAGTTCACTAAATTTTGAAGTTCTAGCATATTTTGGAGACGACATATCTCGTGCATATCAATTACAACAATGGCTTCCAGTTTTTGAAGAATTAAATAAAACACATAAAGTTCAAATTATCTGTAGACAATATCCGACAACTAAACACATTAGAAAATTAACTAATTTACCTGTTAATTCTGTTTATGACTTTTTCACTTTAACTGAATTGATCGAATCAAATAACTATAAAGTAATTTTGTATGTTAATAATTCATTTACAAATTTTCAAAGTATGGCAGCAAAAAAAGCTTTCCATGTGCATTTGAATCATGGTGAATCAGACAAGATGAGCATGACTTCAAGACAAATGTATGCATATGATGTGGTGGCAGTTGCTGGCCAAGCAGCAAAAGATCGCTTAGCAAATGCGTTAATTGTGAAGGATGAAAATAAAGAAATAGTTATCGGACGACCTCAATTAGATTTATTAAGTAAACCATTTGATACACCACAGGGAAGAAAAGTTTTAGTTTATGCTCCAACTTGGCACGGAGATCAAGAAGCAAATAATTACACTTCTGTAGATATTTACGGCGAAAAAATAATTGATGCCATGCTTAAAGTTCCAAATGCAACAGTGCTTTATAAACCTCATCCAAAAATTGTTGCGGCAAAAGCGTTAATTGCCACAAAGCCTCATAAAGCAATATTAGACAAAATTGAGCAAGCCAATAATAAAGATAAAGATGCAAAACATCAGTTAGTAACAGGTGATCCAATGCCAGTTTTGCAAGTAGCTGATTTATTAGTGTCTGATATTTCTGCTGTGACGATTGACTATTTGTATTTAAAGCCAAATGGCGCAATGCTTATGTGTGATAGAAGAAGTGATACTAAATTGTTTAATCAAGTAGCACCTGTTTCAAAAGCTGTAAGGGTAATAAATAAAGAAAATATTTCAAATATTGATAAATTAATTCTTGATCATTTGTCAGGAAATTTTGATAGAAGCAGATATCAAGAATTAAGAAATTATTATTTTGGTGATACAAAACCTGGTGAAAGTGTTAAACGATTTATTGACATGGTTGATTCATTAATCAAAAAACGTGATGAACGTGTGGCACAAATGCCCACGTCAAATAACTAAACCTAAGCCGCTTTAGCTCAGTTGGCAGAGCGTTGCTCTCGTAAAGCAAAGGTCTCGGGTTCAATTCCCGAAAGCGGCTCGTTAAAAACTCAGGATTTTTAATACACAACTAAGAGATAATTCATTTAAATACTTTCAAAATATAAATAAATAAAAACTATTGTGAACTAGCCTTTTTAAGTCGATCTCGTAATGCAACAGCTAGGCCTGAACCTTCAGGTTGAATTACCATTACTCGCTTCAATTTCAACTCATCTGCTTTTCTTAAATCTGCATAAATACTTTTAGCAAATTCTTCAACGTTTGAGGGAGAATTTAAGCGTATCGCCCCAGCTGGTGTTGGGACATCACTTAGAGCAATAAAACCATCGCCAGCTTCAGTTGTTTGATCAAGTAATACTCGCGCATTTGGCGCGTAATGGGATTTAAATGATCCACTTACTCTGATTTGATTTGGTGTTGAAGTTAAATCTAATTCGATAATTTCGTTTATCAATTCATTTGAAATTTTTCCAGGTCTTAATATCCTTGGTAATTCTTTCGTGCAATCAATAATGGTTGACTCAACACCGATTTGAGAAGGACCACCATCAAGAATTAAATCATCATTACTTAAGTCTTTTGATAACTCTTGATAAACGTGTTCAAAAGTAGTTGGTGAAACTTTTCCAAATTTATTTGCACTGGGGGCTGCTATTGCTCCACTTCCTATTTTTTTAAATTCTTTTAATAAAGTTAAAGCTGTTTCATGATTTGGAATTCTTAAACCTACAGTTTCTTGTCCACCAGAAATAAAATCTTTTATTTTGTCACTTCTTTTTAAAATCAGTGTCATAGGTCCTGGCCAATATCTGTTTGCTAAAGAGTAGGCATATTCAGGAATTTCAACAGCCCAATCATTTAACTCATTAGTAGCACCAATATGAACAATTAATGGATGATTTACTGGCCTATTTTTTATTTTAAAAATTCTTGAAACAGCTTCTGGATTTGTTGCATCTGCACCAAGTCCATAAACAGTTTCAGTTGGGAAAGCTACTAAAAAACCATTTTTAAGGGCAATTGCAGCATTGTTGATTTCTCGCATATTTAATAATGTTAGATGAAGTTGAAGTATGCTTAGAAGATGCTTGAATTTGCCGTAAATTTAATCGATCAAATTGGACTTTTAGGGTCAGCACTTTTAATTGGTATCGAAGTAGTTATCCTACCTATCCCATCAGAGCTTATTCTTCTTTTAACTGGATTTAACGTTTCTATTGGAAATTTTGGATTTATCGCTGCATTAATTGCAACTACAATTGGTTCTTTGTCGGGAGCTTTATTTTTATATTTTATGGGATATGCATTTTCAGAAGAAAGATTAGAAAATTTAGTTAGTAAATATGGTAAGTATGTTGGTCTTTATGTGAAAGATCTACAAAAAACTGCGTCCTGGTTTGAAAGACATGGCGCACAACTTGTATTTTTCGGCCGCTTAATTCCATTAATCAGAAGTTTGGTTAGCATTCCTGCAGGTTTAACTAAAATGAAAATGTCTACGTTCATTATTTTTACAATTTTAGGAAGTGGAATCTGGAATTCTATTTGGTTAACTTTAGGTTTTTATCTGGGCGATAAGTGGTCAAGTGCAGAAAAATATGCAAAATATTTAGATTATTTAGTTTATGCTGGGGTAGGACTAGCAATAATATATTTTGGTAGAAAAATTATCATTGGAATTAACAATTACCGAAAAAACAAATTAACAAATTAGCTTTAAAAGGTAAATTTTGAAAATATATTTAGTCACCACTGGTAGCAGAGGTGACTTTGAACCTTTTTACGCTTTTGCTAAACAGGCTTCTAATTTAGGTCACGAAGTTTATCTTGCTGTAACCGAAGAATTTATTGAAGAAATAAAAAATAGTAATTTTAATGTTCTTAAACTTCCAGGCACTATAAAACAATTTGTGGACTCAAATGGAGTCTCGTATATAAAAAATGCCTTAGATTTTTTGCCTAATGTACGACCTATGTTAGTTAAAATATTAGATGTTATTGCTAATCAAATTATTGAAATTAAACCTGACGTAGTTCTTTATCACCCAACAGCATTGACCGCCCCAATCGCAGCAAAATCTATCAATGCTTTAAGTGTTTTAGTCGAAATTATTCCAGTTCTTTCCCCAACCAAAGAATTTGCTTCTGCTGGTTTATGGACTTCGGATCTAGGTTTTTTAAACAAGTTAACTTACAAAGGTGTTGAAGTAGCTGAGAAACTATTTTTTCTAGAAACAAACAAATTAGCAAAGAAACTTAAAGTTAAAAATAAGGAACATGATCTAGCAATATCTTTGGTAAGTCCTGCATTACTAAAAAGACCTCATGACTGGCCAAATAATTCTTATGTTGTTGGGCCTTGGTATCAAGAAAAATCAGAAGAACTAAGCCCTGAAATAGTTGAATTTGTGGAACGAAAAGACACAATATATGCAGGTTTTGGTTCTATGAAAAAGAAAAATCCTTTGCAACTTGCTAAAACAATAATTGAAGCATGCAAGCAATTAAACCTTCAGTTAATAATGAATAAAGGTTGGGGAGGCTTAGAACTGCCAAGTGAATATCAAAATGATGATTCAATCCGATTTGTCACAGGGATTTCTCACTCAAAGATATTTCCAAAAGTTAAGGCAATCATGCATCATGGAGGCGTTGGAACTGTACATGCAGCATTACGTGCAGGAACTGTTTCAATAATTGTTCCTTTTATTGTTGATCAACCTTGGTGGGCAGATCGATTACATCGACTAGAACTTGGTCCTAAAGCTTTACCTTTAAGAAAATTTACTAAAAATAATTTAATTGACAGGTTAAACAAAACTTATAAGTATAAAAATAATGTGCAAAATATTGCTAATCTTATGAAACAAGATGATGGAGTAAATGTGACTTTAGATCTAATTACGAAAAATTTAAATAAATGAATTTAAGAAAAACTGTTAGCATAGTAGCAATCCTAAATTTAAGTTATTTTTTTGTGGAATTTTTTGTAGCAAATAAAATATTATCTGTGTCACTTTTTGCAGATTCTATTGATTTCTTAGAAGATGCAGCTGTAAATATCTTAATTTTACTTGCATTTGGCTGGAGCTTAAAAGCAAGAGCAAATCTTGGTTATCTGTTTTCTGCTTTACTTTTGATTCCAGGAATAGCAGTTTTATGGAGTGCTTTTCAAAAATTTCAAAATCCCATAACTCCTGAAAGTTTTACTTTAGGAATAACTGGTTTTGGAGCCTTAGTCATAAATCTTTCTTGCGCATTACTTTTAGTCAAGTTTCGAAAAGAAACAGAAAGCCTGGTTAAAGCAGCTTATTTCTCTGCAAGAAATGATGCTTTTGCAAATATTGCAATTATTGCGGCAAGTATTGTTTCAATATTTTGGGTTTCAGCTTGGCCGGACTTAATTGTGGGATTAGGAATATTGCTTTTAAATCTTGATTCAGCAAAAGAAGTTTTACAGGCAGCAAGAAAAGAAAAGTCGCTTTCATAATCGCCTTCTTATTGGTAGGTTTTTCATATGAGTAAAAAATGGACCAACTGGGTTGGCAATCAATCATTTGAATACTCAAGTTATGCCGCTCCAAAAAGTGAAAAAGAAGTAGTAAAAGCAGTCAAAAATGCTTTGAGTAAAAAACAAAAAATAAGAGTAATGGCCACTGGCCACTCTTTTACTCCAATTGTTGAAACAGATGGTTTGCTATTAGATTTAAAGAACATTAGTGGGATAAAAGCAGTTGACCCTTATAAACAAAGAGCATTTGTTGGTTCAGGAACTCCAATTAGTGCTTTGGGAGATCCGTTGTGGGAAAGAGGTTTAGCTTTAAGAAATCAAGGCGATATTGATTCGCAAAGAATTGCAGGAGCAATCTCAACTGGAACACATGGTTCTGGAACCCAATTTGGAAGTTTTTCTTCAATTTTGAAATCTTGTCGCATAGTCACAGGAACTGGTGATGTTGTAGAAATAAATGAAAAAAATCTCGATTTACTTCATGCAGCTCAAGTTTCTGTAGGAATGCTTGGCGTCATGGTTGGTATGGAATTACAAGTTACTAAAAAATACCGCTTAAAAGAACACATAGATCATGAACCATTTTCTGACGTAATTAGAAATTTTCATGAAAGAGTTAATAAAAATAGAAACTTTTCTTTCTTCTGGTTTCCAAGTGAAGAATCCGCAGCACTTTACAACATCGAATTGCCTCCAGGAGAAAAAGCAACTGATACATGTCATGTAAAAGTTTTTAATGAAGCAAGGGAATCAGAACAAGATTCAAATACTCCAAAAAGAAGAATCGATAGGTCTTATCGAATTTATCCAATGGTTTATTCGCCTAATTTTCATGAATTGGAATATTTCATTCCTTTAGAAAAAGCAATTGATTGTATAAATGAGATGCGCGAATATATGTTGAGAAGCTTGCCATTAAGTATTTTTCCTTTAGAAATAAGAACATGCGGTTCAGAAGATGGATTTTTATCTTCGAATTACAAGCGTGACACATTAGTAGTTTCTGTTTCTGGTATGCCAGGAGTTGATTATTGGGGTTACTTAAAAGAAGTTGATCGAATATTGGGAAGATACGATGCAAGAGTTCATTGGGGTAAATTACATTTCTTAACCAAAGAACAATTATTTGAAAGATATCCAAAAGCGAAAAAATTTATTGATATAAGAAGAAAACTTGATCCTAAAGGTGTTTTCTTAAATAATCACCTAAAACCTTTATTTGCCTAATTTTTAAAAGTTATTTTCTTCTTTTTCATTTCAGTTTTTAACAATTTAATTGCATTAGGACCCATGCCATGAAGTGATTTTAATTCTTTTTCACTTATCTTCTTTAAATCACTTAATTTGAATAATTTTCTATCAACCAAAGCTCTTCTTGCAGGAGCTGCAATTTTTATACTTTTCCAAAAAGTATCGAGTTTGGCATAATTTTCTAAATCAACAAGTCCTTGAGTTACAACACATTTCTTTTTCATTTACGTTTTCTAGTTAAAATTTCGTGCACTAAAACTCCACCAACTAAGCCCCAGAAAGGAGAACCTAAATTAAAAGCAGAAACGCCAGAAACGGTAATTAATAGTGCTACTAAACCTGCTTCTCTATATTCAGGATTTTCTAGAGCTTCATTGGTGCAAGAACCAATAACTGGAATAAGAGCAAGACCAGCTAGCACTGCTAATAAAACTGGAGGAAGAGTTCCAAAAAATCCCATCACAGTTGCTCCAAATAAACCAAGAATTATGTAAAAGATTCCACAAGCAAATCCTGCAAAATATCTGGTTTTTGGATTTGGATCAGCATCTTTTTGCGTTGCAATTGCTGCAGTCATTGCTGAAATATTTACACCACTATTTCCAAATGGCGCAGAAAGTAAAGAAATAACTCCACCAACCGTAACAACATTATTAATAGGTGGTTCATAACCAGAGTTATATAAAACAGCTGTTCCTGTTGCATTCTGTGTTGTCATTACTAGTAAAAATATTGGCAATGCCAAAGTAAGTACTGAACCTAAAGTAAATTCAGGTGTTACCCATAAAGGTGCAGTTATTGCAACTTTAATGTTTGGATTTACTAATTCTTTTTCTAAATAGGCAATTACTAAACCAACCAACAATGCTGGCACAACTGGAGCACGCCATTTAAATCTTTTACCAATAAAAAACATTAAAATCATGCCTAAACCTAAAAGGGCATCAGTTTTTAAAGATGAGAAAACTTCCACACCAAATCTGAATAAAACTCCGCCAAGCATTGCCATAACAACAGGGCGAGGAACCAGAGACATTAATTTTCCAAATAATCCTGTAACACCAACAACAATTAAGGCAATTGAGGCTATTACATATGAACCTAAAACTTCTGCATAAGAATGTGAAGTTAAACCAGTAACTAAAAGTGCCGTTGTAGCAGCAGCCCAGGCACCGATGATGGGCATGCCATGTCTAAGTGTTAAAACTAAACCAAATAAACCAGAACCAATAAATACAGTTAATAACCATGAAGCAAGTTGTCTATCGTTAAAGTTTCCAGCTTCTGCAGCTTGAAAAAGAATTGCTATTGGACCAGTTGTGGAGATTAAAACGATTAAAAATCCTGAAAGTAAAGCACCCCAGGTAAAAGATTTAGGTAAATTTTTTAAATTTATTTTTAAAGCTTCAATGATTGGAAGATCAGTTGTGCCACGCTCTAGTTGAATTGTCATGACCTATACCCTAGTACTTCACTAATTAATTAGGTCTAAACCCTTCTTTTATTTCGTGTTGTTTATGTTTAATCATTACGTGATGAGTTGATGTATATTCTAAAACAGATTCTTGACTCATATCTTTTCCAAATCCACTTGCTTTAACTCCTCCATGAGGTGCTTCAGAAACAATTGGCAGATGATCATTTATCCAAGTTACTCCTGCTTGAATTTTTTTAGAAAGTTCAAGTGCTCTTCCAACATCTTTTGTCCAAATTGAAGAGGCAAGACCAAATTCAGAATCATTTGCAAGATTAAGTGCTTCCTCGTCACTTTCAACGGAAGTAATTGTAATTACTGGCCCAAAAACTTCTGTTGCAATAATTGAGTTATTTTGTAAAACATTTGATAGCAAAGTTGGTTCGTAATAAAAACCTTTACCAGCAATAATTTTTCCACCCGTGATTAAAGTTGCTCCATCAATTTGAGCTTTTTCTACTTTTTGATGTACTAAGTCTCTATGTTTTTCAGAGATTAATGGACCAATATCAGTTGATTTATCCATTGGATCACCAACTTTGATCGCATCTAATCTTTGTTTCATTAATTTTTCTAAATCTTTAACAACATTTTTATGAGCATAAATTCTTGTAGCAGCTGTACAGTCTTGTCCTGAGTTATATGTACAAGCTAAAGAAATTGCTTGGGCTACTTGAGTTAAATCTGCATCTTCTCTAACAATTACAGGTGCTTTTCCACCAAGTTCTAAATGAACTCTTTTAACTGTTTTACTTGCTGTTTCCATTACTTTTTTACCAGATTCACTAGATCCAGTTATTGAAATCATGGCAACTCGTTTATCTTCAACAAGTTGTTGTGCAACATCAGCATCTCCAAAAATTATTTGAATTAAGTTTTTTGGAAAAATATTTTGTGAAAGTTCAATGATTTTTTTAGTTGAACATGGAGTTTGAGGAGCAGGTTTAATTATGACACTATTTCCTGCCGCAATTGCGGGACCAATTTTCCAAATAGCCATGATGAAAGGAAAATTCCAAGGACTAATTGAGCCAATAACTCCTAGTGGTTTTCGAACTAGCATCGATGTGTAGCCATGATTAAAAGATCCGGCACCTGTTCCATCTAAAGATCTTGCGGCACTTGCAAAAAACCTTAAGTTATCTAATCCAAATGGAAATTCTCCTTCACGCATAGTTGCGTAAGGTTTACCTGTTTCTTCAACTTCAAGTTTGCAAATTTCTTCAGCATTTTTTTCTAAAATATCTGCATAATCAAGAATTTTTTTTGATCGTTCACCTGGAGTGAAATTTGACCATTCTTCAAAGGCAATTTGTGAGTTAGTTATTGCAAGATCAACTTCTTGTTTAGTTGAATCCTCAACTTCTCTAATAACTTCTGCTGTTGCAGGATTAAAAATTGATCTCTTCACTTATTTTGCTAAAGCTTCAATCTTGCTAGCAGCTTCTTCAATACCTTTTCTTGATCTAACTTGATCACCAATCTTGCTTAGTTTTGTTAATAAAGCTTGGTCTGTAGTTAATTTTTCAATTGCATTAGTTAGCTCTTCATCTTTGAAGTGATAAGTAGCAAGTCTTATGCCATGACCTTTTTCGTGAACTCTTTGAGCATTGTCATATTGATCCCAAAACAATGGAAGCACAATCATTGGTTTTCCAAAGTGAACTGATTCTGTTGTGGTGTTATTTCCACCGTGAGTAATAACTAAATCAACTTTAGGAATGATAGAAATTTGTGGCAAGAATTCTGCACCATACATGTTTGAAGCTAGTTCAAATTCTGATGCTTGTGGGCCTTTAGAAACGATGAATTTGTGTTTAGTTTTACCAAGAATTCCTACTAAACGCTTCATCAAATCAACATCTGCAGAGCCTAATGAACCAAGGGATAAATAAATAAGTTTTGAATCACTTGGTCTATTCGCAATTTCACTAGGTAAATCAAATGATTTATCAGTTGATCTAACACTGGAATCGATTCGATGCCAGTTACTTCCTAAAGGTCTTTTATCGGTGTAATCAAGTTCTTTAGGATAAACATAAAGATTTAAATCTATTGAAGTATGAATGAAATCTAAATCATCTAGAGCAGGTGCTCCTTGAGAAATAACCCAGTCATTAAATTTTTCCCACATTGGTCGTTGGGTTTCTTCATAGGCTTTCAAATAACTTTTCCAAGATTGGGGATCATTTTCTGCTAATCCAGAAAATGGGGGAGCGATTTTATCTCCCATAATTTCTAGTGGATTACAAGAAACAATTCGAACAAATGGAACTCCTGCAGTTACTGTGGCAGGAAAACAAACCACGTTATCTTCAATAATCACATCTGGTTTGTATTCATTTATTATTTCTTTTAATCTTGGTTCGCAATACATTGCTCCATCAATTAAAGCTTGTCTAGTTGGTCCTATAAAACTTGAAAGTTGATCAATTGTTGGTTTTCTAAATTCAGGAGCAGTATCTCTAATGAAATCTTTCCAAAATTGTCCAGCACTTTGTGCATCTGGATTTTCTGGAGGTGGTGCTAAATCAACTAATGCTTCTTTAAATCCAAGTGGTTCTAGTCTGCCGCCCCATGAGGATTCAGCAGCAAACACAACATTGTGGCCTCTATTCTTTAAAACATTTCCAATTCCGATGCAATTATTTGTTGGACCATATGCAGATTCTGGCCAAAAAAGAATAGTTTTGCCACTCATTTATTTCTCTCCTTTAAAACAATCTGACATCTTCTGGTTTAAATACTATGTTCACTTTGCTGCCAACTTCAAGGCCTAGTGCTTTATCGGCATAAACTCTGATGATTTCACCTGTTGAAAGTTGAACTGTCACGTTTTTCTTAGATCCGGCAAAAACAATATCTTGAATTATTCCATTTCCTGATGCATTTTTTTCTAAAGATATGTTTTCAGGTCTAATTAATAATTTAACTTTATTTCCAGAAACTTTATTTGTTGAATTTTTAAAGTTTCCTAAACTTGGATGAGTTACGCCAGAATTTGTTACATCTGCAATAAGTATATTTCCATCTCCAATAAAGTCTGCAACGAATTCATTTTGAGGATTTTCATAAAGTTCTTGAGGGGTAGAGATTTGTTTAATTTCGCCTTTATCAAATACTGCAATGCGATTAGCTAAAGAAATAGCTTCTTCCTGATCATGGGTAACAATTATGAAGGTGATTCCAACTTCATGTTGAATTCTTTTTAATTCAGTTTGCATCTCTTGTCTAATTTTTTTATCCAAAGCACTTAATGGTTCATCAAGTAGTAATAATTTTGGTTTTCTAGCAATAGCTCTTGCTAAAGCAACTCTTTGTTGTTGACCACCTGATAGTTGATTTGGTTTTTTCTTAACATGTTCTTTTAAACCTATTTTTTCAATAATTTCATTAGTTTGATTATCTATTTCAGATTTACTTAAATCAGTATTTGTTAAACCATAAGCAATATTTGTGTAAACATCCATATGAGGAAAAAGTGCATAGGATTGAAACATTAAATTAACTGGTCTAATTCTTGTAGGAATAGATAATAAATCTGAATCATTAATTAAAACTTGACCAGAATCTGGAGATTCGAAACCAGCAATAATTCTTAATAGAGTAGTTTTACCACAACCTGATGGACCAAGCAGAGCAAACATTTCATTATTTTTAATTTCTAACGAAACATTATTTAAAGCAGTAACTGATCCAAATTGTTTTGTTAAATTTTTTATACTTAATAAAGCATTACTCAAATTGAATCAGCCACCTTTCCAATTCTTTGAGCAAAAATAACACCTATAAAGCTAACTAAAAGTAACAGTGTGCCTAAAACATTAATTTCAGGTGTAACGCCAAAGCGAATCATGGAGTAGATCACCATAGGCAAAGTTGGAGTTTCAGGTCCATTAGTAAAAAATGCAATCACAAATTCATCCATTGAAAGAGTAAATGATAAAACTGCTCCAGCAATTAAAGACGGCATAAGTTGGGGGATTGTAATTTTGAATAAGGTTTTGGTAGCACTTGCTCCAAGATCTGTGGATGCTTCTTCAATAGAGGGATCAATTAAACCAATGCGTGCAAGTACTACGGCTACTACAAAGGCTGTACAAAAAACAGTGTGGGCAATGATCACTGTTAAAAGACTTAAACTAAAGGAAAACATTGAAAATGTGGTTAATAAACCAATTGCTAAAACTAGATCTGGAACTATTGCAGGTGCTGTTGAAAAAGTTCTTAAAAAACCGCCAGCTTTCATTTTATTTAAACCAATAGAAATAGTTGTTCCTATTATTAGAGAAAAAATTGTCGTTATGATTGCAACAAATAAAGTCCTTTGAAAACCTTCAACTATTGCTTCATTCGACCAAATATTTTTATACCAATCAAATCCAAAACCTTTCCAGATTAAAGAATTACTACTGGTATTAAATGAAAGTCCAACAACTGCAGTTATTGGTAAATAAAGAAAAATCAATGCAAAGACAGCAACAATAGCTGAAAGACTTATTTTTCTAGGCATTTAAATTAACTTTCTTACTAACTCTTGACTGAATAGAAATTAAAATAACAAGAATTATTGTCAAAATTAAGGCAAATGTTGCACCAAATGGCCAATCTCTTGCTTTCAAGAATTGGTCTCTAACCAAATTTCCAATCATCACAGTTTTTCCGCCACCTAGTAATTCTGGAACGACGAAATTTCCCATACTTGGCACAAACACAAAAATCAAACCAATTAAAATTCCAGGCATTGCTAATGGAATTGAAATAGTTCTCAAAGATTTCCAAGCAGAAGAACCTAAATCTAAAGATGCTTCAACTAAATTTTTATCAACTTTTTCTAAAGCAGCATATATTGGCAAAATCATTAGTGGTAAATATAAATAAGTCATTCCAACAATTACTGCTAAAGGTGTGTAAAGCATTTCAATTGGTTTATCAATTAATCCAATATTTTTTAAGAATTTATTAATAATTCCTTCATTATTTAACAAAACTAACCAAGCATAAGTTCTTACTAAAAAGTTTGTCCAATAAGGCAAAATTATGGCGATAATTAAAATTATTTGCCATTTCCTACTTAATCTGGAAATAAATAAAGCTGTGGGAAAGCCAATTAAAAGTGATAAAAGTGCAGTTGCAGCGGCAATTAAAATAGAAGTAAAAATAACTTTCAAAAATGTTTGATCAGTAGCTCTAATTAAGTTATTTAAAGTAAAAGGAGTGGTAACTCCGCCAAATCTGCCAGCTGTTAAGACTGACATGAAAAGCATAGAAATTACAGGAAATGCTGCAAAAATTGTTAGAAAAATTAAGCCTGGTAAAGACCAGAACCAACCAAGTTGGCGGGAGCTTTCGCTCCCGCCACTTTTATTCAATATCTTTTCCTTCTATTTAGCTAGAAGTAACTTCAGTTGCAAGATCGGTGTAGATCTTTGAATCTGCACCAAGATCAACTACAACTTCACCCTTCAATAAATCTGCAGGAGTTAATCCCATATTTGGATATGAGCTAACTAATGCTGGATCCAAAGTTTCTGTTGCTGCTTTGTTAGGAACTTTGTAAAGGATGTTGTTTGCAACCCATGCATGCACATCTGGTTGAAGGATGTAGTTAATAAATGCATGTGCTGCTTCTTTGTTCTTACTTGAAGACAAAATAACCATGGTGTCTGCCCATAGATCAGAGCCTTCATTTGGAATTACGAATTTAATGTTTGGATTTTCTGCAATTCCATAGTTACACCAGCCATCCCAAGCTTCTGTTAACACAGCTTCACCAGAAACTAATTTGGTGTAGAAAGCAGTGTCATCATAAGCAAGAAGAGTTGGTTTAGTTGCAATTAATTGCTCTTTAGCCTTTGCAATTTCATCAGCATTAGTTGTGTTAACTGAATAACCAAGTGCTTTCATTGCAGGTAAAGCTAACCAACGTTCAGTTGCCAACATTGTGGTTTTACCTTTAACTGAATCTTTTGGATTCAATAAGTCATTCCATGATGAAGGTGTGAAATCAATAAGGTCTGAACGGTAACAAATTCCTGTTGTTCCCCAAGCATATGGTGCTGAGTAATTTGTTCCTTTGTCATATGCAAGATCTGCAACTTCTGGATAAAGATTTGCCAAGTTAGGAATGGCTGCTTTATCAAAGTTGATAATTTTTCCTGCAGAGGCAAGTGCTTGAGCATATTGTCCTGACACAAATGCAACATCTATTCCTGAATCATCAGAGGCAGTTAATTTACCCATGACTTCTTCATTAGTTGCATGATTTGTAATTGTTATGTCAACACCAATTGCTTCTTTAACTTTTGCAGCTAAATCTTCTGGGTAATAACCTGCCCAGTTAGAAATAACTAACTTTTGAGTAGTGATATCCACATTTGGATCTACTGATGCAGAAGATGCTTCATCACTTGATCCGCTACTGCAAGCGGCAAGAACTAAAGCAGCTGCTGCAACAACAGTTGCGGAAAACTTAAATTTTCGCACTGTCGCCATTTATATCTCCTCCAATTTATTCATAAGGGTTTGGTTTTAGCCTTAAGAATTTGTTTGAATTATGAGTCTGTCAGTTAGATGTCTGTTTCTGCAACAAGAAAAGGTCATCAATATCAATTTGTTATCTAATTAACGGGCAAGATGGGGGCATGACCGGCTTTTCACTCTATTTATATGAGGATTTTCATCTTCAAGTAAGTGAAGGACTAGTTATACCCCTAGACCCACAAAAGGCGACAAGTCTTGCCCAATGGGCAATAAATTGCATCGCTATTTTAGAAACTGGTGAAAATTTTGAAACAAATAGAACTTCAAGTTTTAAAGTAACTGAAACAGAAATTAATCCTTTAGAAGTTGATCAAAGTAATTTAAGTTTTCAATATGGAAATTATTTAATTAAAATTAAAAAAGAATTAGATTTAACTAATAGAAATATAAATATTGTTAATTCACTTAGTAATTCTAATTTTAATTATATGCCTAAATATTATGGAAGCTTGTCTTTAAAAATTTATAATAAATTAGTTGAATTTATTTCAATTTATGAATTTATTGATAATTCTATTGATGGCTGGACTTGGTTACCAAAAAAACTTTTTAATAAAAATGATTCTTGGGTAAATGAAGTGGCAATACTTAGTGCTCAACTACATAGAGATTTAAAAAAAGTAGAAGGTGATTCATCAAAAGAATTTATACAATTAACAGATAACTTAGTGAAGAGAAAATTGCCAGATTTAAATCAAGAATTACTATCTGGGATTGAAAAATATCCAAAGCCACAAGAAATGTTAGAAATATGGAATAGTTTAGAAAATAAATACTTTATTGAGTTAGAAAAAAAGAAACAAAAAGTGCAAGATAATTATAAAAATCAAATAACGCATGGAGATTTTCACATCGGACAAATTTTGAAAAGTGAAACCAATTATTACGTGATAGATTTTGATGGCTCTCCAGTATTGAGTAAAGAATTAAGAAATATAACTTCACCAATAGAAGATGATTTAGCTCATTTACTTTTATCATTTTCTCTTGCCGCAAGGGTTTCAGAGAGAATAAATCAGCTAGATTACGCGATTTTGAATGATGAAGTATTTAAATGTCAGAATTTATTCTTAACTAATTATCAAGAAAACATTAAAAACTTAAATAATTACTCACCAAATATTGATTTAATTGAATATTTACGATTTAGGCAGTATTACTTTGAAATAATTTATGGACTTAAATACTTGCCACGATGGCTTTATGCTCCAATACTTTCTTTACAAGAAGAATTAGGATAGGTAAATGGCTGAAACTAATGTGGCAGGATTTATAAACGATATAAAAGAATTGCCTAAATTATTAACAGAATTAAGCTCAAAACAAATTTTTGATAATTTTTCTTTAAGCAAGAATCAACTACTTTATTTAGTTGGCATGGGTTCCAGTTACTTTGCTGCCCAAGATGCAGCAAGGTATTTAAGAAGTGTGGGTTATCTTGCAGTTGCAGAGATCGCTAGTGCTGAAACACCAAGTAGTTTTCCAGACAATACAGTGGTTGTAGCAATCTCAGCCTCTGGAAATAGTGTTGAAGTTTTAAAGTTTGTAGAAAAAATTCCAAGTAATGTTAAAACTATTGCTTTAACCAGAGAGCAAAATAGCAAATTAGCTAAAGTAGTTGATGAAGTTGTATTACTTCCAATAAGAGAAGAAACTGGTGGAGTAAGTATTTGGTCATATAGAGCAACTTCTATAGCTTTGTTTCAAATAATCGAAAATCTTGGACTTTTTAGTTCTGTAAAGGAATCAGTTTTAAATTCAGCAAAAGAAATAAGGACTTTATTAGATTCTAAAAATCAGTGGCTTGAATCCTTTATGAATTTAACCAAAAGCAGTAATGGTATTTATTTAATGTCTCCTGCTGAAAGATATGGAAGTGCTTTGCAAGGAGCATTAATGTTTCGCGAAGGTCCAAGATTTCCAGCAGATGGATGTGAAACAGGTGATTGGTCACATGTTGATGTTTATTTAACAAAAACTCTTGATTACAAAGCATTAATTTTTTCTGGATCTAATTGGGATCAACAAGCAGTTGATTGGCTAAATAATAGAAAATCTTTCTTTGGTTCCATTGGTAATTATCAACAAGGAAATATCGCATCCATTGAAATAGAAAGTGAAGATGTTTTAACTCAAATTTTGACTGAATTACTAGTACCAGAATTAATGGCAGCTAAATTATGGGAGGCAAAATGAAAAGACAAGTATTTAATATCCTTTTATTTCCAGCACTTGTTATTAATTTTTATCTAGTTTTTTCAGGGGCTTTAAACATCAAGTCAATGCTTCCTCGAATTGCAGGGGGAGGTTTTGAATCTTTACCAAGTGGTTTAAGACTAATTTATTTAGGTTTATCAATTTTTATGATTTGGCAATTACTTTATGCAAACAGATTGATTAATTTAGCTACTCCTTGGAGTTCAAGAACTGATAAAACAGTTGGATTTTTAATAGTGCTAAGTGTGTTGAGTGCTTTGGTAAATGCAATTTCTAGAAGTCCTGTTGAAAGATGGAATGCAATTCCTGCTCTTATGGTTGCGCTGGGTTTTTATCTCTTGCGCAGAAGTTCTAAACAAAACTAGGATTTCTAAATCATGTCACAAATTTTAATTATTGGTTCAGGTCCTGCAGGACTAACTCTTGCTAAGGAATTAAAAGAACGAAATATTTCATATGATCAAATTGAGAAACATTCAGATGTTGGTGGTCTTTGGGACATTGATAATCCAGGCACTCCTCTTTATGAAACAGCGCATTTTATTTCAAGTAAAACTTTGTCAGCTTTTCCTGATTATCCAATGCCAGAAAGTTATCCAGATTATCCATCAAGAAAACAAATATTAAATTACATAAAAGACTATGCAAGAAATTTTGATTTATATGAAAATATTAAATTTAATTTATTTGCAAAAAAAGTTAGCCAAAAATCTGATCAAACTTGGCAAGTCGAACTTTCAAATGGAGAAACAAAAACTTATGAAAAAGTAATTTGTGCAACAGGTATGCAATGGGATCCAGTAAAACCTAATGTCTCAGGAAATTTCACAGGTAAAATTATGCATTCTGTTGAATATAAGAATTCACAAGATTTAAAAGGTAAAAAAGTTTTAGTTGTAGGAGCAGGAAATTCGGGTTGCGATATAGCTTGCGATATCGGAAGAGTTGCTGAGCAAACATATCTTTCAGTAAGACGCGGTTATTGGTTTATCCCTAAACATGTTTTTGGCATACCAAGTGATGTATTTGCAGAAACTGGACCAAAATTACCCATGTTTTTGCAACAAAAAATCTTTGGAGTTTTATTAAGACTTCTAAATGGGGATGTCACAAGACTTGGGCTGCCAAAGCCAGACCATCGTTTATTTGAAACCCATCCGACTTTAAATACAGAAATTTTGCAACGTTTACAACACGGTGATGTTATAGCAAAGCCAGATATAAAAGAGTTTTCTGGAAATGAAGTTATTTTTAAAGATGGATCAAAAGAGCAAATTGATGTAGTTATATTTGCCACAGGCTACAGACATTCAATTCCATATGCGCAAGAATATTTTGGTAATCCACAACATCCAATAGATATGTATTTAACAATCTTTTCTAAAAAGTATAAAAATCTTTTTGCTATGGGATTTATTGAAACTAATTCCGGTGCTTATAACTTATTTGGATATGCCGCAAAAGTCTTAGCTTCATATTTATCTGATGAAATAAGAAATCCTGATAGGGCAAATCAGTTTGAAAAGTTAATTCATTCTAAAGATCCTGATTTAAGTGGGGGAATTAAATTCATTAAGTCTGCAAGACATGAAGGCTATGTTGATGCAAGTGCTATTAAGAAAGAGTTCTTAAAACTTATTAAACAAATGGGTTGGACTGAATCCAGGGTTTCATGAAGTTTGACTATTTTGACAAAGTATTTGTCATAACAGGAGCAGCTGGAGGAATAGGTTCGCATTTAGCAAAAGAAGTAGCTTTGCAAAACGCAAAAGTTGTTGCTTTAGACATTAATCAAAATAAATTAGAACTATTAATTAATTCACTTCCAGGAAATGATCATTTAGCAATTTGTTTTGATTTAACAGACAAATCAGAAATGAAAAAAGCCATAAATCAAATTGCTTCAAAATTTGGACGAATTGATGTTTTAGTAAACAATGCAGCGATTACTTCAGCTGAAAGATTTGATGAAAGAAGTGTTGAATCTATTGAACAAGAATTATCAATAAATCTTTTGTCACCATTACTTTTTATGCGTTTAGCAATAGATTTATTGAAAAAATCAAAAGATCCAAGAATTATCTCCACAGTTTCATTGGGAGGAATTTTTCCTCTGGGAGAAACTCCAATTTATACAACTTCTAAATTTGGTTTAAGAGGAGCGATGTTAAGTCTTTCTTTAGATTTAGAAAAGAAAGGTATAAAAGTTTCTTCAATTTTACCTTCAGCAACTGATACTGCGATGCTTCATAAAGAAGCAATTGAAGGTGGAAATACTTTACAATTTTTAGATCCACCTCAATCAACAGATGGTGTTATAAAAAGTTTTAAGAAAACTTTAGATAATCCTAAATTTGAAAGATATCCAAAACCAAGTGAATCTTGGTTAGTAAGAATAGTTATGTTGGTGCCTGATTTATTACCAAAACTAATGCCACTTTTTGTAGGAAGAGGAAACAAAGGACATAAAAAGTATTTAAAAGAATTAGAAAAAAGAGGTACTATTAAATTAGTAAATGGAAAGTATGAATTAAATGACTAAATTAGTTTTTAGTTTTATAAATGTAGGCCTAGTTTTTGTTTATGCAATTGGGTCTGGACTTTGGGTAAATACCGGAGATGGTTTCTATAGATCTTTAAAAAGACCTTTTTGGCAACCGCCAGATTTTGTTTTTGGTATAGCCTGGCCCTACAACTTTTTAGTTTTAATAATTGCAGGAATTGTGATAGCAAATAATGCAGGTAATTTTTCTAAAATTACATATTCAATTCTTTTTGGTTTAAGTGTGGCAACTGCACTTTTGTGGGCGCATAGTTTTTATATTCAACATAATTTATTACTTTCCTGGATTTCTTTACTGATAACTGCTCTTTTAACAATTCCTATGGTGATGATTGCATTTCAAACTCAAAGTTGGGCTGGATTTATTTTGTTGCCATATTTACTCTGGCTTTTTACTGCCACTTCATTATCGGTTGGCTACTTCTGGCTAAATTAGCCAAATCGTTATAAAGCAAGTCTTATTAGAAGATATGCAAGGTAGGTATTCTTAAACCCAAGCCTCGAGGCAGAAGCGATAGCCTTAGAGGAGTATTTTTAAGAAAACAGGCAGGATTTATTTAGGAGACCAGATGTTTAAGAACATTCAAGGCCCAGAATTGTTGATCATTTTGTTCATCATTCTGTTGTTATTCGGAGCAAAGCGTATGCCAGATATGGCAC
>JBJOGR010000038.1:0-3699 GCA_046048135.1 Actinomycetota bacterium
AAACAATGTGTCCCAGAGTTTTAATCCCATATCAGCGTCTGCATAAATTTCAAAACCTAATTCACCTACATATGAAAGTCTCCAAAGTGTGACAGGAACTTGTCCCAAATAAGTTTTTTTAGCTTTGAAATAGCCTAAAGATTCGTTTGATAAATCATCCTCACAAATACTCTGTGCAAGTTGCCTTGCTTTTGGCCCAAATAAACCCAAACCGATAGTTCCGCTAGTTATATCTTTTACAAATACATCATCTGGAGCATTATTTCTTAATCTAATTAAGTCGACATTTCCATTTGCGCCAAGTATGAATTGATTTTCTTCCACTCTCGTAACTGTGATATCGCTTAAGATTCCAGCACTTTCAGTAAGCATCAAACAATAAGTTATTGAACCAATTGCTTTGTCTAATTTTCCAGTTGTCATTTTTTCTAAAAATGTCAGGGCACCTTTACCAGAAACTTCAATTCTTTTTAATGAAGTTATGTCAAATAATCCAACATTTTTTCTTACGTATTGTGCTTCTGCCCCAATTATTGGTGACCAATGCTTACTTGCCCAAGAATTTCTCTTTGGAGATTTAAATTTTGTAACTAGTTTCTTATTGGATTCATACCATTGAGGTCTTTCATATCCTGAAGCTTCTAGAAAATATCCACCTAAAGATTTTTGTCTTGGATAAAAACCAGTAGTTCTTAAAGGTCTTGGTTCAATCATTGGATCTAGTGGATGAAGCAAGTCATAAACTTCAACATAATTTTGTTTTCCACGCATCTCAATGTGCTCTGGACTTAATTGATGTTTTTCAAATCTGTTCACATCTGATTCGTGAACCGATAGGGAAGGGTGACCATCAACTAACCATTCGGCAATGGATTTAGCAACACCAGCAGAATGCGTTACCCAAACTGCTTCTGCGGTCCAAAAACCTTTTAAGTTTGCCCATTCACCCATTAGGGGAAAACCATCAACAGTGAAAGAAAAAAGTCCGTTCATGGCACTATCAATTTTTGATTTCTTTAATTCAGGAATTATTTTTCCTGAGTGTTTAATGGCACCTTCCCATTCTTTTTTAGTGAAATCTAAAACAGACGGCATAACTTTGGCTTTATCAAATGGCAAAATTTCTTTTGCTTTTATTGGTAATGGTTTATGCCCATACCAGCCAACTCCTAATCCTTTATTTCTTTGACGGTAATAAAGATCTTTGTCTTGATGTCTTAATAATGGCAATACTGCTTCTTCTACTTGATTTTTTAAACCAGGTAAATCTTTAGTCCAGGCAAGTTGATGTGCCAATGGTTGAAGTGCTGTCGGCATTCCAATCATGTCACCAACTTTTGGTCCCCAAATTCCTGCACATGCAATAACTACGTCTGCATCAAAATTTCCTTTATTAGTTTTTACTCCAGTTACTTTTCCGTTTTCTTGTAAAATATCTAATACTTCGTGTCGTTCTAAAAATTTTGCACCACGAGAAATTGCTAATCTTCCCATTGCTTCATCTGCTCTTAAAGCTTTTGCTAAACCATCTGTTGGAACATGTAATGCACCTATTATGGCTTTTTGATCTAGAAGAGGATGTAGTTTTTTTGCTTCTTTTGCAGAAATTACTTTGGCAGTAATTCCCCAAGCAGTAGCAATGGATGCGCGTCTATGAAGTTCAGCTAATCTTTCTTTGTTTGTCGCAACTTCTAATGAACCAACTTGTAAGAAACATGGTTGTCCATCTAAATCAAGTGAACATAATTTTTCAACTGTGTATTTTGCATAAAGAGCTAAAGATTTACTTGCATTTGTTTGAAACACTAATCCTGGAGCATGTGAAGTTGATCCACCTGCAGCCCAAAGAGGACCTTGTTCTAAAACAGTTACATCTGTCCAACCGCGTTGAGTTAATTCATCAGCAAGTGCGCAACCAACAATTCCTGCTCCGATGATCACAACTTTTTTAGACATCTTAAAAAAATCCCCTTAAATATAGTGTTGCGCTATTTGCAACAAGGTCTTTCACAGCGCAACAACACTCCTATGTTCATGCAAAAAGGGCAGGCACGTCAAGTGCCTGCCCCTTAGTTTTAACTACTTATTTATCCCAACCAAGCAGAAACTTTGTCAGGGTTTGCATCAATCCACTTTTGAGCGGCTGCTGCTGCATCTGTTCCGCCTTCAATATCTGCGGCTACAGAGTTTTGGTCTTCATTTGTCCATTGGAAATTTTGCACCAATGTTGCAAAAGGAGAACCTGAATCCATTAATTTCTTTGTTGCCAATTTGATTAATGGGGTAGCAGGATAATCAGTCAGACCACTAGCTTGCGCTGCGTCTGTCCAATCATTTGCTGGGAAATTGATTCTCGCTAATTCAACTTGTGCGTTGAAGTATTGAGGTGTGTACCAATAACCCAAGAATGCTGTTTTATTTTTCTGTGCTTCAGAAAAACCAGTCATTAATGCAGCTTCTGAACCAGTGTTGATTGCTTTGTAGTTCAGATTATTTGCTGCAATCATTTTTTCACCAATAGTTGTATAACCTGGAGGGCCTTCGTGCCATGCACCTTTATCTCCGGATTCACTATTTTTGAAAAGATCTGCATACTTATTTAAGTTTGCAGAATCTAAAATGTCTGGATACTCATCAGCCATCCATTTTGGAACATACATTCCAATTAGACCTTCTTGGCCGTTTGGACCAAGTTCAACAATTGCGCCACGGTCTACCCATTCTTGCCAACGTCCACCGCCCCAGTCTTCAATCACTACATCGACTGAACCAGCTTCCATTGCATCATAAGTAACGCCAGCTTCATCAAGTTGAACTAAATTAATAGTGCAACCAAATTCTTTCTTTGCAACTTCTGCTACAACGTTTGCACTAGCTGTGTAACCAACCCATGCATGCATAGCAATTCCCCATTCACCGCATTCGGCTGCTGGCGCATCTGCTGCAGTATCTGTTGCTGCTTGATCAACACCAGATCCAGAACAGGCTGCTAGAAGCAAACCTAAAGCGACAAATAGTGAGGCTGCTGCTGAGCGACCTCTTAACTTTTGTGTCATGCTCTCTCCCTCGTTAGAGAATTTCTTTCATGTTATTGCATTCAAGAACACATTTTTCATGTTTTCTTGAAATCGTTGGGAAATTGTTATCAATTTCCATATTTTTTGGCTCCAGCCTGGGCAATTCGGTCAATCATGATGCCTAATAACACAATGCAAAGACCTGCAACTAGACCTTTTCCCTGTAATTCAGGTTTTGAATTTCCAACAATTACTAAATAACCAAGTGCGCCCGATCCTACATATCCACCAATTACTACAACAGCTAAAACGAATATTAAACCTTGGTTAACTGCTAAAAGTAATGATCTTTTTGCTGCAGGAATTTGTACTTTAGTAATAATTTGCCAAGCAGTTGAACCTGCTGAAGTTGCAGCTTCAACCATTGAAGAAGAAACATTTCTAATTCCTTCACCTACTATTTTTACAACTATAGGAATTGAATAAACAATGCCTGTTGCAATTGCAGTAAATCTGGTAGGACCAAAAAGACCAAGCATTGGAACTAAATAAACAAATGCAGGTAAAGTTTGTCCGGCATCAAGGAATGGACGTAAAACTTTATCTGCTTTTTTACTTCGACCAATCCAAATACCTAAAACTAAACCTACAATCATTGTCAAAATAGTTGCCACAATGGTTT
>JBJOGR010000039.1:0-4035 GCA_046048135.1 Actinomycetota bacterium
GCAATTTGAAAATATTTTTCTAATCCACCAACCATTAAAAGTTGTTTAAAAAGTTGTGGCGATTGAGGCAATGCATACCAAGAACCAGGTTGCAATCTAACTGGAACTAAAAAGTCCCTAGCTCCTTCTGGTGTGGATCTAGTTAACGTAGGAGTTTCAACTTCTATAAAGTCGTGATTTAGTAAAACATCGCGAGCATATTGACTAACTTTACTTCTAATTCTCAATGCATTTCCTGGACCAAAAGGTCTTCTTAAATCTAAATATCTATATTTGAGTCTGGTTTCTTCATTAACATCAATATCTTTATCAATTTGAAAAGGTAAGGTGGCAGATTGAGATAAAACTTTAACTTCTTGTGCAAAAACTTCAACATCACCAGTTGGTAATTCTTTATTTTCATTTCCCTTAGGTCGCAGTTTTACTTGACCTTTAATTTGTACACATGTCTCTGGTTTTAAATCATGGGCTAATTTTTCATCATGAATAACAACTTGAACTATTCCCGAAGCATCTCTTAAATCAATAAAAGCAACTCCACCATGGTCTCTTCTATTGCCAACCCAACCTGCCAATGTGACTTTAACTTCAGCATCAATTGCCCTTAAAGCATCTGCCACATGACTTCTTAACACGAAAGATTCCTTTTCAAGATATTTCCAAGAATTGTCTTTTATTCCAAGACATCTAATTCTGTCGTAAGGCCTGTTCTAGATGTTTAACCATGTCACCTATAGAAACTTGAACTTGAGAAGAATTGGATAAATCCTTGATTTGTACTTGGGCATTGGAAACTTCTTCGTCCCCCAGCACCACAGCAAAGCGAGCTCCACTTTTATCAGCTGCCTTCATTGCTCCTTTTAATCCCTTATCGCCATAAGCCATATCACTTGAAATACTTGCATTCCTTAAATTTCTCAATAATGAAACTGATAAATGTTGAGCACTTCTACCAATAGGAACTATAAATACATCAACTAAATTTTGCTGAGCAATTTCTAAATTTTCAGCTTCACAAGCCATAAGAGTTCTATCAGTACCAATTCCAAATCCAATACCGCTTAAATCAGTTCCACCCAGACTTGCCATAAGTCCGTCATATCGTCCACCTCCGCCAATTCCAGATTGGGCACCTAAATCTGGATGGTCAAACTCAAATGTGGTTTTGGTGTAATAATCAAGTCCTCGTACTAATTTAGGGCTTGGCACAAAGTCAACATCATTTTTCTTCAGTAAATTTTCAACATCTTGATGATAACTACTACATTCTGAACATAATTCGTTAACCATTAATGGTGCATTCACTAGTTGTTTTTGCACTTCTTCACGTTTATCATCTAAAACTCGCAAAGGATTTAATTTTGCTCTTGATTTTGTTTCTTCATCAAGATTCAAATTTGATAAAAAGTTTGTTAACTTTTCTCGATAAATTGGTCTACAATTTGAACAACCTAACGAAGTCAAAAGCAATCTAAATTTTTTCAAACCTAATTTCTTAAATGAATCATCAGCTACACAAATTACTTCCACATCAAGTGCTGGATCTGGTGCTCCAATGGCTTCAATTCCTACTTGCTGTAATTGTCGATACCTACCATGTTGTGGTCTTTCTGCTCTAAAAAAAGGTCCTTTGTACCAAAGCTTTACTGGAAGTTGTCCTTTGTCTAATCCGTTTTCAATTACTAAACGAACAACACCAGCAGTTCCTTCAGGTCTTAATGCAAGTTGTCTTTCTCCACGATCTTCAAACACGTACATTTCTTTACTAACTACATCAGTGGATTCACCTATTCCTCTGACGAAAAGATTTACATCTTCAAAAATTGGTAATTCAACATAACCGTAACCTGCTAATGCTGCAGTTTCCCCAATTGTCTCTTGCACTTTTAGAAATGAATTAGATCTTGGTGGGAAATAGTCTGGTACGCCTTTTGGTGCTTGGAATAAACCAGCCATCTAAATCGAAACTCCTTAATTGATTAGCTTAAGTCTTGCAGGTATGGGTTCTTAAATCGTTCATCTCCAATTGTCGTACTTGGTCCGTGTCCTGGAAATACGCTCATTTCATCTGGAAATTTAAGTATTACATTTTTTAGACTTTCCAACATTGCCTTTGGATTGCCTCCAGGTAAATCAGTTCTTCCAATTCCTCTATTAAATAAAACATCCCCAGAAAATAAATTGTTACTTGAACTAAAAACAGTTGATCCTTCTGTGTGACCGGGTGCATGATGGCAGGTAATTTCTAATCCAGCTAAGTCCAATTTAGTTTTATTTTTTAGAAGCTGTAAATCATTAGGTAAAAATTTTGGAACACCCGAATTTAACTTAATTAATTCTTGCCAACTGGAATTTGAATAAGCTTTTTCAGGACTACTTAACATCCATTCATCAAGTCCATGAATATATGCAGAAATTTGGTGATTATTACAAAGAGGAATCACTGACCAGACATGATCCATGTGACCATGTGTCAAAAGCGTAGCGACTGGATGAAGATTAAATTGTTTACAAATATTTTCAATCTCGAGCAAACTTTCATAACCTGGATCAATAATTATGCACTCAGAATTGGCTTCGTTTGCTACCAAGTAACAGTTTGTTGCCCATGGGCCTGCTGGAAATGATTTAATGAGCATGAAAATTAGCCTCGATGTCAGTTTTATCCTGGTGAAACTCGTTAACTACAATTAAATTAACTATTTAATAATAAACCAAAAATAAACGAGAGGCTGTTATGTCATCGCGAGGCGAATCAGGGAATGCAAAAAAATCAACTGTTTACATCGCTTTAATTACTGCTATTGCCATAATCATAGGTTCTGTAATTCTTGGTTTTAATGGTTCTGATACTTCTAACTCAGTAAATTCTGATTTACCTAATGCAGGAATTGGTGCCAATAATTCAGCAGAGTTTTCAATAATTACAAATCTTGGAGAAATTGTTATTGAGACTTATCCAGATAAAGCACCGTTAACAGTTAATGCCTTAGCTTCTCTAGCTCAAGATAATTATTTCAACAATACAATTTGTCATCGATTAACAACTGAAGGAATTTTTGTTTTGCAATGTGGTGATCCAACTGGGACAGGCACTGGTGGTCCCGATTTTTATATTCCTGATGAAAATTTGCCACAACCTATAGAAAATAATTACCCAGCAGGCACTGTTGCTATGGCAAATGCAGGACCTGGAACTTCAGGCTCTCAATTCTTCTTGGTTTACCAAGACACAACACTTGGACCAAATTATTCAATTTGGGGAAAGATAACAAAAGGATTACAAATTGTTCAATCAGTCGCAACTCAAGGCGTAAATGGCGGGGGCTCTGATGGTGCACCTGCCCAGAGTGTCACGATTGAGTCTGTAGCAGTAACAATTGGTTAATTGAAATAGAAAGTAGATCTACTTACAAATGACAGCCAATCTAGATACGACTTTTGGTCGTGTTGAAACTGACGGCACCGTATTAGTAAAAATGCCAGATGGTTCTGAAAAACAAGTTGGTCAATGGGCTGCAGGAGATCCAAATGATGGACTTAATTTTTATATTAGAAAATTCCAAGAACTAGAAAATGAAATTTCATTAACACTACAAAGATTAAAAGATAATAAAGGCAACGCAGAAGCTGCTCTTAAACTTGTTGAAAGAGTAAAAAATACTCTAGTTTCTCCCAATTTTGTCGGAGATATTTCATTATTAACAAATAAATTAGAAGAACTTCAAGTAGTTGCTGCAGTTAAAAAAGCAGAATTTTCTGCCGCTAAAGCAATAGCTAAAGAAAAAGCTATGGAAAAGCGAAAACAACTTGTTGAAGAAGCAGAAAAACTTGTTAGCTCCAAACAATGGAAAAATACAACTCAACGTTTCAAAGACATAGTAGAAGAATGGAAAAAACTTCCTCACGGATCTAAATCAGATGAACAAGCTCTATGGAAGAGATTTAGTACCGCAAGATCTAGTTTTGATAAAGCAAGAAGACAATACTTTTCAACATTAGAATCAACTCGTAAAGAAGCATCAAAAATTAAAT
>JBJOGR010000040.1:0-8797 GCA_046048135.1 Actinomycetota bacterium
AAGCTGAAGAGTGGAATAATGCTTATTCTCTTTGGTGTGCCAGAGATTTATTTCCTCAAGGTTTCTTATTAGCAAATGGAGATACAGTTCATCCCTACACAGTTGAAGAAACTTTACTTTCAAATAGAGGACCTGCAATTTTATTGGCAGTTGACACTGTTAAAAAATTAGCGGAAGAAGAAATGAAACTCACTGTTGATTGTGCTGGAAATCTTTCCAAAATCACAAAGTTAATGGATCCAAACTCTGCATATGGTGAATACATTGGTTTAACAATTGTTGAACCAGATGCAGCAGATGAATTAGAAGCAAGTTTGGAAGCAACTTGGAGACTAGATCCAAATTTATATTATGAAGATGGTTATCAAGAATACGTTGATCGTGGTGGAGTAATTGGTTTACAACCAATTGGAGAAGTTTCTTGGGTTGAAGTTGATAATCATGATGATTTAGCTAAAGCAAGGTCAATTGCATGTCATTACTAAAAAGAATGATTGAAACACCTTTATATATAGATATTAGAAAAGGTGCTCTTGAAGATTTAACACAAGTTCTTGCTGATCAAAGAGTTTCAGCTAAAGGTCACATTGCACTTGTAATGAGTGATGGAGGAAGTAAAAAGTTTTCTGAAAAACTTAAAAAAATAGCACCAAATGCAAAAGTATATATTTCTCCAGGAAATTCTTTAAATGATGCCATTTCTTTAGCAAATGACTTAAAGCCAAATAATTATGATGCAATCGTTGGAGTTGGTGGGGGTCGCGTAATTGATGTTTGTAAATATGCTGCAACAAAATTAGAAATTCCTATGATTTCAGTTGCCACAAATTTAGCTCACGATGGAATTGCATCTCCTGTAAGTATTTTGGAAGACAAAGGCGGACGTGGTTCATTTGGCGTTAATGCTCCATTAGCAGTTGTTGTTGATTTAGATGCCATAAAACTTGCGCCAAATAGATTTATAAAAGCAGGTATTGGAGATGTGTTAAGTAATTTATCTGCTGTCAAAGATTGGGAATTAGCAGTAAAAGTTAATAATGAAAAAATGGATGGTTTAGCATCCTCAATGGCAAGAATTAGTGCTGAAGCACTTCTAGGAAGAGCGGATTCAATTGGCAGTGATGATTTTTTAATAGCCCTTTCTGAAGCTTTAGTTTTATCTGGAATTGCAATGGGAATTGCTGGAACCAGTAGACCTTGCAGTGGGGCTTGTCATGAAATTTCTCATGCCATTGATCTTTTATATCCAGAACGCACCAAGCCACATGGCGAACAAGTTGGGGTGGGAGCTTTATTTGCCACATTCTTAAGAGATGGCCAAGAAAATTTTGATGAATTAGCTTTTGCGTTAGCTCAACATGATTTACCTTTAACCCATATTGATTTAGGTTTTACTGATGAAGAATTTGCAGAAATTATTGATAAAGCACCAACAACTAGACCAGATCGCTTCACAATTTTAGAACATTTAAAATTAAATAAAGATCAAATAAAGATAAAAATAAAAGAATTTAACGAAGCTATTAAATCACTAGATATTTAGTGATGCTCAATATGTTCAGCAATTTTTTGTCTTGCAGCAATTGCATAAACTAAAAACGAAATTAACGCTGGAACCATTAACAGCCAAGGAAAAATATTAGTTCCAGTTGAATCCATGATTACTCCCATTAAAGAAGGAGAAATTGTGGCTCCCAAAATTGCCGCAAACATCATAAATCCTGCAGTTCTTGGATCTCCTGGATTAATTCTTACCGCCCAAACCATTGCTGTTGGAAAAACTGGTCCACACACAAAACCCATAATGGCAAAGCCAATTAAAGGTAAATTTGCAAAACCTATAAAAGAAATACTAATAATTATCAATACACAAGAAGCTATAACAATTTCTGTAGGTGAATATTTTTTTGCTAACGGTAAAATTACTATTCGTCCTGCAGCTAAACTTAAGAAAAATATTGCTAAAGCACTTGCGCCAATTTGAGCAGAAAAATTTCTGTCAATCATGTAAGTAGGAATCCAGCCGGTTGCTCCCACTTCTACACCGACATAAAAACAAATTCCTGCTAGTAGCATTGAAAAAACAAACTTGTGTCCATCTGGTTTTACTTGCGAATGATCTCTTTTTAAATAACCTTTGGTATTACTAATAAATAAATAACCAATTACAAAAAATACTAAAGCCCAAATCAAAAGTAGTAAATTAAAATCATCTGGCACAGACCAGGCAAATAAAATTGGTCCAATTACTGCACCTAAAGCAAAACCGGCATTTAAAATATTTACAAGTCTTACTGCCTTAGTGCTTCCACCTCTAGATAGAAACTGACTAATTGTGGCATCGCATGCTCCAAAACCAATTCCAACAATTCCAACTCCAAATAAAGTTATGTTCCAATTATTTGCATATCCAATTAATAAAGCTCCAAGTCCCATAACTGGAACACCTAAGCCTCCAACTAAAGAAGCTTTAAATTTTGAAACTGTGAAAGTTCCAATTACTACTCCAAGAAGAGCAGTTATGCCATGGATAAAGAAAATAATTCCACTTTGTCCAAGACTTAACTCAAATTTATCTCGAAAAAATGGCACCATCACTCCATAAGATGAAGTGAATCCTCCCATGACTGCAAATATGGCGATTCCAGAAGAAATAGATAAATTATTTAGTTTTAAAGGCGTGTGAGTTAAAGTCATTTTTTCTTAACTTATCTTATTGAAGAAAGTATTTATAAAGACGCCATTGGCGCATCTGGTGCAGGTGGTCTTGATAACAAAACTTGAATTTTTCCTGAAATAGACCAACCGCCTGATTCAAAAGGAATTATGAAGGCATCTCCTTTGTTTATTTCAAAATTTCCATGTTTTTCTGTGCTTATTTTTCCATTCCCATCCGTTGCTAAAAGTATGCAAAAACCTGGAGGAAATTCAATAGTTGCATTGTTTGGTTTAACTAAATGAGATCTAAAATATGGATCTGCTTGAACTGGAAGCATGCTTTGCATCAATGATGAATCAGAATTTTCTGATACAACTAATTTCTCTAAATCTGATTTTTCTAAGGCATTCAAATCAAGTGCTTGAAGCGCTAAATCAAAACCCAAATTTAGATGCCCATCTTTTTTACCATCTACAGCAAATCCTTCCCATTCTAAAAGAATAGAAAAATCTGTGGGTTCTTGTAATTCCAAAATAAAAATATTTTCTGCAATTGCATGAGGCATTCCTGCTGGAACTAAAATTCCTTCTCCTTTTTTCACTTTTCTTTTATTTAATGAATTTATTAATCCGTTAGTATCTTCATTTTCAACCATTGTTTTAACTTTTGACAAAGTCATATTTTTAGAAAAACCTAATCCCACCCAAGCATCTTTTGGAGCATCCAAAACAATCCATGCTTCAGTTTTGCCATGTGGCACACCTAAATGTTGTTTTGAAAAATTTCTTTTGGGATGAAAATGAACGGGTAATCTTTGTTCTGGATCTAATAATTTAACTAACAATTCAATGCTTGGCCCATATCTTGATACATGAGATTTTCCTAACCAAGATTCAGGATTTGTTAAAACACTTTCTTTTAAAGTTGTTCCATCTTCTAAAACAGTTAATCCTTGGTTATCACTACCAAAACGAGTAGTAGTTGAACCAAGCCATTCTTCAGGTCGCATGGGACCACCTGGCCCGTTTCTTAAATTTCCAATTCGATTTCCACCCTTATAGAAGTGGTCAAATTGATTAGCTAATAGTTTGACAGGTTTTGCAACTAACAAGTAGGAATATCTCCCTTTTTACTTTTTACTCTTGTTATAAGCATCTACGATTTTTTGCTTTTCTTCAATAAGTTTCTTTAATTTTTCTTCTGCAATTTGAGCCTCTTTCAGCACAGATTTTGCATTATTAAGCGCTGAATTTGCCTCTTTTAATAGTTCTTCTAATTCTTCTTTTCTCTTGTTTGCCTCTTGCTTTTGTAGTTCTAACAATTTAATTAATTCAATAGACTTCTTTAAGACTCGATCTTGAGATTCTGCATAAAGACTTAAATTTACTAAATTCTCTGTAAATTCAGTAGGAGAGGCTGAGTTTAATAAAACTGAAATAGTTTCTAAAGATCCTTGCATATACAAAAGTCTTATTGAATCTGCTACTTGAGATTGCGCATTTAACGCTTCTTTTTCTCTCAATTCAATATCTGTGATGATCGCAGCTAATTCATCTTTTGCTTTTTCTATTTCATTTTTAATATTTAAATATTTTTTCCTTGCTTCATCAGTTTGAGCTTTTGCTTGGTCTGCTTTTTCACTTGCTGCTTTATATTGCGGAGTTAAAAGTGCAATATCTGCTGCAGCTTGTTGTGCACGATATGCAAATTCGTCAAACCCACTTTGAGTAGGAATTCCACCTAAAGTATCTGCTAAAGCAATATCAACTGCACCAACGATGTAGGTAGATTTTAATTTCATTCTTGCTTGAAAAGTTCTTCCAGATAATGTGACACTGGATCCATTTGAATCTTTTGCCACAATTGTTTTTGCTGCACCACTTACAAATCTTTCAACAACATCAATAGTTGCCACATTTGATAATCCAAGAGCTGAAGCCATCGCACTTTGACTCATTCGAACTCCCCAGCGTGCATTTGGGTTTCGAGCATTTAGTGACCATTGATCATCAACTGATTGACTCCATAAAACATTTCCACCCCAAGCATCTTTAGTTGACATCGTTCTTCCACCAGTTGAAGAAGCAAAATAAGCTGTTATAACTTTTCCATTAAAAGTTAAAATTGCTGGCTGACCTGAATTTGTATTTGCCGAAATTACAGCATCATTCCAATTACTACTTTCTTTTAAAGCACCAACATAAACTTGATCTGTTGAATTGTTATAAATATGACATCCACAATTTCCCTTTAAGCCTTCATTAATTTTTCCTAAACCATAAGACCTAGAAGCAACCACTTGAGAAACTAAAGCAGCTTTAGGCCAAGAAGATCTCATTTCTCCAATACCTAATAAATATTGATCTTGTAAGCGCATAGTTAATGAAGTGTAAAGATCGGCTCTTCCATCATTATCGCCACCATAAACTACATTTAAAGTTCCATATTTATATCTATGCCCTGGTGAATTTAGCAATGAATTTGGATTTGAATCAGGACTTCCACTATTAGTATTTATAACTCCACTGCCTGCAGAAATTCTAAAAGAAATCTTTTTTCCTGAACCTCTACCTTCACTTCTGCCCGCATCGCCTCCACTTGTGACAACTGCAGAACCATTACTTTCAATTCGAATAATTACTCCTGGAGAAATAGTTGCAACAGGATTTCCATCAATCAACATTTCTAATTGAGCATCGTCTGTTGTTTTATCTAACCGAACAAACACAGCTAATTTATCTTGACTTAATCCAACAGTGATTTGTTTATCAACTGGAGCATCAGTTAAAACAGAGCCTGGGTAATAGTGATTTAAAATATCTTGCCAACTTCTACCATCTAGTGCTTGTCCTAAAGCACCATATTGGCTGTAACCAACACCATGGCCCCAACCTGAACCAACGATGATCCATTCATTTGGAACTGCACTACTTGGAGAAATAAATATAAAATTTGCAAATAAAGAAAGAATAAAACTTGGAATTAAAGTCTTACGCCAATGAGTTATCTTTTTCATTTGCGAATATTTTTTACGTTGCAGCAGGATATCCAGCTAGAGCCAACAATTCTTCTGCAGTTCCTGAGAAAACATTCAGATCAATATGTTTACTACTTACTCCAAAATCTCTACCAGGACCTGTTTGAGAATATTGCCAAAATACCCAAGGTAAAACACAACCTTCTTTAGTCCAAACTGTGTTGATGCAACCTACTTTCGGAGAAATTCCAGGATTTGAAACATCGAAATAATTTGAAATCCACAAAGGATAATTAGCTAATGAAGGATCTCCATATAAATGATTTTTTAAAAATGTGGGATTTGAGTAAAGTAAAGGAACCCTTCCAGTTGCATTTGTAACTTTGTCCATAAAAGTTTTCACAAATGCAATAGCTTCTGGATCTGTCACATTACTTGGAACACCTGCTTGTTCAAAATCTAAAACTAAAGGCAAAGTTCCAGGAGAATATCCTCCATGAGCATTCCATCTTGAAATTACTAAATCTGCTTGAGCATTTGCTGATTGCAAAATAATATTCATATCATCAGTGTTTGGTAATTGTGCGAAATGATATTGACCAACCATCAAGCCTGCAGCTTTTGCAGCTGGAATTCTTGGATCTGAATAAGCAATTGCACGAGCATTTGCATTAGGTGCTCCATCAGATGACTTTATAAATACATAACGTGCACCGGCTGCATACATTTTTGCAAAATCAACTTCGCCTTGGAATCTAGAAATATCTGTTCCAAGTATGCGTCCATTAGGACCTAATCCTTCAATTCTTGGAATTACAGAAACTTCTTGTGAATCACTTTCTGCTGCAACTGTAATTCCTGAAGTTGTGACAACTCTATATTTATATTTTGAAGTGGTACGTGAAGCATTAATTGTAAAATTAAAAGAACCATCTTGAGCAGTTTTCGCTGAAGCTTTTTTAACCCATTTCTTTTTTTTCTTATCATAAACTTGTAATTGCACACCAACTTTATGAGCTGGCGGATTTACTTTGCCAATAAAACCAATCGGATTTGCAGGACTTACTGCAGGATTTTGAGTAATAAAATCTAATTTTGGTTTTTTAAAATTAATTACAAAATTATCACTTTTAACTTTATCTTTATTATTAATAACAATTCGATAAGTTGTTTTTGCTTTCTTTAAAGGTGCAGTTGTTGACATCGTCCAAGTGCCATCTGCTTTTGTTTTAGTTGAACCAATCGTGGTCCACTTTTCACCTTTTTTACTTTGTCTTAAAATCGTGACATTTTTCTTAGCAGGATCAATTGCCCCACTAATGGAAAATTTTGCACCTAAAGCAATTTCACTTGGGACTGGATTTAAAACCAAACCAGGCTGACTATTTATTGTTACTAGAACTGGATTAACTAAATTTTCTGCATTTGCAGAACTTACAAGGGAAACGCTTAATAATGTAGAAAAGATAATCGTGAGAATTTTTTTCATAAATTTCAACTCTGCTTAACTCCTGGCTAAATCAAATAAGTAGCAATATTGCTTTTTTCTTTCTCTTTTCCAAAGTAACACGAGTTACTGGTGTGACAAGGATTACGACACTTAATTAGTGAACCCAATCACTTTTTAAGGAAGTTTTTTAACCCTTCAACCAACATTTGGTGATCTTCAACTTGGGGAAGCCCGCTTACACAAGCAATTCCAACCATTTTTGAATCTACAAATAATGGAAATCCACCACCATGAGCTGCGTAGAGTTCATTATCTAAACCAGAATGCTCTTCAAAAGTTTGATTTTTTTCTTCAAAACTTACTCGCACAAATAAACTTGAGTGATTAAATTTTTCTACAACTCTTACTTTTCTATTAATCCACCAATCATTTTCAGGAATTGAACCAGAAAGTGCGGCGTGAAATAAAATTTGATCCAGTTTTCTAACCTGAACTATTACTGGTGCTTTTTTAGCTAATGCTATTTTTAATAATTCTTGACCTAAATTGATTGCGTCTTCATTAGAAAAAGAGTTTAGAGAATATTTTTTCTCTTCCAGTTCTAATTCTGCTGTTGAATATCCACCTGTTGTCATGTGAATTAGCCTAAATCAGGCTTAACAAATTACCTTGAGTTTGCGCATTAAACATGCTTGATTTAACCTTAAACCTACAAATTAATAGTTAAGGAGACTTTAAAAGTGATCGAAGTTAAAGGTTATGCCGCACAAAAAGCAAATGCAGATTTAGCTCCTTGGACATTTCAAAGAAGATCACTTGGTCCAAATGATGTTTTAGTTGAAATCGAATATGCAGGAATTTGTCATTCTGACATTCATCAAGTTAGAGAAGAATGGGGCGAAGCACTATTTCCCATGGTCCCAGGTCATGAAATTGCAGGACGAGTTAAAGAAGTTGGATCAAGTGTTACCAAATTTAAAACTGGCATGAAAGCAGGCGTTGGAGTTTTTATCGACAGCTGCCGAAAATGTGAAAATTGTTTAAAGGGTGAAAACCAATATTGTTTAGAAGGAATGACTGGAACTTATAACGGTTATGAAAGAGATGGAAAAACAATTGCCCAAGGTGGTTACTCAACTGCAATTGTGGTTCATGAAGATTATGTTTTAAAACTTCCTGACAATTTAGATATGGCAGGAATTGCGCCATTGCTTTGTGCAGGAATTACTTTGTATTCACCTCTTAAACATTGGGGTGCAGGTCCTGGTAAAAAAGTTGGAATTATCGGCTTAGGTGGACTTGGACACATGGGAGTTAAGTTTGCAGTAGCAATGGGAGCTGAAGTTTCAGTGCTTTCTCATTCTGCAAATAAAGAACAAGATGCCAAAGCTATGGGTGCTCATAATTTTATTTTGACAAAAGATGAAAGTGTTTTTGATAAATATAAAATGCATTTTGATTTACTAATCAATTCAGTTTCAGCACCACTTGATTTAAATCAATATTTAAATATGTTAAAACTTAATGGTTCAATTGTGATGGTTGGTTTAAGTGGTCAACCATATCCAATTGATGCATTCCAAATGTTAAATCAAAGAAGAAGAATTGCAGGCTCCATGATTGGGGGCATGCCAGAAACCCAAGAAATGTTAGATTTTGCTGGCAAACACAACATTGTTAGCGATGTTGAAGTAATTAATGCTGATTACAT
>JBJOGR010000041.1:0-2551 GCA_046048135.1 Actinomycetota bacterium
ATATAAACCAGCAGATTCTTCTCCTGAATCATTTGTTGCCACAGCATGAATGTCTCGTTCTCGAAGCAAAATATAGTCTTGTCCTTGAAGTTCTACTTCATATCTTTCATCTGGTTCGAACATAACGCGATCATTAACGTTTACGTTTCTTACATTTGGTCCAGCTGCTACAACTCTTGCCCAAATTAATCTTTTAGCGACTTGAGCAGTTGCAGGTATTACAATTCCACCACTACTTTTTCTTTCACCATCTGTGGAATCTATATGAACCAAAATTCGATCATTTAATAATCGAACTGGTAACCCATCTTTACCTTTGAAAGTTGTTTTTGCCATTTAGAAAATCTTACGAATAATTTTTAGACTCAATAACGTCCCAATTGCAGCACCAATAATTCTTTCAATTCTATATTCACCATCTGGATGGGTAAAAAAATTTTTTGCAAGTTCCTTACCACGATTTTTTAAGCCTTCAGAACTTAGAGCGTATTCCAACTCAGAAAGATTTCTTGCCAATCTTTCTCTGGCAGCAATTATTTCTTCTTCAATTTGGTCTTGTTTCACAGCAATTCTCCGGAAGGTTTATCTAGTAAAAAGCGTACGCCGTAGAGTTAGATGTATTGATTGCGGGAGTGGCGAAATTGGCAGACGCACTAGACTTAGGATCTAGCGCCGCAAGGTGTAGGGGTTCAAGTCCCCTCTCCCGCACCAAACTTTAAGGTTTTTTAAACATTGAATAAAAATTTAAAATTACTCTATTTCGGATTTTTTCTTTCATCCTTAGGTAGTGGTTTAACTCTTCCTTATCTAGTTATTTATCTTCATGAAATCCGAGGTTTTGCCTTATCCACAGCTGGCTATTTAGTTGCTTATATGGCAATTGTTGGTTTAGTTGTTGCAGGTCCAGTAGGAACTCTTGTTGATAAATATGGCCCAAGAAAATTATTGCTTTTTGGAATTTTGACTCAGATTATTGCGGTTTGGTCTATTTCTTTTATCCAAACTCTTTATTTTGCATTATTTGTTTTAACTTTGTTGGCTATTGGAAACGGTGCAGTTTGGCCACCGCAAAGCACCCTGATAGCCCGCATCGCCACTCAAAAAGAAAGATCTAAAGCATTTTCAATTCAATTTTTAATTTTAAATTTAGGGTTAGGAATTGGAGGAATATTTTCTTCATTTTTAGTAAAAATTGATGATGCAAAAACATTTGAATTACTCTATAGAATTGATGGAAGTTCATACATTTTTTATTTCTTAATTGTTTTACTTGGATTAAAAAGAATTGGTGGACCAATTAAATCAAAAGAAAACATTGAAAAAAATTCAAGTTACAAAGAATTATGGAAAGATAAAAAATTAAGAAGACTCATTCCAGTTTTATTCATGTTTTCTATTTTCGGATATGGCTCAATCGAAGTTGGGTTTCCTGCTTTTGCTACTCAAGTTGTTGGAGTAGATCCTGCAATAGTTGGATGGAGCTATGCTGCAAATACTTTAGTAATTGTATTTTTTCAATTAATAACACTTAAACTAACAAAAAATAAATCGAGGATCTCAATTCTGATGATTACAGGTGCTATATGGGTTATCTCTTGGATATTTTTAGGACTAAGTTCATATCTTGCATTAATTTACGCAATTATATTTCTAATTTTGTCTTCTGCTGTTTTTGCAATTGGCGAAACTTTTTATTCAACCACAGCTCAACCATTATTAAATGATTTAGCACCTGAAGATTTAAGGGGACGATATAACTCTCTTGGTGGAATAAGTTGGAATGTTGGTGGAGTGCTTGGTCCAGGAATTTCCGGGGCAATGTTGGGAGCAAATCTAAATATTCAATGGATTTTATTAATAATTTTGGGTTGCTTCATAGGAATTTTAGGCGCAAGAACATTGAGACCATTATTAAGTGTTAAACAAGATGGCAGACTTTTTAGTAGATAAAACTAAGAAATTACTAAATTGCCAAGGATCAGTTTCGTAATTTATTTGATTTAGACAAAGTTAGTAGTACGTGACCTATAAAATTTATGTTCAATGAATTTCCAAATTATTTATTTATGTAAGCACAATGCTTGAAACTTATAAACTAGAGAATATTAATTTTTAATGAGATTTTCAAAAATTATACAAAATTTTTCTAAAGCTTTTCCTCGATGACTAATCTCATCTTTAACATCATTTGATAATTCTGAAACTGTCTCTTTGTAGCCTTGCGGTACAAAAATTGGGTCATAGCCAAAACCATTTTTTCCTCTGATTTCTTTTACTAATGTGCCAAACATTTGCCCGTCAACTACAAACTCAAGATTATTGACCTTATCGACGTAGGCAATGGCGCATTCGAAATGTGCTTTTAAATATTTATCTTCAAAATTCTTTATTTCTAACAGAATTTTTTCTAAGTTCTTATTATCCGTTGCCCCCACTCCTGCATACCTTGCGCTAAAGATTCCAGGGCGGTTATCAAGTGCTTCAACGACTAATCCTGAATCATCAGCTAAGGCGGGTAACTTTGTTAAATCATTTAATGCTCTTGCTTTTA
>JBJOGR010000042.1:0-105743 GCA_046048135.1 Actinomycetota bacterium
AGTGCTTGTGCTAAAAATCTGATTGCACCATTTGTGCCATGTCATCGAATTATTAAAACAAATGGTGATATTGGTAACTATGGGTTTGGAGTGTCGCTCAAAAAAGCGCTACTTGAGCACGAAGGTGTCATCTTAAAGAGGGATTAGATACCGCAAATATTGAATTTGTGTTGTAATCTCGAGTAATGACGACGTTAAAGCGCCGCCGATTAAAAATTGTATTAGTTTCAATTTTATCTTTGGTAATGACTTTTAGTATAAATCTTCCAAGCCATGCATTTGCAAACATAATTATTTCTACAGAAATTCCAGATTATCCAGGAAAAGATAAATTAAAAGCTGGAGTAAAAAATTCAAGTGTTAAGAAAGTTCAAGAAGCATTAATTGAACTTGGATATGAAATATCTTCTGCAAACGGAAAATATGGTCCGTCTACAACTAAAGCAATTAAAGCTTTCTATAAAGATTTGGGAGACAATGACGACGGTACTTCTCTTGGAAAAGTTGGTTGGAAAAAACTATTCGAAGCACTTGATGAACAAAGAGAAGAAGAAAAAGATGCAGAACAAATACAAGCAAATCCTGTTCCTGTAGACCCAGCTTTGGCAGCAGTAATTGCTGAACAAGCTTCAAGAACTATCGATAGATCAAAAAAGACTAAGGTTGTTAAATTATCAAAAGCAAAGAAAAAAATTGTGGCTAAATATAAGGGTGATATAACCCTTACTAAAGATGCCAGACTTTATAAGGATGCAAGAGTCTTAATACCTTTTGAAGTTTGGAGAACAAGTGCATTTACAAGATTTATCTCAATGAAAGAATCTCATAGAAATTGCAAAGCGGTGGGTCGCACTGGCAAATATCGAGGACGTTGGCAAATGAGTGCACATTTTTGGAAAACATATGGTGGAAAGCAATATGCTTCAAGTCCAGACAAGGCAAGTTGTCTAGAGCAAGACATGGTGGCATATAACGGTTGGCTTGTTAGGGGTTGGGCACCTTGGCTTTATTAGAAAAAAATTATGCTTAAGTTTTCCTACATCGCAGTTTTAGTTTTTATTTTTCTTGGAACTGTTTGGTTAGAAATAATATTGAAAGCTCGTGTTTATCAAAAACTGAAAAGACTAATTTTAACAATTATTCCAGTAGTTATTTTAATGGTTATTTGGGATTTTTATGCAATTAGAAATAATCATTGGTTTTTTGATCCTGAAAAAACTACTGGGATCACTTTAATAGGATTTTTACCTTTAGAAGAATTACTGTTTTTCATAATTGTGCCAATTGCAGCACTTTTATCTTTTGAAGCTGTTAGATCTATAAAAAAAGAAAAAGTAGGAGATGAGTAAATGACCTACATTCAAATAGGAATTATTTATTGCACTCTGGCTGTAATTTTGGATTTATTTGTCTTAAGAACAAAAGTAATTACTAAGAAATTATTTTGGTTAAGTTATGTGATTGTATTATTTTTTCAATTCATAACAAATGGTGTTTTAACTAGATTTTTAATAGTTAGGTATAACGATTTTGCACTGATTGGTGGAGATTATTCCAACCGAGTTCCTCCCATGATTGGTGATGGAAGATTATTTTTTGCACCAATTGAAGATGTGTTTTTTGGTTTCTCGATGATTTTATTTACAATTTCGATTTGGATTTTTCTTGGTAGAAAAAATATTCAAAAGAAACCATTTTCAGGACCACCTCCTAATTGGTGGCCTAAAGGACATTGGTACGGAACTAAATAATTAATGGAATTTTAAATTAATTCCTTGAACATGTCCTGAGCCAAATTCATTTCTAGCTTTTCTTGCTTTTTGCCATGCTGGAATTGCAACTTTTAATCTTTGAAAAGTTGAAACCTTTGCACGTTTTTTAAATACTTCATAATCAATTGCTTCTACAGCATCAACAATTCCACAGTAGAGAATTCGAGCAGCTTCAATGCAAGGTCTTGAAGATGGATGTAAAAATTCTATTCCAGATCTTGATTTTTCTTCTAAATCTTTAACTCTTTTGATTTGAAACTTTAGTGCATTTTTAACATTATCATCAGCAATTCTTTTCTTTAAATATTCTCGATCAACTCCAAATTGCGCTAATTCTTCCATTGGTAAATAAATTCTTCCTCTAGTTAAATCTTCGGAAACATCTCTAACAAAATTTGCTAACTGAAATGCGATTCCTAAATCTTGAGCTCTTTCATATGCAATTTGTGCTGTTGGTTCAAGAATTGGGACCATTTGTAAACCAATTACGGCAGCAGATCCATAAACATATTCATGTAAATCTTTAAAAGTTTGATATTGAGTTACCGTTAAATCCATTCGCATGGAATGCAAGAATGCCTCAAAATGTTCAGAAGGGATTTCCCATCTATTAACTGTGTCAACTACTGCTTTACAAATCGGATCTTCAGATTTTCCTGTTCTTAAATCTTGGAGGAATTTATCTCCCCAATTTCCCAACCAATCTGATTTTTCTTTATCTGTGAGAGTGCTTGATAAATCATCAACTATTTCATCTGCATATCTAGCAAAACCATAAAGAGCATGAACATATGGTCTTTTTCCTGGTGGTAGTAAAAGGGTTGCTAAATAATAAGTTTTTCCATGTTTGGAATTTAATTTCCTACATTGTTCGTAGGATTGCTGCATTAATGGATCAGTAATACCAGCTTCTAAAAGTTCTTTTTTAGACATTTTTAGTATTTTCTGTAAGCTCTAGACTTGTAAGATTTATCTTTACCTAAAATTCTTTCTGCAGCTAATCTGCCACTAATTAAAACCATCGGCACTCCCACACCAGGTTGTGTTCCAGATCCTGCAAATACTACGTTTTCACCCCACATATTTCCTGGTCTAAATGGACCAGTTTGTAGGAAAGTATGAGCTGAAGCAAAAGGTGCCCCAAATTTCATTCCTTGTTGTTCCCATTCCAATGGACCTGTGATGTGTTCAACTTCAATGTTGGAGCCGAAATTGTCATATCCTCTTTCTTCCAAAACTTTAATCATTTCATCTCTATATTTTGGAGTTTCTTTTTTCCAATCAATTGATGAATCTGTATTTGGAGTTGGGAATAAAACATAATAAATTTCTTTACCTTTTGGCGCCAGTGATGAATCGGAGTAAGTTGTATTTGTTACTAAAAGACTTGGATCTTTCATGAACTGTTTTCTGGCAATTAAATCATCAAATACTCCTTTCCAATCTTTTCCAAAATGAATGTTGTGATGTGCAATGTTTTCATACTTTTTTCTACTTCCCACTAGTAAAACCATTGCAGAAGGGGAGTACTTTAATCTTTTTACAGACCAAGGAACATTTCCAAGTAAATTCTCATAAGCAACTGGTAAATCAGGATTTAAGACCACAACATCTGCAGATATTCTTTCACCATTTTTAGTTATAACTGCATTTGCTCTGTTATTGAAAGTTTCAACTTTAATTACTTCAGTGTTGTATTTAAATTCAACTCCATGTTTTTCGGCAGCTTTTGCTAATGCTCTTGGAACTGCATGCATTCCACCTTTAGGAAAGAAAACACCTGCCACAGAATCCATATACGCAATAACTCCATAAATTGCTAATGCTTGATATGGAGATAAACCTGCATACATTGCCTGGAATGAATAAACTCGTTCAGTTCTAAAATCTTTCAAATATTGTTGAGCTTTAGGAGCAAGTTTTCTAAATCCACCGATCGCAACTAATTTAGCTAAATTTGGAGTAAGTAAATCAAGAGGTGAATCAATATTTCTATCAATGAAATCTTTCATTTCATATTGATAAAGTTTTGAAACAAAATTAACGTATTTTAAATAACCATTTGCTTCTTCAGGTCCAATTACTTCTCTGATTTCTTGAGCCATTCGTTCTGGATTTGCATGTACATCAAGTTGTGAGCCATCGTGGTAATAAGCACGATATAAAGGAGATACTGGTTGCAGATCTAACCAGTCATGCATGTTTTCGCCAACGCAATCAAATGCATCTGCAATTAAATCTGGCATTGTTAAAACTGAAGGTCCGGTATCGAAATTGAATCCTTCTTTAATTAATAAACCATTTCTTCCACCCGGAACTGATTCTCTTTCTATTACTGTTACTTTTCTTCCTTTACCTGCTAAACGAAGTGCAGTTGATAATCCTGCTAAACCTGCACCAACGATTACTACGTGATCACTTGGTCCAGTAACAGTTCTCATACGACCAGGAATTAGTCGAGTAGGTGAATACGCCATAGTCATACTCTTCTAGAAGTTGCAGCAAGTGCCAACTCGGAAAGTGCCTCTTTAGCAGGATTTGTGATATTTGCCATGGTTAAGGCTTGATTTGATTGCTCAAGACGTTCTTTTATCATTTTTTCAACTTCCTCTAAAGCCTTTGTTTCAGTAACAATTTCTCGAAGAGCTGATACCTCTTCAGCATTAACATCTTTTCCAAATAATTGATCTAATTTTTGTCTTTGAATTTGATTTGCATTTGCATATGTCATTTCGATTAATACAGTTCTTTTTCCTTCGCGTAAGTCATCTCCTGCAGGTTTTCCTGTTTCCTCTGGATCTCCAAAAACTCCTAAAACATCATCTCTTAATTGAAACGCTTCTCCAAGTGGTAATCCATAATTTGAAAAAACTTGCATCAAATTTTTATCATCAGTTGCTAAAGCACAACCTAAGTGAAGAGGTCTTTCAATTGTGTATTTTGCTGATTTATATCGAATGACATTGAAAGCATTTTCTAAGGAACCACCACCACGGGCTTGTTCAAAAATATCTAAATATTGTCCTGCCATTAATTCAGTTCGCATAAGATCATAAATCTTTTTGCCTCTCAATAAACTTTTTGGATCAATACCTGAATTCATGAGTAATTCATCAGCCCAAGAAAGAACTAAATCACCAAGTAATATTGCGCCGCCAATTCCAAATTGTTTTGATTCACCCAACCATTTATTACTTGAATGCATTTGTTCGAATTTTTTGTGAATTGAAGGTTTGCCACGTCTTGTGTCAGAGGCATCCATGACGTCATCATGAATCAATGCACATGCTTGTAGAAACTCTAGAGAGCTTGATGCTTTTATTATTTCTTCATTATCTTTTCCACCCGAACCTATAAAACTCCAATAGCAAAAAGCAGCTCTTAATCTTTTTCCACCTGATAAAAATTCATTAGTGAAATTAGCTAATTCGTCTAAAGAATTTGAAACTTGACTAAGAATTGGTCTTTGTTCATTTATAAAAGCATCTAAGCATTCTTGAATACGAGGTCTAATCTCTAAAGATTTCATATGAGTAATGAGATTACCTAATTTTTCTCGATTTGATAACAGTTGCGATGTTGGCAATTAGCCCAACTGAACCTAAAAATTGCCTAAGGGATGATTTTCCACTCAATATTGCTAATACTGGTATTACATAAGTTCCAAAAAAACTACCAACTTTAAATGCAAAATCTTCATCTAGTTCAGGAATTTCGTTTGAAGCAAAAGTTGAAGCAAGAGCTGAGCCATTTACTGTAGCGATTTGAAAGTTAGAGTTCTTAAGTTCATTAATCCAAGCACTAGCCTCAAATTCTTTATTAGCAACTCTGGTATGTCCTGCTAGTGCACTATAAGCACTGCGATTTATCACTAGAAAACTTGCATTTAAATTAGCATCAAGTTGTTCATTTAAGGGATTGGGAAGATTTAACAAATTTTTAACTAGAACTATAGGTTCTGTTTTATTCAAAATTGCCGGTTGCACAAGTAAAGCGTCTAAATGATTTTCAATTAAACAATTTATTGCAAGTGAAACAGCATCATCAGCTAAATTTAAATCAGGTTCTATGAATACTAAATAATCTCCAGTAGCTCTAAAAGCTATACGTTGACATGCCCAAGCTTTATTGGACCAATCAGTTGGTTTATCTAATTCATGTCCTTTATCTTCTAAATAAAGCACTTCAAATTCATCTAAATGTGTTTGTTTTTGAGCTTCATAGATTGTTTCGCTTGCTTCATCAAGATGACCTGGAATCAATATCGAAACGAAATTTTGGATATTTTTTGCAATTGGATTTATTTCAAAATCTGGAGTTACGGTTTTGTTAAATGCTTTATAGGCAGTGTAAATTGCAGCACCTGCTGCACCTAAAGTTAAAAGAAGTCCTAAACCACTTGATTCTTTATCTTCTTCACTCATTTATCGATCCCTGATTGTTTTATATGCAAAAACAACTATGGAGTACGCCATTATTAAAAAAGGAATGAGAAATGCAGCGATATTATTTGATAAGAATTGAGCACAAAAGACTGCAAATAAAAATATCCAAATATATGTTAGATATGGAAACTTTGTCGAGTATCTTTCATTTTTAGCATTTTGTGAACTTAAAAACATTATTAAAAGTAATACAAAGAATGAAACTAACTGAAACTGCAAAGGATTTATTCCTAAAATTGTGTAACTTTCAGGTTTTGGTAGCCATTGGTAATAGCCAGCGTTAATAAATAAAGATTCAATCACTAAAAGTAAGCCAAGTGAAATAAATGCTGCTGTTAAAGGTGACATTATTACTGCTCTAGTAATTCTTCTTGATAGAACGATTCCTAGATAGGTAATAGAACTCCAAATTAGGGGACTAGTAAATGGAACGTGAAACAATTGAATTCCTAAGCGGTAGGTGTATTGAACATCTCCAAAAATAAATCCTGTTGCAGAATTTATTGCTAAAAATGAAAAACTTAAGCCCAGAGAAACTACTAAGAATGTAGATGCCCAAGCCATACCCCACCAAATAAAAGCATGGGCAGTTGTAGCTGTAAAAAGAAATAAAATTAAAAATACACTTAGTGAATCTTTTCGATCGGTGGGAAAGATTGGCCAAAGAGCTGAAAAAATTAAACATAAACCAAAAAATATCCATGGAATAGTTCTAAACCCAAGAGTTGGACCACCGGTGTCTCTATGAGGTCCTCTATAGACTCTAATACTCATTTATCTCATCATTCCTTTACTAATTTTGTTTAACATCTGCAGGTATAGCTCCACTTAGCCTTACTAATTCTTCAAATGAGGTAGGAAACACATAATGAGGATGTCCTGCTGCAGCCCAGATTTCGTCAAAGTTTCTAAAAGTTTCATCAATTAAAATTCTCATTTTTGTCACATGCCCAAGTGGAGGAATTCCACCTATGGCATAACCAGTTACTTCTCTGGTTTTATCTGCATCAGCCTTACTTACTGTTTTTACTTTAAATTCATTGGCAACTTTGTCTGTGTCAACTTTGTTTTGCCCAGAAGTTAAGACCAAGACAGTTTCTCCATCGGCTTCAAACACTAAAGACTTAACAATTTGACCAACTTGCACACCTAAAGTTGCGGCAGCCTCATCAGCGGTCCGAGCAGTTTCATTGGTTTTAATGACTGTGCCTTTAACTCCCAACTCCTGGCAGGCTTTCTTGAATTTGCCTACGGAAGGGTGTTCGTTTTCGCTCATTTCTCAAGGGTACGCAAGCCCCCTTAGTTGACCTTTGTCAGTGGAAGGTGGTTGACTAATCACTATTCGAACAAGTGTTCGAATAGTGATTAAATCAGGGTATTTTCCCCTAAATACCCCTAATGGTTAATCACTAAAAATTAAGTTAAATGGCGATTGACCCCTAAATCGCCATTTTGCTTAAAAGTTAGAAAACCACATCGTTTGGCTTCTTTGTTAAAACTTGCGGGGAAGCTTTTTTAATAGGGAAGCCAAACGTCCTTGTTGGTTTTAAAAGTCGTCTTCCTCCGACTTAGTAAAAAAAAGTTGAGGAGTTTTTAAGTTGCACTGGAAAAGAAATTTCACCCACTTAAATGTTTCTTCAGCATATTCACTTCGCTATGCCAGCGGGATGCCTGAAAAAATTGTGGAGCAAGCAAAATTACTTAACTTTTCTAAAATCGCAATAACTGATCAAGATACTTTATCTGGAGCAATAAATTTTGTTAAGCATTGCTTAGTAAATTCCATAACTCCAATTATTGGTGTTGATTTTAATTTAGGAAAATCAAGAGTTTTAGTTCTTGCTCGCGGGAAAAATGGTTTTAGGGATTTATGCCACTTAGTAAGTAAAGCTCATGAAAAAGAAAGGGGAAAACCAAAGCTAGATATTTCATATTTATGGGAAAAAATGAAGCAAGGAAATCTAGTAGCAATCTTAGGAGTTAACTCAGATATTGGGCAAAATGTAATTCGAAATAGAAACGATTTAGCGCTACATCTTTTAAATAGCTGGTTAGAGCATGTTGATAAACAAGACATAATAATTGAAGTAGTTTCTCATTCAAACTTACATAAAGTTATTGATCCAAAGTATTCAATTACTTCTGCTGCAAAAATGACTACTTTTGCAAAAGATAATCAATTAAGAGCAATTTTAACAAATGCTACAAGATATATAAAAGCAGAAGATGCAATTATTACAGAATTACTTGAATCAATTGAAACCAAGAAGCAAATAAATTTTGATCAGGTAAGAAATTTTAGAGGTTCTGCATATTTGAAATCAACTCAAGATATGTATCAAATAGCTTTTAATATTGGAAAATACCTAAGCAGTATTGAAGTAGGTCAATTACTTTTAAAATTTACTGAAGAATTAGCAAATGAATGTAGTTTAGATCCGGCAAGAGATTTAGGGATTGGAACTATTAATGTTCCAGAAACTGATTTAGTTTTGAATGAAGTCAATAGCGACTCAGTAAAAGTTTTATATAATAAATGTCAATCAGCATTAATTAATTTAAGTCTTGAAAATAAAAATATATATCAAGATAGATTAAAAGAAGAGTTAGATGTTATAAATGGTTTAAATTTTTCTGGATATTTTTTAACAGTTGCTGAAGTAGTTAATTTAATTAAGGAAAAACAAATCAGGGTAGCAGCAAGAGGATCTGGAGCAGGAAGTTTAGTTAATTATTTACTAGGAATTTCTAATTTAGATCCAATTAAATACGGGTTAGTAATGGAAAGGTTTTTGTCTCCTTTAAGAAGTGCTTTACCTGATATTGATATTGACGTTGAATCTAGTAGACGACTAGAAATTTATGAAGCAATATATAAAAGATTTGGTAATGAAAGAGTTGCTTGTATTTCAATGCGTGAAACTTACCGAGTTAGACATGCAATAAGAGATGTAGGAGCAGCACTGGGAATGCCAATTTCTGAAATTGATGCTTTTGCTAAAGCGTTTCCTCGAGTAAGTGCTAGAAAAGCAAAAAAAGTCCTACAACAACTACCAGAATTAAATACAAGTTCTTTTGCCAAATTATTTTCACAAGGAAATTTAGATTTATATCTTGATCTAGTTGAAAAACTTGATGGATTGCCAAGACATTTAGCGATGCATCCTTGCGGAGTTATTTTGTCTGATAAATCTCTACTTGACAGAACTCCTGTTGAATATAGTGCTTCAGGTTTTATTATGAGTCAGTTTGATAAAGATGATGTTGAATTAATGGGATTCTTAAAATTAGATGTTTTAGGTATTCGAATGCAGTCAGCAATGGCTTATTCAATTGCAGAGATAAAAAGAGTTGATAATTTAGAGGTTAATCTTGATCAAATATCTTTAGAAGATCAAAAAACTTTTCACTTGATTCAATCAACTAAAACTTTAGGTTGCTTTCAAATAGAGTCTCCTGGACAACGAGAATTAATTGGAAAATTTGGACCCCAAAGTTTTAATGATCTGATAATTGATATTTCACTTTTTCGTCCAGGACCCATTAAATCTGACATGATTACTCCATTTTTAGAGGTTAGACAAAAAAGAAAACCCTATCCTTTTTTACATGAAAAAATTGATCCAATTTTAGAAGAAACTAGCGGTGTTGTGGTTTTTCATGAACAAGTTATAAAAATTATTAGCACCATGACTGGATGCTCTTTAGCTTTGGCAGATGAAAAAAGAAGAAGCATGGGTTTTGAAGAAGGGCAAAATGAAGTTGAAGAATGGTTTATTGAAAAGTCTAGAAAACTTAAATACTCTAATGACTTAATTAAATACATATGGGAAGTTTTAAAAGCTTTTGCTTCCTTTGGCTTTTGTAAAGCACACTCTGCTGCTTTTGCTTTTCCTACCTATCAGTCGGCTTGGCTTAAAACACATCATCCAGCAGCATTTTTAGCAGGGGTTTTAACTCATGATCCTGGGATGTATCCAAAAAGACTTATAGCAAATGATGCTAAAAATTTTGGGATTGAATTACATGGTTTAGATATTAATAAATCAGATTCTTCATACCGAGTTGAAAAAATAGATAAAAGATATGGCATAAGGCTATCTTTGCTTGATGTTAAATCAATAAGTTTTGAAGAGACAGAAAAAATTATAAAAAATAGACCTTATAAAAGTTTGGCAGACTTTTGGCAAAGAGCACAAGTTTCTAAAAACGTTACAGAAAATATAATTTTGGCTGGTGGATTTGATTCCTTAATCCCAAGTAATTTAAATAGAAGAGATCTTTTATTGCAATTATCTGATTTAGAACACAATCTTGGGGTAATCACTAATCAACTAGTTTTGGATATTTCTACTAATGACAAAAATATAGCGTCAGGTTTACCTGATTTTACAAAAAATGAAAATATAGTTAATGAATTAAAAGTATTAGGAATAGATGCTAGTAGTCATTTAGTGGAATCTTTTATTCCGTTTTTTAAAGATTTCGGAGTGACTGCTTCTAAAATGCTTTTTTCTTTAAATAGTGGCGCAGAAGTTTTTGTAGCAGGAGTAAAAGTAACTACTCAAACACCACCAATAAGAAGTGGTAAAAGAGTAATTTTTTTAACACTTGATGACCCCACAGGTCCTAGTGATGCAGCTTTTTTTGAAGATGCCCAAACAAGTTATGCAGCAACAATTTATAACTCGTTACTACTTTTAGTTAGAGGTAATTTAAGAAAAACTGGACCAAGAGGAATTTCTATTAAAGCCACAGGATGCTGGGATTTAACACAAATACACAGCATGTATCAAAAATATGGAATAGCAGAAGTAAAAAGATTCATTGATTTAAGTTTTAAGCCAAGAAATAACAAGTATCACTATAAATCAGGCGGTGTGTCTTTAGAAAAAAGAACTTTAAAAGATCAAAAGATAGGAAGAATATAAAACATGACACATCGTCAAGTTTTGAAACTTCCACATATTGAATTATCAGGCGATGATTCAGAGTCAAATATTTTGCATGTCGATATGGATGCATTTTTTGCTTCAGTAGAACTTCGAGATAGACCTGAATTAAAAGGACTTCCAGTAGTGGTTGGCCATTCTGGTGGAAGAGGAGTTGTAACTTCAGCAACTTATGAAGCAAGAAAATTTGGAATACATGCAGCAATGTCAATGACAGAAGCTATAAGAAGATGTCCAAAAGCTGTATTTATTGAACCAAATCATGAAAAATATTCTGAAGTTTCTGAAAAATTACAGGAGATTTATTTATCTTTTACTCCATTAGTAGAACCCTTAAGCGTCGATGAGGCATTTTTAGATGTTTCAGGATCTAGAAAATTATTAGGAACACCAATTGAAATAGGTAAAAAGTTAAGAGAAAAAGTTTTTCAAGAAGAAAATATCACTTGTTCAGTAGGAATTGCTCCCACTAAATTTATTGCCAAACTTGCCTCCACTAGAGCAAAACCAGATGGCTTAATAGTGGTAAGTCCCAAAGAAGTAATTGATTTTCTTCATCCACTTCCAGTTGGAGCATTGTGGGGTGTGGGTGGAAAAACTGAGGAAGTTTTAAAACGATTAGGACTCTTCAAGGTTTCAGATATTGCAAATCTTCCCTTAAAAACTTTAAAAAGAGCGTTAGGTGATGGGATTGCTGAACATTTATATGAATTGTCTTGGGGCAAAGATGAGCGAAGTGTTGAAGTAAATGAACCAGAAAAAAGTGTGGGAAATGAAGAGACTTTCTCTAAAGATTTAGATCAAGCAGAAGATATTCTCCGTGAAGTATTACGACTTAGTGAAAAAGTAGCTGCTCGACTAAGGCAAGCAGGTTTAATGGGTCGAACTATAACGCTGAAGGTGAGATTTTCTAATTTTTCAACGATAACTAGATCAAAGACTTTGCTAGACCCCACAGATGTTGCAAAAGAAATATATGAAGTGGCTAAATCACTTTTTGAAGGGTTAAAACTTGATCAAGTAAGGGTAAGACTAGTCGGGGTAAGAGTAGAGAAATTGATAGAAGAGGAGCAAGCCAATCGACAACTCTTGCTTGGAGAAAGTGAAAAAGGCTGGAGAGAAATCGACAAAGCAAGCGATAAGGCAAATGCCCGATTTGGGGAAGAAGCCATAAAACCTGCTCGCTTAATTGAGTAGAAATAGCCACAAAGACGCCTTCAGGTCCTGAATATTGCACTTGAGCACAAAAGTCGTATTCTTAAATTAGGAAGTACTTCAAAGACGGGGAAGTGGTGATCTTTAACAATGGCCTTATCTGACCGTGAGCAAAAGCTGCTTGAACAAATGGAAAAAGCTCTTTATGCAGAAGATCCAAAATTTGCTTCAACCCTAAGACGCTCGGGCTTAACGATTGCTCCTGGAGAACGTCGCCATGTGATTATGGGACTTCTTGCTTTACTTGCAGGAATTGCATTGGTTTTTTCCGCGGTTGTGACAAAAATAGTTTTTATTGGAATTCCAGGATTCTTATTGGTGCTTACTGGGCTGGTATTTATTGCTCGCGGCTTACAAGAGCCAGTATCAGCTGTTACTCCAACACCAAAGAAAGTAAAAAATAGAGCAAAAAATTCTAATTTTATGTCTAAATTAGAAGAACGTTGGCAACAACGAAGAGACGGCGGAATTTAATTCTTTTTTAGTAAAGAAACTACTAAAAAAATAATCCCTATTATAAAACTTGTGTATGCAAGTGGAATTAAATAAAAAGGTTCTTCTAATACTCCATTTGAATTAACTTTTGAACCAATTAGATTAAATAAAATCATTAAAGTTATTGTTAAACCAATGAAAATATAAGCAAGAATTCTGCTAATTTTTTTCATTTGAATTACTTTCTAGAATTTACTTTTTTCTTTGATTTTAAAGGCTTTTCAACCACTATCCAGGTTTTCCAAATAGCAAGAAGAGAAACATAGACAGGTAAGGCCAACAAAATGAATTTAGTTAATAGTGTTGGATCTTGTGTTGGATAAGTGTAATTCCAAGATAAAACCGCAATGCCAATTAGATAAATAATTGAAAGAGTTAATGAAATAGGTCTTAATATTTTTACTCTTACTGGATGAGGAAACTTAATATTTGTTAGTTGTAGCGCACATAAAATTATAGAAATTAGCATAACTTGAATTGGTGGAGTTTTTAATAATAAAAATGTGACAACTACTAAATTCCACATGCAAGGAAATCCAACAAACCATGAATCATCTGTTTTATTATCATTTCTTGCCCACCAAATTGCACAAGACAAAAGTATTAATCCTGCAACAAAAGTTTCATATTGTTGGGGAACCATATTTAGATGCATTAAAAATGCAACCGGGACTACAACGTAAGTAAAATAATCAACTATTTGATCAAGAACTTCACCACTTAGCCAAGGAGCATGAATTACAACATCTAATTTTCTGGCAATTGGGCCATCAATACCATCTAAAACTTGACAAACTAACAGCCAAATTAATGCTTCTCTAATTTTGTTATCGATTACAGCTTGTAACGCAAGCATTCCAAAAACAGCACCACTGGCTGTAAAAACATGAAGCGCATACCCAGCATTTCTTTGGGCAATTTTGTTGGATCTTGTGGCCATCGCTTAATACTAGGCGCGAAGCACTGATTAATTTTTCGGCAGCAGGCCTAAAAACAGTGGGGAAAAAGTGGAGGAAATTTCCAGAAATATGGGGGTTAGGGGTTGATTTTGGAGGAAAAGGGAGTATTGTGGTCAAAACAGCCTGTGGAGGGTTGTGGTCACTCAGCTTGGGACGAGGTTGAGGGCAGGGGAAAGACCAAGGGGAGTCCCAATGTTTTTAGGTACGCACGAGCCACGTCTAGATGACAAGGGCCGTTTGGTGCTACCGGCAAAGTTTCGTGATGGATTTTCAAACGATGTGGTTTTAACAAAAGGTCAAGATTTATCAATAGTCATGTGGCCTTTAAGTGAATTCCAGCTTTACGCCCAAAAAATTAGAGAAGCATCTAGAAATGATGCTCGGGTTAGAAGTTATTTAAGAGTTTTCTTTTCAAGTGCATTTGATGAACAAATAGATAAACAAGGTCGCATAACCTTACCTGCCACTTTAAGAGATTATGCCCAATTAGATCGTGACGTAATTGTGGTTGGAGCAGATACGACAGTTGAAATTTGGGATCCAAAACTTTGGAATTCATATCTTTCAGAAGCAGAACCAAAATTTGCTTCAACTCAAGAAGAGGTGGTGCCGGGAATTTTCTAGAAGCTAAACGGTTAAACGATTTTTCGTTTGGCTTGAGGCCTCTCTCTGCAAATAGTGTCCACCGACTTTCTTCCCCGAAGCCGGAAGCAATGTTTGCAGAGAGGGACCTCGGTTAAACGGAAAGAAAAACCGAAAAAGAAATTGGGGAAGGGGAATTTAAGTGACTGAAAAGTCCTTAGTTGAACAACATATTCCAGTAATGCTGGATCGTGTTGTTGAATTACTAACTCCTTGTCTTTCTATTTCTAATCCCATATTTGTTGATGCGACTTTAGGTTTAGCAGGACATACAGAAGCTTTACTAAATAAATTTTCAAATTTAAAAGTAATAGGGTTTGACAGAGATCCGATTGCTTTGAATAGAGCTAAATCAAGACTAGAGAAATATCAGAATCGTATTGATTTTATTAATGAAACGTTTGATTCCATTGAAAAAAATCTCAAAGAATTAAAAGTTAATGCAATTTTATTTGATTTAGGGGTTTCTTCAATTCAACTTGATGAATCCTCAAGAGGTTTTTCATATGCCCAAAATACAAATCTTGATATGCGCATGAATCAAAATCAAGAATTAACAGCAGAGTACATAATAAACAATTATGATGCCAAAGCATTGACTAAAATTATTTTTGAATTTGGTGAAGAAAAATTTGCATCTAGAATCGCAAATACAATAATTAAGCAAAGACAAAACAAAAAGATAGAAACAACTTTTGAACTTGTTGAAATAATTAAATCTTGTATTCCAGCCCCTGCCAGAAGAACGGGTGGCAATCCAGCCAAGAGAACTTTTCAAGCTTTAAGAATTGCAGTAAATAACGAATTAGAAATTCTTGAAAATGCGATTCCTCAAGCACTTAATTCATTAGCTAAAGATGGACGTCTAGTTGTTCTTTCTTATCAATCTTTGGAAGATCGAATTGTAAAAAATATATTTAAAGAAAACACTGCAACAACTGATTTACTGCCAGGATTGCCAATTCCTTTGAAAAGTAAAGAAAAAGATTTTATTTTATTAAATAAAAAAGCTGAAAATGCATCAGTTGAAGAAATTAAGAATAATCCAAGGGCTACTTCAGTAAAACTTAGAGCAATTCAAAGAGTAGGAGTTGCCGCATGAGTGTTGCTCCAATCTCACTAAGTCAATTACAAGTAAAACCTAAACAGATTGCAGCAGTTGGATTTGGATTAATTATTTCCGTCATTATTTTGATTGGCATGCTTGGCGGATTGTTTGTTAACACTCTTTTATCTCAAGGCCAATTCGAAATACAAGAATTACAAAATAAATCAATCGCGCTGGCAGACGAACATGAAGTTTTAGCACAAAATGTTGCCCGAATGGAATCACCTGAAATTTTGAAGCAAAAAGCGATCGAAATTGGAATGATTCCTTCTCCAGGTTCTGCATTTATTGATTTAAGAGATGGCCGTTTATTAGGTGCAGGTGTGGATCCAATTTTGAATGAACCAGATTTAAATGTCGTTTCTCAGATAGAACAACCATGAATCCAAATCAAAAAATTCTTTTAAACACAGGCAATAGAAGGATTCGTGCCGTATTAGCTTTTTCTCTCATCGTCTTAATGATTTTTGGTCTAAGACTTTTTCAATTGCAGGCCTTAGATGCTCCGCAATTAGCTGCAACAGCTGCAGAAAATAGGACCAGAACGCTGATTTTACCTGCTCAAAGAGGTGAAATTACCGATAGAAATGGCGCACCATTGGCGATAACAGTTGATGCAAGAAATGTAACCGTTGATCAAACTATGGTTATAGATCCAATTGGTACAGCACAATCGATTTCAAGTATTACAGGTGTTGAAAAAGAAATCTTAATTCCTGAATTGACAGGCGATAAGAAATTTAATTATGTATTAAAACAAATTACTCCAGATCAATGGATCAAGATTAGAGATTTAAAGTTACCAGGAATTTTTAGCGAAAAAACAACGAAGAGAATTTACCCAGGAAACACAATTGCCTCAAGCACTATAGGTTTCATTGGAGGTGAAGGAAAAGGTTTAGCAGGACTTGAATATGGATTTGAAAATGAATTAGCAGGTACTCAAGGTGAAGTAACTGTTGAAATTAGTGCAGGAGGAAGACCTCTTCCATCTGGAATTGCTTCAGAAAAGAAACCAGTTCCAGGTACTGGAATTAGATTAACTATTGATAGAGATTTGCAATTTGTTGCAGAACAAGCACTTGCAGAAAGAGTTGAATTTGCACAAGCAAAGAGCGGTACTTTAGTTGCAATTTCACCTAAGACTGGAAAAATTTTAGCTCTTGCAAATTATCCAACCTTTGATGCAAATAATCCTGGTGATGCCGAAGATGGAGTTACGGTAAATCATGCATTAGTCGATGCTTATGAACCAGGATCAACTGCAAAAGTTATGACTTTAGCAGCTTTATTAAACGAAAATTTAGCTTCTCCTGAAACACCTTTTACAATTCCACCAGTTTTAAAAAGGCCAGGAAAAACTTTCCATGACCACGAACCACATGGAACTTTAAGACTTACTCTTACTGGAGTTTTAGCCAAGTCAAGCAACATTGGAACTATTCAAGCTGCTGAAATTATGGGTCCACAAAAATTTAATGAATATCTTTTAAAATTTGGTGTTGGACAAAAAACTGGAATGCAATTTCCTGGTGAATCCAAGGGACGATTACCAAAAATTGAAAAGTGGTCACAAACAAGTTTTCCAACTTTTGCTTTCGGTCAAGGTTATATGGTTAATGCAGTTCAAATAGCGAGTATGTATGCAACTATTGCAAACAACGGTACAAGAATTAATCCAACTTTGATTGAAGGCTTTGTGATGCCAAATGGAGAGTATCAAGCAGCAGCTGAACCTACAAGAACAGAAGTTATTTCTGAAAGTGCGGCAAAAACTTTAATAGAAATGATGGAAACAGTAGTTTCTGATGAAGGAACTGCTCCACTTGCATCAATTCCAGGTTATCGAGTTGCGGGTAAAACCGGAACTGCACAAGTTGTGGATCCAGCTTGTAAATGTTATTCAAAAGATGTAATTGCTTCTTTCATTGGTATTGCTCCAGCAGAAGATCCTGAAATTGTTGTAGCTGTAGCGATTCATCATCCAAAAAATGGTCGTTACGGCGGACTTTTAGCAGGTCCAGTTTTCAAACAAGTTGCTCAATATTCATTACAAAAAATGAATGTTCCTCCATCTATTGGTAAACCTAAAGGTTACTTGGTGGAATGGTGAGTTTTATGAAACTTCCAAAGCCAAAAGTCAAAGATGTTTCAACAAGAGAACTATCGCAAAAATTCAATTTAGATTCAAATTCAATTGATGTATTAGTAAATGGAATTTCAAATAAATCAAAAGAAATAGATGTAAATGAACTTTTTGTTGCTATTCCTGGAGAGAAAACTCATGGGGCAAAATTTGTTCAAGAAGCAATACAAAATGGGGCAAAAGCAGTTTTAACAGATTCAATAGGAGCTAATTTAATATCTGAAAATTCAGTTCCAGTGCTTATATCGAAAGATTTGAAAAAAATTGTGGGAGAAGTTTCTTCATACATATATGAAAATCCATCACACAAAATGGATGTTTTTGGTGTCACTGGAACTAATGGCAAAACCACAGCTGCTTGGCTACTAAAAGCTGGTCTTGAAAATTGTGGAATTGAAACGGGATTACTGGGTACTGCAGGTATAGATATTCCTGGATTAAAAGTTGAAAGTGAACGCACGACACCAGAGGCGACTGAACTTCAGAAAATATTAGCTTTAGCATTTCAAACTGGAGCCAAAGCAATTTCAATGGAAGTTTCCTCGCATGCTTTAACTTTGGGAAGAGTAAATGGAACAAAATTTAAAGCAGTGGGCTTTACCAATTTGAGTCAAGATCATCTTGATTTTCATAAAAATATGCAAGATTATTTTGAAGCTAAATCTTTGTTATTTGACGATTATTTCTCTAAATATGCTGTGATAACAACCAATGATTCATGGGGTAAAACCTTAGAGAAAAAGACTAAATTAAATGTTGAAACTTTAGGCGGTGATGTCGAGAATTACTGGCGAGTAACCGACATCACCGCTGCACTTGGACATGTTGACTTTAAATTAAATAATTTCAATAAGCAAAGTTTCAAAATTAATCTTAGTTTTGCAGGAAGTTTCAATGCTTATAATGCTTCGTTAGCAATTGCGTTAGCCAATAAATTAGATATAGATTTATTAAGATTTATAAAAGGATTAGAAAATATTCAAATTCCTGGAAGAATGCAACCAGTTATAGTTCCTGGGGCTCCGCTAGCAATAGTTGATTATGCACACTCACCTGAAGCAATAGAAAACGTTTTATCAACATTGCGAAAAGAAACTAAAGGTAATTTAATAACAATTATTGGCGCAGGTGGAAATAGAGACAAAGAAAAAAGACCCAAGATGGGCAGCGCTGTTGAGAAATATTCAGATTTAATTATTGTCACAGATGATAATCCTAGAGATGAGAAGCCAGAAGATATAAGAAAATTAATTATTTCTGGAATTAGTGACAAAAAGAATGTATCTGAAATAGGAAATAGAAAAGAAGCAATTCAAAAAGCGATTTCTATGGCTAACGAATTTGACACCATTGCTGTATTAGGAAAAGGACATGAAAACTATCAAGAAATAAAAGGAGAAGTTTTATCTTTTAGCGATTTTTTAGTCACAAAAAATTTAATGGAAGAAAAATATAAATGATTAAATTGACATTAAAAGAAATTGCGAATGCAGTTAATGGACAAATGGACGATTCTTACTCAAATGTAATAGTAAGTGGAAATGTTGAAATTGATTCAAGAAAAGTAAAAACAGGTGATCTTTTTGTTGCGATAAATGGACAAAAAGTAAATGGTGCAGATTTTGCTCAACAAGCAATTAATAATGGGGCAGTAGGAATCATTTGTGAAAAACAGATTTCAAAACTTCCATGTATTTTAGTAGGAGAAGGAAAATCTGGTTCTCAAGATGAAAATCAAAGTTCTGTAGTTGCGCTTTCTAAATTAGCTAAATTTGTATTAGAAAAACTTCCCAACATTAAAAAAATTGCCTTAACTGGTTCGTCAGGTAAAACAACTACAAAGGATTTAATTTCGGATTTAGGTGAGTTATTAGGGCCAACTATTGCACCAGAGGGAAGTTTTAATAATGAAATTGGATTACCTCTGACAATTCTTAAATGTGATGAAAAGACGAAAGTCTTAGTAAGTGAAATGGGTGCACGAAAAATTGGAAATATCAAACTTTTATGTGACATAGTTAAGCCAGATATTTCTTTAATATTAAATATAGGAACAGCACATATTGAAATATTTGGTTCTAAAGAAAATATTTTAAAAGCGAAATCTGAAATAATTTCTTCCTTAGATAGTACGGGCATTGCAGTTTTAAATAAAGATGATGAATCGTTTGATAAATTAAAATCACTCACTAAAGCAAAAGTTTTGACATTTGGAACAGCAAATGCTGATGTTTATGCAACTGACATTGAAATAGGTAATGATGGATTTGCATCTTTTAAATTGAATTATAAAAATGAAAAAGCGCTGGTAAATTTAAAATTAGTAGGGCTACATCAAGTTTCTAATTCATTGGCTGCGGCTAGTGCTTTAATAAGTTTAGGAATTTCTGTAGAAAAAATTGCTCAAAAATTATCTAATTCTGTGCCAAAAAGTAAACTTAGAATGCAGGTTGAAATTTCTAATAGCGAAATTGAAGTAATAAATGATACTTATAATGCAAATCCGGAATCAGTTATTGCAGCGCTAGAAACTTTAAAATTGAAGGCTCAAAATAGAAATACTTGGGCAATTTTAGGTGAAATGCGAGAACTTGGCAGAGAGTCAAAGTATTACCATGAATTAGTTGCACAGAAAATAATTGAATTAGAAATAAATAACACTTTAATTGTCGGTCAAGGGGCTAAATATATTTATGATTATTTAATGTTAAATAAATACAATGGATCAGCGCACTATTCAGTCAATATTTTGGAAGCCGTCAAAGTGTGTAAGGTTCTTTTGCAAAATAAAGATTTGGTGTTAGTTAAAGCCTCTCGTTCCATCGGTCTAGAGCGAGTCGCTCAAGTGATTGTTTCAGGTTTCGACGAGAATTTAATTTCAAAAATCCAGGAGGCTAGTCAATGAGGCTAATTATCATTGCTGGAGTTTTTTCCATGGTTTTTTCTCTATTCACAACACCTCTCTTGATAAAAGCTTTAAGAAAAAGAGGCAAATCTCAAGCCATAAGAATTTCGGAAGGAGACATTAATTACCCAGAACATCAATCAAAAGTTGGAACCCCCTCAATGGGAGGATTATCAATTCTTGGCGGTTCTGTTGTTGGATACTCGATGGCTCACTTGCTTTTATGGCGCCCACCAACACTTTCTGCTTTTATGGCTTTGGCTTTAATGTTTGGTTTAGCTTTAGTTGGTTTTGCAGATGATTATCTAAAAATTTACAAACAAAACAGCAGAGGTATTAGAGCTCGAACAAAATTAATTGGTCAAGCTATTGTTTCATTTATTTTTGGATATTTTGCATTAAATTTTCCTGATGAATCTGGTAGAACCCCCGGATCTACTGCACTATCTTTTGTTAGAGATACAAAAATAGTATTGCCTACAGTTTTATTTATTTTGTTGGTTTGGTTTTTAATTACCGCTGCAACTAATGCGGTTAATTTGACAGATGGCTTAGATGGATTGGCAGCAGGTGCTGCTGTGTTAACACTTGGCGCTTACATTTTAATTGGAGTTTTTGAATTTAATCAGAATTGTTCTTTTGAAAGAAATGCCACTTGTTATGACGTTAGAGATCCATTAGATCTTGCAGTTTTTGCTGCCAGTGTGGCTGGAGCATGTATTGGATTTTTATGGTGGAACACCGCTCCTGCAAAAATATTTATGGGTGACACTGGTTCTCTTGCAATTGGAGGCGCAATAGCTGGTTTAGCAATCATGACTAGAACTCAATTATTAATCGCATTTCTTGCTGGGCTATTTGTTTTGATAACAATTTCTGTAATTTTACAAGTTGGTTCATTTAAATTAACTGGAAAAAGAGTGTTTAAAATGGCACCGTTACATCATCATTTTGAAATGCTTGGTTGGCCTGAAATTCAAATAGTTGTTCGTTTTTGGGTTATTCATGGAGCATTTGTTGCAGCTGGTCTTGCTTTGTTTTATGCAAGTTGGGTAAGGGCATGATCGATTGGTTAAGACACAACAGAAACAGTGATTGGACCAAAGTAAATGCTTGTGTAGTCGGTTTAGGTGTCGCAGGCTTTGCAGCAGGTGATGCATTAATTGAAATGGGCGCAAATGTTTCAATCATTGATCAAGGCTCAGGTGAAATTCAACAAGAGCACGCAACTGTTTTAGAAATTCTTGGAGCAAAAACATATTTAAATTACACGGGAGAAATACCAGCTCAAACAAATCTTTTAGTAGTTTCACCGGGAGTTAAACCTAGTTCTAAAATAATTTCAGAAGCAAATTCAAAAAACATTGAAATTTGGGGAGAATTTGAACTTGCCTGGAGATTACGAAGTTTAGATTTTCCTGCTCCATGGTTATTTGTAACCGGCACAAATGGAAAAACAACTGTTACTTTGATGCTTTCATCAATTTTGAATGCAGCAGGACTAAAAGCTCCTGCAGTTGGAAATATAGGTGATTCTTTAGTCAGTGCAGTAATGGATCCAATTCCTGCAGATGTATTAGCGGTTGAAGTGGGAGCTCCACAACTTCCTTTTTTAAAAAATGTTTCTGCTCACTCTGCAGTTTGTTTAAATTTAGCCCAAGATCACTTGGATCATTTTGGAACATTTGAAAATTATAGAAACACTAAAGCACTCGTTTATAGAAATGTTCAAAAATCTGCCATTTACAACGTAGATGATCCAATCACAGAAAAAATGGTTGAAGAAGCAGATGTGATTGAAGGCGCAAGAGCAATTGGTTTTACTTTAGGAGTTCCAGGTCTTTCTATGTTTGGTTTAGTTGAAAATGTTTTGGTGGATAGAGCCTTTGTCGAGGATAGAAAAACCCATGCACAAGAACTTTGCACGATTGAAGATTTAGCAACAAATGCTCCGCACAATATTGCTAATGCTCTTGCTGCCTCAGCACTTGCAAGATCCTATGGAGTTGAACCTATTCATGTCAGAGAAGGTTTAAGAAATTTTGTTCCAGCTCCTCATCGAATTTCATTAATAGAAGAAATCCAGGGAGTTAAATTTATAGATGACTCAAAAGCAACTAACTGTCATGCTGCCCAAACATCTATCCAGGTCTTTGAAAAAGTCATATGGATTGCAGGTGGTTTATCAAAAGGTCAAGATTTCTCAGAACTAATCAACAAAAATGCTAAAAAAATTAAAGCTGCCGTGTTGTTAGGAAAAGATAAAGACTTAATTTTTAATACAATTAAGAGCATTGCCCCAGATATGCCTGTGAAACTAATTGAGAGAAACGACGAAGAAGCGATGCTAGAAGTGGTTCAAGCGGCTAAAGCATTTGCTTCAAGTGGTGACACTGTTTTGCTTGCTCCAGGTTGTGCATCTTGGGACATGTTTAAAGATTACAAAGCTAGAGGAAATGCCTTTATTGATGCAGTTAAAAAAATTAAAGGTCAAAATTAATGGCAAGTAGACAAGATTCAATTACAAAATCTACAAAAACTTCGGATCAATTAAATAGCAAACATTATTATGCATTATTAATTTCAATTTTTGCACTCTTGTTCATTGGAATAGTTATGATTTTATCGGCTTCCACAACAGTTTCGTACAAGCAATTCGATAATCAATACGTTATTTTTTTACGTCAATTAATTTTTGCTTCTATCGGAGTTGTATTAATGCTATTAATTAGTAGGCTTCCAAAAGTTTTTTTTCATAAATGGGCTCATATCGGATTATGGATCTCTCTAATTTTGCTTGTTTTAGTTCTAATACCTGGCATTGGAATTTCAGTTGCGGGGCAAAGAAATTGGATAAGTTTATGGGGACCATTTCGATTACAACCAAGTGAAATAGCAAAACTTACATTTATTGTTTGGGGATCAGTTGTTTTAAGTAGACAAATTAAAACACGTGTAACAACATGGCAAAATTTATTAGTACCAGTATTTCCTGTTGGATTATTAATTGCTGTTTTAGTTGTTATGGAAGGCGATTTAGGAACAACATTAATTATTGGGCCAATTGTGTTAGCTCTTTTTTATGCAGCTGGTGCTCCATTAAAAATGTTTAGCTGGGCGATTTTAGCTGGTCTAGTTGGGATTTTTGTTTTATCAATTAGAGAAGGTTATAGATTGCAAAGATTTATGTCATGGCTTAATCCCACCGCTGAAAACCAAGATGCTGGTTGGCAAGTGCTTCATGGCAAATATGCATTAGCAACTGGAAGCTGGACTGGAATTGGTCTTGGAGCAAGTAGAGAAAAATGGGGTTGGCTACCTGCAGCGCACACAGATTTTATTTTTGCAGTAGTTGGAGAAGAATTAGGTTTAGTGGGAACAATTATTGTTTTAGCTTTAATTGGAACAATTTGTTATGTAGCACTTACTTTGGCTAGAAAAACTAATGATTTTTTCACAAGACTTATTGCCACATCAGTTATGGCTTGGATTGTAGTCCAATCATTTATAAATATTGGAGCTGTTTTAGCACTTCTTCCGGTGACTGGAGTTCCTTTACCTTTAGTTTCTTACGGAGGTTCTTCTCTAATATTTACTCTTGCTGCACTAGGTGTTTTGTTAGCAGTTTTACGAGCAGAACCAAGTATAAAAAGTGAATTAAAGAGTCAAAAGAAAACAACTAGAATTTAAATATGAAATCAATTGCACTTGCAGCAGGAGGAACTGCAGGACATATTCAACCTGCACTTGCTTGTGCTAGAACTATGAAAAAGAAAGATTCAAATATAGATGTATTTTTTATTGGAACTTCGAAAGGCTTGGAACAACAGTTAATTTCCAATACAGGTTTTGAACTTAATTTGATACCAGCAGTACTGATGCCTCGAAGATTTAATATTGAAATCTTCTCATTTCCATTCAAGTTGATTCAAAGCATTCTCATTACACTAAAAATATTTAAAGAAAAAAATGTGGGATGCGTAGTTGGTTTTGGGGCTTACGTATCATTGCCTGCTTATATTGCGGCTTTTATGAAAAGAATTCCCATAATTGTGCACGAAGGTAATAAAAAACCAGGTTTTGCAAATAAAGTAGGCGCATTATTTGCAAAAGAAGTTTTTCAAATGTTTCCAGCATCCATTAAAAAAGGAAAAACTATTGGTATGCCAATAAGGCAGGAACTAAAAGATTATCGAAAAGAAATCTTAAAAGTCGAAGCCATAAAGTTTTTTGGGCTGAATGAAAAATATAGAACTTTATTTGTATTCGGAGGCTCTCAAGGGGCTAGGTCAATTAATCAAGCAATTGAAGAAGTTATTCCATTACTGGAAGGAAAAAATGTTCAAGTAATCCATTCTTTGGGCCAAAAAAATGAAGCAAAGGCAGAGTTAAAGAAATACTCTTATTATCACCCATATCCTTATATAGAAAGAATGGATTTGGCTTATTCAGTTTCAGATTTAGTTATGTCCAGAGCTGGAGCAATGACAATTGCGGAACAAAGCTTTCTAGGTATTCCTGCTATTTATATTCCATTTGCTGTTGGAAATGGAGAACAAATATTAAATGTTAAAGAAATAATAAAAGCTGATGCTGGACTATTGGTTTTAGATTCAGAGATTTCTAGTCAAAAACTCTATGATTTAATAATGAACTACATTTTTGATGAAAATAAACTGATGTCTATGAGTCAAAAAGCAAAGAATTTTGGTTCAATGAATGCTGACATCGAAATAACAAATAAAGTTTTTGAATATATTCAAATAGGAAATAAATAGTGGAAATAAATCAAGAAGTAAGAGATTTAGGAAAAGTTCATATTCTTGGTATTGGTGGAGCAGGCATGTCAGGAATTGCCCGACTCTTGGTTGCTCAAGGAATAAGTGTTAGTGGTTCAGATGTTAAAGATTCTAGAAGAGTAGAAGCATTAAAAAAGTTAGGTGTAAAGATATTTATTGGACATGATGCAAAGAATTTAGAAAGCATTGACACAGTTATTCATTCGACAGCAATAAAGTCAAACAATATCGAATTAAAACATGCCACTGAAATAGGTTTGAGAATATTAAAAAGAAGTGATGCTTTGGGTGTTTTAACACGACAATTCGAAACAATTGCAGTGTCTGGAACACATGGAAAAACAACAACTACATCTATGGTTACAGTTGCTTTGCAATCTTGTGGTCAAGATCCAACATTTGCAATTGGTAGTGAGTTATCTGAAACAGGTTCTAATGCGCATTTAGGTGAAAGTAAATACTTTGTAGTTGAGGCAGATGAATCAGATGGTACTTTTTTGCAACTTTCGCCAAAGATTGTGATTGTGACAAATGTTGAAGCAGATCACCTTGATCATTGGCAAACATTAGAAAGAATTGAACATGCCTTTGTCGAATTTACGCAATTAACTAAAAACAGAGATGGATTTGCAGTAATTTGCCAAGATGATCCAGGAGCAAAAAAATTAATTGAAGATGCGAAATCTAAATCTGTCAAAGTTTTAACGTATGGACAAAGTGAAAATAGTGATCTAGTAATTTCTAATTTGAAATTAGGAATTCCAGGACCATCTTTTGATTTAAAATATAAGGGTAAAGATATTGGAAGTATTAGTCTTAAAGTTTTAGGAACCCATAATGCTCTAAATGCAGCAGCAGCATTACTGGTTGGTCTTGAACTTGGATTTGAATTTGAAAAATTAAAACAGGGAATATCTAATTTCTCTGGAACTCGCAGAAGATTTGAATTTAAAGGAAGTGTAAATGGGGTAAGAGTTTATGATGATTATGCCCATCATCCAACTGAAATAACTGCAACTTTAAAAGCGGCTAAAGACGTAGTTAAAGATGGCAAAATTATTGTTGCTTTCCAAGCGCATCATTATTATCGAACAGCTTTATTTAACAAAGAATTCGGTGAAGCATTAGGACTTGCAGATAACGTTGTGGTCTTAGAAGTTTTTGCACCAGGGGAGGAACCAATACCTGGTGCAAGTGGACAAACTATGGCATCTTTAGTTCCTCTGCCAAAATCTCAAGTAATTTTTGAACCTTCCATATCAAAAGTTGCAAGTCATTTAGTTTCTTGGGCAAAACCAAATGACATTATTATGACTTTAGGTGCAGGAGACATTGGATTACTTGCCCCAGAAGTTTTGAGTCTTCTAGAAAATAAGTAACTCGAGTGGTTAAAAAACATATTAAAAAACGTATCCAATTTCTAGTTATTTTCCTTTTGGCAGTTTTTGCCACAGTAATTTATATCGGCTGTTATTCAAGTCTTTTGATAGTGAAAAAAGTAGAAGTCCGAGGAGATCAAGTCGTCTCTGAGGAATCAATTTTGCAACTTGCTCAAGTACAACAAAATATTCCTCTATTAAGGGTAGATATAACTCAAACTAATCAAAGAATTATGACCATCAGCCAACTTAAAAATGTTGATGTCAGACGTGGCTGGCCTTCCACTTTAGTTATAGAAGTTGTAGAAAGAACACCATTAGCAGTTACAGATATAGCTGAGGGAAGATATTTGATAGATGAAACAGGTGTGGCATATCAACCAGTGACGCCAGAATCAAATTTGCCATTAATTTATGGAAGTGATGAGCAAAATAGAGCAATAGGGATTAAAGCTTGGCAAAGTTTTCCAACTTGGCTTCAGTCTGAAGTAGTCTCCACTACGGTAGAAAATCCCAATACAATCTGGTTTTTATTAACAAGTGGTAGAAGAGTTGATTGGGGAAACCTGGAAAAATCTAATGAGAAAGCAGCAGTGTTGAAAGTTTTAAGAAGGATGGCTTCTTCAACTTACGATGTGTCTACCCCAGAAGTTCCTGTAGTTAAACCTTAAAAATCACTTGTTGCAACATATTTAATTTCAAGATATTCATCAATTCCTTCATAACCACCTTCGCGGCCCAAACCAGATTGTTTAACTCCACCAAATGGAGCAGAAGGATCTGAAACTAAGCCTCTATTTAGACCAATCATTCCAACTTGAAGTTGTTCACAAACTTTTAATCCACGTGCAAGATTTTTTGTGTAAACATATCCAGCTAGACCGTATTCACTTTTGTTCGCGATTAATAAAGCTTCATTTTCATCTTTTACTTTCACAACTGCTGCAACTGGACCAAAAACTTCTTCTTGAACAATTCTTGCATCAGATTTAACATTGCCCAAAACAGTTGCAGGGTAATAACAACCAGGACCTACAGAAGGTGTACCACCTACAAGTTGATTAGCACCTTTTTCTAAAGCATCTTTAACTAATTCACCAACAGACCCCACTGCTTTTCTATTTACAAGTGGAGCAAGAGTTGTCTCAGCATTTGTGCCATGCCCAACTTTCAAAGCACCCATTCTTTGAGCTAATTTTGCAACAAATTCATCATGAACTTTTTCTTGTACAAAGAATCTATTTGCAGCTGTGCACGCTTGGCCACCATTTCGCATTTTTGCAATCATGGCCCCATCAATAGCAGCATCAATGTCAGCATCATCTAAAACGATGAATGGTGCATTACCACCTAATTCCATAGAGCAATTCAAAACTCTTTCCGAAGCTTTTTTCAAAAGCATTTTTCCAATTCCGGTAGAACCAGTAAAAGAAAGTTTTCCAACGCGCTCATCACTTAATGCTGCATCAGTTAAAGGACCTGGTTTATTCGTTTGCAAGACAGAAACAGTTCCAGGAAGAGCTCCAGCATCAAGCATTATTTTGCTGATGAGAAGTGCAGTAAGTGGAGTTTCTGAAGCTGGTTTCAAAATAGCTGCACAGCCTGCAGCTAATGCAGCACCAACTTTTCTGGTGTACATAGCGGCTGGAAAATTCCAAGGTGTTATTAAAAATGCTATGCCAATTGGTTGTTTGTAGGTCAAAATTTTATTTGCGCCACTTGGTGCATGCCTTAAGGATCCATCAATTCTTACCGCTTCTTCTGAAAACCATCTGAAAAATTCTGCTGCATACAAAACTTCAGCTTTAGCGTCAACTAAAGTTTTACCATTTTCTAGAGACATCAGATAAGCAATGTCGTCTGCTTGTTGAATCATTAATTCAAAAGTTTTTCGTAAAACTTCGCCTCGAACTCTGGGGGCAGTTTTTGCCCATTTTTCTTGGGCAACAACTGCGATATCTAATGCTTTTTCTAAGTCTTTAATTCCTGCATTTGAAACTTTGGTTAGTAATTCACCATTTGCAGGATCCAATACTTCAAAATCTTCATTTTCACCCTTTAGAAAATCACTACCGATTAATAAACCAGTAGGAACTTTTGAAAGAAGTTGCTTTGTCCTATCTGAATCAGGATTTTCAATAGCATCTGGAACTTGGATCAATTGGGTGGTCATAAATTAATCCAATCACCTTTTAAATCAAGAGATCTTTTTGGGGTAATTTTAAAAAGGAATATCATCATTTTCTTCAATACTTTCCATAATAGATGCTGATAAACCTAAAGCTTTAGTGATTCTTTCCTCATCGTTAAGGTTTTTGGCTGGCGTTATTTCAATTATTTCTCCTGTTTTTAGATCAATTTGAATACCATCTACATCCGCAGTTACTTGTGCTTGGTTTGAAAATTCGCAAAAATCTTTAACCTTGCACCAATTGCAAGGGGGATTAGTTGAAGGGGCAAATAGAGTATCGCTTGCCCAATTATCAACTTGTTCTGCCAATGTTGACCAAGCTTTATTCAAAACTTTTGGATTATGACAATCCCAAGTAATTACTTTGTGATGATCAGGAGATATTAATTCAAGTTCAACAACAATATTTGTAAAAGTACCAAGAGTGTTCAAAATATTTTTTGGAACACAATCACTGGAAACTAACTTCACTGCTAAGGGTAATTGGGGGTAAATATCGAAAAATAAATCATTTTCAATATCTTTAATCTTATTCGTAGTCTTTAATTCTCTCCAAAACAAAGTGTTATTTTTCACATACAAAATATCTGGTCTAGTTCCTATTGTGATGTCACTATCTGTATCAAAGGCAATTATTTCAACTTCAGTTGCAACTTTCGTGTCAGAATCAATTGAGCAGTTATCTATGTGTTGAATTAAATAATCTTTTGCAATCTCTAATTCTTGACTAGACCAGGACAATTCTTGACAAATCTCACCTAGTTTGTCGCCAATAATTAAATCTGTCACCTTACATTTAATGCTTCGATTATGAGCTTTTTCTAACCATTTATGAACAAGCAATCCTCTTTGTTGTGATTGCGATGTCGAATCATTTAAAGTCCTTAAACCTAGTTCTTCAATCAAAAAATATTGTCTAGGACATTTACGATAGATGTTTAATTTAGATGGCGAATAAGATTTAGGCCATGGCGCATATGTTGTGATTCCTAAAATTCCTGGTCGAGTAGCTAATGTTTGACAACAAGTGTTTGCTTTGCAACTTCGACAATTAGAGCCAGGTTGTGCTAAACCTCCGTTTATTCTTTCTTTGACTATAGAAAGAGTTTTTTGTTCAAACCAATTTCTTGCTTCTTCTGGAGTTAAATCAACAATTAAAGCTACGCTTTGGTCTAAACATCCAATTTCTCTGATTCTTACCCTTGCAAGATTTTGATTAATTTTAGAAACAGGATCTCTTTCTATATTCCAGTTTGATTCACTATGGGTAACTCCATCCGCCAAAATGCGAAGAGTGACTCCTATTTTTACATCATTTGGAAGATTTAATCCAGCTTTTGAATATTTTAAAAATCTAAATTCTCTGATTGAATTATCTGCATTTGTTAAAAATATTCCCCACGAAAACCACTCCACATGTTGTTTGTCATCAATATCGAAAGCTTGAATTAGTTCTAATTCTGTAAATTCAATTCCATTATCTTTATCTAATTTTTTAGATTGTTCAAAAGCTTTGATGTATCCAAGTAGTGCTTGATAGGCCCAGAGTTCATGAGATTTTTCAATTTTTCTTGGATTTTGGCTGATAATTTCAAATAAAAGTTTTTTTGCTAACTCTTCTTGATCATAATCTTCTTTAATCAGTAAACCTTGATTTATTCCCAAAATTAATGCTTCTCTTACTATCCCAAGAGGAAATGCTTCAAATTGTGGATATCTAAAAGGTTGGTAGTTTTCTGTTATTTTTGCACCAGGTCTTGATTTAATTGAAATAAAATCATGACAGGCTTTGTTGTTTTCGGCAGATATTTGAGTTGCACTGATTCTTAAAAAACTAGATTTTTTAAATTCAAAACCAGGTTTCCAATTGTCCTCAATTTGATATGTCATTAGTTTTCTTCTCCAAAGGGAAGCATGTCCATACCATTGTTTTGATTACTTGTTTTATTTCTGTCTCTTTTTTCAAGATTTTGTTTTTGTAATACTTCATCTGATTCCATGCTTCCAGGAGTAGGCGCAGCCGAATTTTTAGCAGGACAAACTTTAAGAAATGCGCAAGTTTTGCATATTGTGCCAGGATTTGCATTCCAAATTAATTTCTCTAAAGACTTCTCCATCTTTTTTCTTGTGGTGACAAGGTGATGAACAGCACGATCAATCGCAGATTTATAAGTTGGACGATTTACTCGATCTCTGCCAGGAAGGTAAATAAGTTCGACTTCATCTACTTTTATGCCATTTTCTTGAAGTCCAGCTGCATATAGCATCACTTGTCTTAATGAGTCTGACAAATATTGAGGCGCTGGTTTCTTACTAGTTTTGTAATCAGTAATTTTCACTAAACCATCTCTTGTGATTCGATCAAGTCGACCATAAAGTTTCACGGAATCAAAAAGAGCGGAAATTGGTCTTTCTAGGTCATCTAGATGTATTTCAATTTTCGTAGGGTCTTCTAAATCAAAATAACCTTTTAAAGATTCAGCGCTTTTGTCTTTTAAATTAGATATGTCTTCCTCTTTTAACCATTTAGAATTTAAATTTATTATTTCTTCGCCATTTTCTCTTAAAAGATTCCATGCAGCATCTTTGGTTCTATTTTCTTGTTTAATTTTTAACAAATTTTCCAAAACATTATGAACAAGTGTTCCAATAATTTGAGCTAAGGTTGTTGGTTCTCGCCAGCCTGCAACTGAAGAAAACCAATAAGCCAAGTTGCAGCGATCAAAATTAGAAAGTTGACTAGGTGAAACATGAAGGGGGAGGGTTTTACCGATGTCTAAAACTTTTACAGGAACTTGTTTGTCATCTGCCATTTTAAGTATTAGTTATAAAGATCAAACATTACATAGTCTTTACAGCAGCAACAACTTTTGCAAGAGAATCTTTAGCATCACCAAAAAGTAAAGTTGTTTTTTCATTAAATAATAACTCGTTTTCAACACCTGCAAATCCAGGTCGCATTGATCTCTTCATGAAAACTATTTGTTCTGCTTGATCAGCATTTAAAATTGGCATGCCAAATATTGGAGAGGTTGAATCTGTTCTTGCTGCAGGGTTTACAACATCATTAGCTCCTACTACAACTGCAACAGAAGTGTTAGCAAATTCAGAGTTAATCTCATCCATTTCTTTCAATTGTTCATAAGGAACATCAGCTTCAGCTAAAAGAACATTCATATGTCCAGGCATTCTTCCCGCAACAGGATGTATTGCGTATTCAACTTCAACACCTTTAGAAATTAACAAATCAACTAATTCGCGCAAAGTTTGTTGTGCTTGAGCAACAGCTAAGCCATAACCTGGAACAATAATTACTTTGGAAGCATAGGTAAGCATGATTGCAATATCGTTTGGTCCAGCACTTTTTACAGGTCGATCAGTTGCTGCAGCAGACTGAGCACTTGCAGTAGCAGTAAACGCTCCAAACAAAGTCGAAGTTAATGGTCGACCCATCGCTTTTGCCATCAATTGAGTTAATAAAGTTCCCGAGGCCCCAACTAAAGTTCCTGCAACCAAAAGCAAGACGTTGTCTAAAACATAACCACTTGCTGCAACTGAGAGTCCTGTAAAAGCGTTTAACAAACTGATAACTATAGGTACATCTGCACCACCTACAGGTAAAACAAATAAAACTCCCAAAATTAAAGACAAAATCACTAAAACCCATAAAGCCCAGATTTCTGGGATAACTAAAAGGTAGATGGAAAAGAACAAAGTTGCCATTGCCGTTGCGATGGTGATTGTTCGTCCAAACGGTAAAACTACTGGTCTTGAAGTCATCAATTCTTGAAGCTTTAAGAAAGTAACAATTGATCCAGTAAATGAAACTGAACCAATAACGACAGTAAAGACTGTTGCTAATAAGGCAATGAAACTTTCTTCTTTGCCGGCATTTAAAAACTCAATAACTGAAACTGCCATCGCAGCTCCACCACCAACTCCATTAAATAGAGCAACCATTTGTGGCATCTGTGTCATTTGCACCTTACGTGCTGCAAAAAAACCAAAAATAGTACCGACTGCAACTGCAATCAAAATCCAATTTAAATGTTTTAAATTACTCTCAGAAAAGAAAACTATTGCAACAGCAGCAATTGCACCAACTGCTCCAATTCGGTTTCCAAGTCTTGCAGTCTTTGGAGAGGAGAGCGCTTTTAACGCGAAAATAAAAGCAAGTGCAGCTCCTAGATTTGCTAATTGTGACCAAACAGGTGTCATTTGTTATCACCTAATTTATTCTTTTTAGATTTGAAAAGTTCAAGCATTCTATCTGTGACAACAAAACCGCCCACCATATTAATTGTGGCAAGTACGACAGCGGCTAAACCTAGAAAAAGTTCAAGATTTGAATCAGCATGTCCTGTAACAATAATTGCTCCAACTAAAATCACTCCGTGAATTGCATTAGCACCAGACATTAGGGGAGTGTGCAAAATTGTTGAAACTTTTGAAACAACTTCAAATCCGACAAAAATACTTAATATAAAAATGGTAAGTAAAGCAATACCTGCATCCATTAAATAATCACCCCTGAGTCATTTCTGTTTTAACAAATTCATTTGTTATTTCTCCATCAATGACTAAAGCGCTTCCAGAAATTACCTCATCATTTTTGTCTAAGTTAATTTTTGATTCTTTAACTAAGAATGAGAGAAGTGAAATAACATTTCCTGAATACAGGAAAGAAGCATCTGGCGCCATCTCGGAGGCAATATTTTGTCCTCCCCAAATCTTTACCCCATTTAGTTCAATAATTTGTCCTGCAATCGAACCTTCAACATTTCCACCATTTTCAGCAGCCATGTCTGCAATTACAGAACCTGGTTTCATTCCTGAAAGCATTTTTGAAGTAACCAATCTTGGTGCAGGTCTTCCTGGAACAGCAGCTGTTGTAATTAAAACATCTGTTGCGGTTATATGAGGAGTCAATAATTCTTGTTGTAATTTAGTTCTTTCCTGATCCATTTCTTTTGCATATCCACCTGAACCTTCGACTACTGGTAAATCAAGTTCAATGAAAGTTGCGCCAACTGATTTAACTTCATCTTTACTTGCGGTTCTTACGTCATAACCTGAAACAATTGCTCCAAGTTTTTTTGCCGTAGCCATGACTTGTAATCCAGCCACTCCAGCACCTATGACTAAAACTTTTGAAGGTCTAATAGTTCCAGATGCAGTCATAACTAAAGGAAACATTTTTGGAAGAAGTGAAGCTGCGGTAACCATAGTGTGATATCCCGAAACAGTTGCTTGTGAGGTTAATGCATCAGCACTTTGAGCACGAGAAATTCTAGGTACAAAGTCAAATGATAATAAAGTTGCTTTGGCATTAATTATTTCTTTAATATTTTCTTTATCTTTTTTTGCTTGTGCAAAAGAAATACAAATTGAACCAGGCTTTAAATTCTTTGCTAGGTTTGCATTTAAACTTCCAACTGAAGCAATCACGTCTGCATTCTTAATGGAACTTGTTATATCTGTAACTATTTTTGCGCCATTTTTTTCATACTCACTATCTGGATACAATGAATGCAATCCAGCATTTTTTTCAATGTGAATTTCAAAACCTAATTTAATTAATTTGTTTAATGTGGAAGGAGTAGCAGCAACTCTTTTTTCACCTACTTTTGTTTCTTTTGGCACAACCAAAAGCATGTAATTCTCCTTTTTGAAAAACTTCAAACTGCCAAGTCAAACTCTATTCATTGTTAAGGAGAAAATCTGCACTATATATATGTATGCAACACGCCGAGTCGCATGTTTGGTTACAAGTGAATTCAAGCCTAAATTTTGTTTGCTTATTTAACACAAGAACTTTTAGCCTCAACTAGAGGTTAATAGTTTTGCCGAGGGAGAAAATTAGTGGTTGCACCACAGAATTACTTAGCGGTCATAAAAGTTGTTGGCATTGGTGGTGGCGGAGTAAACGCTGTTAACCGAATGATCGAAGCTGGTTTAAAAGGTGTTGAATTTGTTGCAATAAATACTGATGCTCAAGCTCTTTTAATGAGTGATGCAGACGTAAAACTTGATATTGGTCGTGAATTAACACGTGGACTTGGTGCAGGTGCTGATCCTTCAGTTGGAAGACAAGCTGCAGAAGATCACATTGAAGAATTAAGAGATGTTTTAAAAGGTTCCGACATGGTTTTTGTTACCGCAGGAGAAGGTGGCGGAACTGGAACTGGTGGTGCTCCGGTTGTAGCACGGGTAGCAAAAGAAGTTGGTGCACTAACAATTGGTGTGGTTACTAAACCATTTAATTTTGAAGGTAAAAGAAGAATTTCCCAAGCAGAATCAGGTGTTGAAGCTTTAAGAAATGAAGTTGACACCTTAATTGTGATTCCAAATGATCGCTTACTTTCAATTGCTGACAGAAATATTTCAGTAATTGAAGCATTTAGACAAGCAGATCATGTTTTGTTACAAGGCGTTAGTGGCATTACCGATTTAATTACAACTCCAGGATTAATTAATTTAGATTTTGCAGACGTGCGAAGTGTGATGTCAGGTGCTGGAACAGCCCTTATGGGAATTGGAGCAGCACGTGGTGAAAACAGAGCAGCAATAGCAGCACAAAACGCAATTGCTTCGCCTCTTCTAGAAGCAGATATCCAAGGTGCAAAAGGTGTATTACTTTCAATAGCAGGTGGATCTGATTTAGGTTTATTTGAAATAAATGAAGCAGCAAGACTTGTACAAAATGTTGCATCAGCAGAGGCAAATATTATTTTCGGCGCAGTTATTGATGACACCTTAGGTGACGAAGTTAAAGTAACAGTTATTGCCGCAGGTTTTGCAGAAAAAGATTTAATGAATAAAAGACCCGCACCCTCAATAGTTGATAGAAGTGAACCTGAAATTCCATCTTTTGTTTCAAAGAATTCTGAAGATACTGGACCACAATCTGTAGTTGGATCAACCTTTAATGCAACCACAGCATCAACACCTAGACGTGTTGTCTTTGACGACATGGAAAGTGATGATCTTGATGTTCCGGATTTTTTAAAGTAGATAAAATATGTCGGTGATCACACCGATTTCTTCTGGGAAACAAGGCAAAGCTCATTGGAGTTTTTTTGGCCGAAATGGTGGAGTTAGTAAAAGTCCATATGACTCTTTAAATATTGCGGATCATGTGGATGACGATATAGATGATGTAAATAGAAATCGAGAAATACTTTCAGAAAGTTTAGAAATACCTTTAGTTTTTATAGGAGCAACTCACTCACCCAATGTAGTTAATGTCAAATCAGAATATCCAATTATTCATAAAGACACAGATGCTTTAGTTACCAGAGAAACAAATCTTGGATTAGTGATCATGTCTGCAGATTGTGCTCCAATTGTTTTAGTTGATCCAATTGCCCATGTCGTAGGTGTTGTCCACGCGGGCTGGCAAGGCATGTTAGTTGGAATTGTCGAAAATTCAGTCGAAGGAATGCTAGATCTTGGAGCCGAAACTCAAAACATGAAAGCGATTATTGGACCAACAATAAGTGCCAAAAACTTTTTTGCAACAAAAGAAAGATATGAAGAAGTTAAAGCAAAAGAACCAAGTGCAGCGGTAATTCTTTCTAATGGCGATTTTGCAGTCGATATAAGAAAAGGTGTGAAAAATCAACTGGCAAAATATCAAATTAAAACAACTGATTTAAATATCTGCACCTTTGAGAATAAAGATACTTTTTCGTTTAGAAGAGATCCTGTAACTGGAAGAAATGCAACTGTTGCTTGGTTAAGTGAATGAGTGAAACAAGACTTGCAGAAATTGCTGAAAACGACAAAAAAATTAAAACTAGAATTTTAGATGCTTGCAATAAGTCAGGCAGAAATCCAACAGATGTCACATTAATCGCGATTACAAAAACTTACCCAGCCAATGATATCGATTTACTTAAATCTTTAGGGATTGAAAATGTAGGTGAAAATAAGGACCAAGAGGCAAGCCTAAAATTTAATGAAGTAAAGAATAAGTTTACTTGGCATTTTGTTGGTCAATTACAAACAAACAAAGTTAAATCTGTCTTGCAATATGCAGATTACATTCATTCAATTGATCGGTTGAATTTAGTTAAAGAAGTTCAAAAAATTAGTCAAAGAATGAATAAAACTCAAAAAGTTTTAATTCAAATAGATCTTGATGAAACCGAAAATGACGAAAATAGGGGAGGAGTAAATCCTCAGAAATTGCTGGAGTTAGCGCAAGAAATTTCTAAATGCCCGAATCTAGAACTTTCAGGCTTGATGAGTGTTGCTCCATTGAATATGGAGCCAAAAGAAGCTTTTACCAAACTTGAAAAAATTCAAAGTGAATTTTTAAAGTCATATCCATTAGCAAAAATGCTTTCTGCAGGGATGAGTGATGATCTAGAAGAGGCCATTTTGCATGGCGCGACACACCTTCGAATTGGTTCTGCCTTACTCGGGGAAAGGCCAAAAATCGGGTAACTTTGACTCTAGTCACAAATGCAACATGTGCCCCATTGGTTTTTTAGAGAACTGAGGCACTACAGGAGGAAGAGATGCCACAAGGCTTTCGCAAAATGGCAGTCTATTTAGGTTTAGTTGAAGACAATCAAAATAATTTATTGAGTGAAGAAGTAGAAGAGATTTACGAAGAAGAGGTTGCTCCACGTTGGACTCCAACTCCAAGAGCTTTCTCAACTAATGGCGCAACTGCGTTAGCAGAACGACCTGAAGTTCGTGTTGCCCCACAAGTTAAACCAATGGTTGCAGCAGAACCAGTTACACGAATTACAACTCTTCATCCCAGAGCGTTTAATGATGCAAGAAGAATTGGTGAAGAATATCGCGAAGGAACTCCAGTAATAATAAATCTTTCTGAGATGGATCCAAGTGATCAAAAAAGAATTCTTGATTTTGCCTCAGGTTTAGCATTTGCCCTAAGAGGCACTATTGAAAGAGTTACCAACTCAGTCTTTTTGATTTCACCCGCCAATGTGGACTTAGGGGCAGAAGCTCGCCAACAAGTCGCTCAAGATGGCTTCTTTAATCAAGTTTAATTACACTAGTAATTAATGGGATCTCTTCTTTATCAAATTCTTTGGCTTTATCTTTTAGTCATGATTGGCCGTTTGGTATTTGATTATGTTCAGATGTTCGCAAGATCTTGGCGACCATCTGGATTTATTCTTGTTTTGGTTGAATTCATTTATTCCCTAACTGATCCACCTTTAAAGTTTTTTAGAAGATTTGTTCCACCCCTTAGAATAGGTTCAATATCTTTAGATTTATCTTTTTTAATCGTGATTATTTTGATTCAAATTGCTATGAGTATTGTGGCATCCCTCTAGTGATTAAAGATAATTAAAAATCGGGTAGATTTAGGTTTAGTTCAAAACAACGGAGAAGAAATGGCATTGACCCCTGAAGATGTAGAAAACGTTGTTTTCGATACCACCCGTTTCAAAATGGGCTATGACGTATCACAAGTTGATGAATTTCTTGAAAAAGTGCAAAGAGAAATAGAGCATCTTCATAATGAATTAGACCTTGCTAGAAATGGAAATAATTCGATAAGTGGCCAAACTATTGAAACCAGATCTCCAGTTGAAGTTTTGACTTTGGCACAACAAGCATTAACTGCAGCAACTAATGAAGCAGAAAGATTAGTTAGAGATGCAAGAGCAAGAGCTGCAGCTATTTCATCAAGTGTGGAAAGTGAAAAAGCTCAAATAGAAGCGCAAATCAAAAAACTTGAAGCGATTGAGATTGAATACAGAAATAGACTTAGAAATTGGTTATCAGGAATGTTGAATGATTTAGGTGTTGAGTTGGATGCAACTTCAGAAAATACAAATCCTGTAAATGTAATTACAAGTGCTCCAGAAAATAATTAATTTTTACTCAATAAAATCTTAAGATTTAATTCTTCTTCTACTGCAGAAGTATTAGTTAAATCTTTTTCAAATTCAAAGTTTATGGCCAGAACTTCATTTTTTATAACATCAAGATGTTCAGTGATAGCTTCTTGTAATTCTTCGTTTGTAGAAGAGTATTTAACATTAATACGGTCTGAAACATCAAAACCACTATTTTTTCTAGTTTCTTGAATAAGCCTAATTATTTCTCTGGAAAGGCCAAGACTTTTTAGTTCTTTAGTAATTGTTAAATCAAGAGCGATTGTTTCTCCATCTTGAGTCATTACTGACCAACCTTCTCTTGGAGTTTCAGTGATTATGACATCGTCAGAATTAATCTCGAATTCGTTGTTATCAATTTTTACGATATAAGAATTGCTTTGACGTAATTTGGTGACAAGTTCTACAGGATCTAATTCTGTTATCTTTTTAGCTATTTGAGGAGTTTCTTTGCTGTAACGAGCTCCTAGAGTTCGAAAATTTGCCTTGACCGTTACGTTCACTAGATCTTGGGTTTGACTTAGTGATTGAACCTGCAAAATATTTAATTCTTCTGCTAATTGATCTTTGAGATCTTGGGCGACTTTGTCCCAATTTTTTGCAGATACCAATGCTTTGGAAAGTGGTTGGCGATTTTTCACTTTTGCCTCTGCTCGAGCACCTCTTCCAAGTTCAACTAAGCGTCTGATTAGTCCCATGCTTTCAATTAGGTCATAACGAATATCTTGTTTATCAACAATTGGCCAATTGGCTAAATGAACCGAATCAATATTTTTTTCGGTCGTGGTTTTAAACATTTCTTGCCAAACTTTTTCAGTAATAAATGGCACAAATGGAGCCATAATTAAAGTGATCTTCTTTAAAGCTTCGTGCAAGGTATCTAAAGCTAAAGAATCTGCATCCCAGAATCTTCTTCTATTTCTTCGTACATACCAATTTGACATGTCATCAACGACATCAAAAAGAACTTTTCCAGCTTTTTGGGTATCAAATTTTTCTAAGGCATCCGTTACTTGAATTACTGCATCATCTACTAATCCCAGTAACCATTGATCAATTTCAGGTCTTTCACTTCTTTTGACTTTTAAAGTACCGGGAACATAATCAGATAGACGAGTATAAAGAGAGAGAAACGAAACTGTATTCCAATAAGTTAAAAGAACTTTTCTAGTCACTTCTTGAATAGAGGCATGACCAACTCTTCGTGCTTGCCAAGGTGAACCAGAGGCAAGCATGAACCAGCGAAGCGAATCGGCGCCATGTTCATCCATCAAAGCAATTGGTTCTAATACATTTCCTAGATGTTTACTCATCTTGCGACCTTTTTCATCCAAGATGTGGCCAAGTGTTACTACATTCTTATAAGAAGATTTATCGAAAACTAAAGTTCCAACAGCCATAAGTGTGTAAAACCATCCACGTGTTTGATCAATGGCTTCGCAAATAAAATCTGCAGGATAGTTTTTCTTAAATAATTCTTGATTTTGTTGTGGATAATTTAATTGAGCAAATGGCATAGCGCCAGAGTCATACCAGCAATCAATTACTTCGGGAACTCTTTTTGCTTTATTCTTGCATTTTGGGCAATTAATTGTGATGTCATCAACAAATGGCCTGTGAGGATCTGTTTTAGAAACATCTTGACCTGACAAATCACTTAATTCTTTAAGTGAACCAATAGCTGTTTGATGTTTTTCTTCACATACCCAAATTGGTAGTGGCGTTCCCCAGTAGCGATTACGAGAAAGTGCCCAATCAATATTGTTATTTAGCCAATCTCCGTATCTTCCATGCTTGATTGTGTTGGGAAACCAATTTGTATTTTCATTTTCACGCATTAATTCGTTTTTTATTGATGTAGTTTTTATGTACCAAGAAGGTTGAGCGTAATACATAAGGGGAGTGTGACATCTCCAGCAATGTGGATATTGATGTTCATATGCAACTTCTTTAAATAAAAGTTCACGTTTCTTTAAATCTTTAACGATATCTTTATCTGCTTTTTTAAAGAATTGACCTGCTACTAAAGGTACGTATGTATCGAAGTGACCATCTGCTTTAACTGGATTGATTACTGGTAACCCATATTTTCTACAAACTTGCATATCTTCAGCACCAAATGCTGGTGATTGGTGAACAATTCCTGTTCCATCTTCAGTTGTTACATAATCTGCAAGTAAAACAGCGTGAAGGTATTTATTTGTTTTGTCTTCAAATAATTCATTTCCAAAAGGTGCTTGATAAGTAATACCTTCTAAATCTTTACCTTTCAATTGCTCTTGAACTTTTACATCTTCTCCAAGAACAGAAATGAGTTCTTTAGCAACAATTAAATGTTCGCCTTCTAGTTCAACTATTACGTATTCAATTTCTGGCCCAACGGCTGCTGCAGTGTTGCTTATTACAGTCCATGGGGTAGTTGTCCATACCAAAAGGGATAAATTTTTATATTTTTTCTTCCATGAATCTGTAGTAACAGGAAACCTTAAGTAAATGGATTGATCAGTGATGGTTTCATAACCAAGAGCTAATTCATGATCTGATAAACCTGTTCCACATCTGGGGCAATAAGGACTAACTCTAAAATCTGAAACTAATAGTCCTTTGTTATGAATTTCTTTTAAAGACCACCAAACAGATTCAATATAAGAACTTGACATAGTCCAATAAGCTTTATCAAAATCAACCCAATAGCCCATTCTTGAAGTCATTAGTGCAAATTCGTTTACATTTCGTAAAACTGATTCTTTACATTTGGCATTGAATTCAGCAACACCATATTTTTCAATATCATTTTTTCCACTAAAACCTAATTCTTTTTCAACTGCTAATTCAACTGGTAAACCATGACAATCCCAACCTGCTTGTCTTGGTACGTAATAACCTTGCATCGATTTAAATCTAGGGAAAACATCTTTAAAAACTCTTGCTTCTACGTGATGAGCTCCTGGCATGCCATTTGCAGTTGGAGGACCCTCATAAAAGACCCAACGCTTATTTTCATCTCTTTGATTTAATGATTTGTGGAAAACATCATTTTTTTGCCAGAAATCAATGATTTCTCTTTCCATGGCAGGTAGATCGATGCGGTTAGAAACCTCGCGATACACGCTTACACCATCCTGCTTTCGAGTAAGTTAAAAGAAAAACTGTACTCTCGTAGTTTATGAGACAACTAAAATGTGTGGTGATATCAAGGTGAAGAGTCGCACACATTTACAAGCCTTAATGCTAAAGATTGCTTTAGCGATAATCATTACTGATCAAATAACAAAAGTAATAGCAGTGGCTGCATTAGAAAATAGAGAGAATTTGATTCTGGTGCCTGCCTTATTAGGGGAAAGAGTTGGACCACTTCTGCAATTTAATTTCATAAGAAATCCTGGAGCCGCATTTGGATTTGGTACAAACGCAACCTTAATTTTTACAATTCTTGCTTTTGTTATTTCCATAATTATCTGGAAAACAGGAAAAAAAATTGAAAATAGAATTTGGGCAATTTGTTTTGGGGCACTACTAGGTGGCGCAATTGGAAATCTAATTGACCGAATATTTAGAAGCCCTGGAATTTTTAGAGGAGCAGTTGTTGATTTTGTCCAAATACCTTATTGGGCGATATTTAATGTCGCTGACATGGCAGTAAGTATTTCAGCAACAATAATTGCAGTTATGACATTGATGGGTAAAGATCCTTATAAAAAGAAATTAAATGACTAATTACATAATCCATGTTGAAGAAAATCAAGTGGGATCAAGAATTGATTCATTCTTATCGTCGAATCTTGAATTATCTAGAACAAAAGTAGCCTCTGATATTGATGCTGGTGCTGTGTTAGTTAATGGAAAAGTTGCTACTAAGTCATACCGTTTAAATTTAAACGATGAAATAAATTACACTCCGATAGAAAAATCTATTGTCGATCCAAAAGATCAGGTAATAGATATAAAAGTTTTATATTCAGATGATGACATTGTTGTTGTTGACAAACCTTTCGGTGTGGCAGCTCATGCAAGTCCTGGTTGGGAAGGACCAACTGTAACTGCATCAATTGCTGCTAAAGGACATCGAATTTCAACAAGTGGTGTAGCTGAACGCCAAGGAATTGTGCAACGTTTAGATGTTGGAACAAGTGGAGTAATGGTGGTAGCAAAAAGTGATTTTGCTTATGAAAATTTAAAAGATTCTTTTAGAACAAGAACCGTCAAAAAGGTTTATCACGCTTTGGTGCAAGGTCATCCAGATCCTTCTAGTGGAACAATAGATGCTCCTATAAGTAGACATCCGCAAGAAAATTACAAATATGCGGTCGTGCAAGGAGGAAGAGAAAGTGTTACTCATTACGAAACCTTAGAGGCTTTCCCATATGCATCACTTTTAAAAATTGAATTAGAAACTGGTAGAACGCATCAGATAAGAGTTCACATGAGTGCTATTAAACATCCGTGTGTTGGCGATCCCATGTATGGAGCAGATCCAAAGTTGGCCGAAAAGCTAGGACTTACTCGCCAATGGCTTCATGCAACATCTTTAACATTCAAACATCCAAGAACTGGTGCAGAAGTGACATTTGACTCACCATATCCACAAGATTTGGCATCGAGTTTAAAGCGCGTTGCAGAGGTTTTTAAGTAAACTCTATAAAGCAAGATTTAAATTAGCTATACAAAACTTCCCCCTTTGTATCAAACTCGTGAAAGGACTATTTTCATTTAATGTCTAATCGCGACTCATTTGTTCATCTTCATGTGCACACTGAATATTCGATGCTAGATGGTGCAGCAAGATTAAATCAATTAATTTCAGAAGTTAAAAAACAAGAAATGCCCGCAATTGCTATAACAGATCATGGAAATTTATATGGTGCTTACGATTTCTATAAAACGGCAAAAGAGCATGGTGTTAAACCAATAATTGGTATTGAAGGTTATTACGCACCAAATGGAAGAAAATCAAGAGAGATGCTCGATTTTGGATTCTCAAGTGGCGAAGATCAAGAATTTGGTAGAGGTAAATCTCCGTACACACATATGACATTGTGGGCGACTGATACGCAAGCTATGCATAACTTATTTAAAATTTCTTCACTTGCAAGTATCGAAGGTTATTACTACAAGCCAAGATTTGATTTTGAAGTATTAGAAAAATACGGAAAAGGATTAATTGGAACCACCGGTTGCCCATCAGGTGAAGTAAATCGATGGCTTCAAGCAGGAGATTTCAATAAGGCTAAACAAGTGGCAGGACAATTGCAAGAAGTATTTGGCAAAGAAAATTTTTATTGTGAATTAATGGATCATGGCCTAGATATTGAGAAAAAAACCAGGGCAGATTTACTAAAAATTGCCAAAGAATTACAAATTCCTTTAGTTGCCACTAATGACTTGCACTACACCTTTGAAAATGATGCGGCTTCTCATGAAGTTTTACTCTGTGTTGGAACTAGAACAACTTTAAGTGACCCAAATAGATTCAAATTTGATGCTCAAGATTTTTATTTAAAAACTCCTGCACAAATGAGAGACGTTTGGAAAGATTTTCCAGAAGCTTGCGATAACACTTTACTAATTGCTGAAAGATGTGAAGTTAAGTTTCAAGAAGGCGCAAATTTAATGCCTAGATTCTCAGTTCCAGAAAATGAAACAGAAGAGTCTTGGTTAGAAAAAGAAGTAAATGAAGGATTAAAAAGACGTTTTAAAAATCAAGTTTCAACTCAACATCAAGACCAGGCTAATTATGAAATTAAAGTTATTAATCAGATGGGTTTTCCAAGTTACTTTTTAGTAGTAGCGGATTTGGTTAGATACGCCAAAGAAAATGGGATAAGAGTAGGTCCAGGTAGAGGTTCAGCTGGAGGATCGGTTGTTGCTTTTGCTTTAGGTATTACTGAACTTGATCCAATTAAGCATGGACTTTTATTTGAAAGATTTTTAAATCCAGAAAGAGTTTCTCTACCAGATATTGATATTGATTTTGATGAAAAAAGACGCGCTGACATGATTAAATATGCGACTGATAAATATGGTTCTGATCACGTTGCGCAAATTATTACTTACGGAACAATTAAAGCTAAAGCGGCAATTAAAGATTCTGCTCGAGTACTTGGCTATCCATTTGCAAATTCAGATAAAATTACCAAACTTATCCCTCCACCAGTGGTTGGAAAAGATATGTCTCTTGCATCCATTTTTGATAAAAAAGATGACAGATATGCAGAAGCAAGTGAATTTAGATCTTTATACAAAGTAGATCCTGAAGTTCAAAAAATAGTTGATACCGCAAGAGGCTTAGAAGGTTTAAGAAGACAACCTGGAGTTCATGCTGCTGGAGTTATTCTTTGTCGTGAACCTTTAATAGAAGTAGTGCCTTTGTGGAAACGTGAACAAGATGGCGCAATTATTACTCAGTTTGATATGGGTGCTTGTGAATCTTTAGGTTTACTAAAAATGGATTTCTTAGGATTAAGAAATTTAACTGTATTAGATGATTGTTTGGAACACATCAAAAGAAATAAAAATATTGAAATAGTGCTAGAAGACTTAGAACTAACAGATAAAGCAACATACGAACTTTTAAGTAGGGGAGACACCTTAGGTGTATTTCAACTAGATGGCGCACCTATGAGAGCACTTTTAAGATCCATGCAGCCTGATCAATTTGAACATATTTCTGCAGTGTTGGCTTTATATCGCCCAGGACCAATGGGTGTTAATGCCCACAATGATTATGCGGATAGAAAAAACAATCGAACCAAAGTAGTACCTATTCATGAAGAATTAGCTGAACCATTAGATGAGATTTTAAAAGATACATACGGATTAATTGTTTACCAAGAACAAGTAATGGCAATTGCTCAAAAGTTAGCTGGATACTCTCTTGGCAAAGCAGATTTGCTACGTCGAGCAATGGGTAAAAAGAAGAAGTCAATTCTTGATAAAGAATTTATTCCATTTAGAGATGGCATGAGAGCCAACAAGTATTCAGAAGATGCAATTAATAAGTTATGGGAAATTCTTGTTCCATTTTCAGATTATGCGTTTAACAGGGCTCACACAGCAGGTTATGGACTTGTCTCTTATTGGACTGCCTACTTAAAAGCTAATTTTCCATCAGAATATATGGCAGCACTCTTATCAAGTGTGAAAGATGACAGGGATAAATTAGCAATTTATTTAAATGAATGTCGCAAAATGGGTATCAAAGTTTTACCACCCGATGTTAATGAATCTTTAAGTGAATTTGCCCCCGTCGGTAAAGATATTCGTTTTGGACTTTCTGCAATCAAAAACGTTGGAGAAAACGTTGTTGACTCGTTAATAAATTCAAGAATTAAACATGAAAGATTTACAGACTTTTTTGATTTCTTAAATAAAGTTGAATCAACTGTTTGTAGTAAAAGAGTTATTGAATCATTAATAAAAGCAGGTGCTTTTGACTCATTAGGACATTCAAGAAAAGGATTACTAAGTATTCATATTGAAGCAGTAGATAGTGCCACAGAATCTAAAAAAGCAGAAGCTATTGGGCAATACGACTTATTTGGATCTAGTCAAGAAAGTGTCAGCCTTACAGGAACTGAATTGATAATTCCAAGTGAAGAGTGGGATAAAGCAGCGTTATTAAATTTTGAAAGACAAATGCTAGGCCTTTACGTTAGTGATCATCCTCTACTTGGAATTGAGCATTTACTTTCTAGATTTTCTGATACTCAAATAGCAGATATTGCTCATGGCAATAAAAATGATGCTGACATTGTTACAGTTGCAGGCCTGGTTACCAATATTCAAAGAAAAGTAACTAAGCAAGGTGCTAATTGGGCAATTGTTACATTAGAAGATTTAGCAGGTTCAGTTGATTTAATGGTTTTTTCTCAAACTTATGCAAATACCGCAAACTTAATTCACGAGGATGCGATTTTATCTGTCAAAGCAAAAATTGATGCTCGAGAAGAAGAAAGTCCTAGATTAGTAGCTTTAGATTTTTCAGTTCCAGACTTAAATCAACAAAGAACCAATCCTGTTGTTGTTAAATTAAATGCTGCAAGGTGCACACCACCAATGGTTGATTCAATAAAATCCGTGTTACAAACTCACCCAGGAACTGTTGAGGTGCATTTACACATTATTAATGGCGAAAAAACAACAGTGATGAAAATCGATGAGAGATTAAGAGTTGAGCCAACCTCGGCATTGTTTGGGGAATTAAAAGCTCTTCTTGGCCCTAGTGCAGTTGCCTAATTAAGACTTATTTTTGTTTTAGTTAGAAATGGTGCCGGAACAGAAGGAATTTCTTGCATCAAAATAGTTTCTCTATTAATAATTCTTAATACGCTCTTTAACCTTGAATTTGGGTCATCAATTTCTAGTAAATTTTGTTTCTCTAAATTATTGATTGGAAGTAAACTGGCCAAAAGAAAACTCAAACTTGCAGGAGTATCAGGAAGTTTTTGTGAAGCATTATCATTATCAGCATCAAACATCATCATGAATTCATCGCATTTTTCTTTAGCTAAAGTTAACGTAGCTGGATCAAATTCAGTTTCAGATTCTTTTCTAACTTTAATGTCTGCAACCAAATAAGGTGCTTTGTCTTTAGAAACTGATAACAAGTTAAATCTTTGACCGCCAATTACAAGTATTTCAAAGGTGCCATCTTCATTAGTTGTGCTTTTACGCAACACCGCGATTGTGCCGATATCTGCTAAAACTGGTAAGTCTTCTTTTGTTTCGCTACCTTTTTTGATTGAAATTATTCCAAATCGACGCTCTATTTCTGGAAGAGCTAAGAGATCACTCATTAAAGCTCTATATCTATTTTCGAAAATGTGTAACGGCATCACTTGTCCAGGCATCAAAACAGTATTGAGTGGAAAGATTGGAATGGATTTTGATTCTGAATCAGAAATGCTCATGAATAAAGAATATGTGAAAGTGAATAATTTCGCATCCCGTAATATTGAATCATGATTCAAATAATTGATGTGCGAGAAATTAGCCAAATTTCATCACCGGTTGTTCCGCGCGCGCAACTTGATGTTGATTCAGCATTAATTCAAATTAATCCTGTTTTGGCAGATGTCGAAAAAAATGGAGATAACGCTGTCCTTAGTTGGAATGAAAAATTTGATGGAATAAGACCCAAATCTCTTAGAGTTCCGCAAGAAGTAATTGATAAAGCTTTTGCAGAGATGTCTCCAGATGTTATTGAGGCACTAAAAGAATCCATAAAGCGAACTACAAAAGTGCATGAGTCTCAATTGAAAAATGAAAATAAAACAACGGTAGTTGAAAACGGTTTTGTCACTCAAAAATATATTCCAGTTTCCCGAGTAGGTTTATATGTTCCAGGAGGAAAAGCTGTCTATCCATCAAGTGTGGTTATGAATGTAGTACCTGCAAAAGTAGCTGGAGTTAAATCGATTGCCGTAAGTAGTCCATCTCAAAAAGAAAATGATGGATGGCCACATAAAACTATCCTTGCTGCGTGCAAGTTATTAGAAATTGATGAAGTTTATAGCGCAGGTGGAGCCCAAGCTATCGCAATGTTTGCCTATGGAACTAAATCTTGTAAAAAAGTAAATTTAATTACTGGACCAGGAAATGTTTATGTAACAGCAGCAAAAAGAAAAGTTAGAAGTGTTGTAGCTATCGATAGTGAAGCAGGACCAACTGAAATAGCGATTCTTGCTGATGAGACAGGCAATGCTGAATGGATAGCTGCGGATTTAATAAGTCAAGCAGAACATGACGTAATTGCATCAAGCATTTTGGTAACAAATTCAATAGAACTTTCTAATCAAGTTAAAAAAGCATTGGAAATTCAAGTTCCACAAACCAAACATTCTGACCGAATAAAGCAAGCACTTCTTGGAAAGCAAAGTGCAATTGTTCTAGTTAATGATATCGAACAAGGAATAGAAGTGATAAATGATATTGCCTCGGAGCATTTAGAAATTCATACAAAAGATTTATCAAAAGTTGTTTCAAAAATTGAAAACGCAGGTGCAATTTTTGTTGGGCCAAACACTCCAGTCTCGCTGGGGGATTATTTAGCGGGAAGTAATCATGTTTTACCTACGGGAGGATGCGCTTGTCACTCTTCAGGATTAAATGTGCAGACATTTCTTAAGTCAGTTCAGGTTATTGAATATTCGAAAGAAGCATTACTTGAGGCATCAAATCACGTTAGAGCGTTAGCTCATGCAGAAGATTTACCTGCTCACGCCCAAGCAATTGATATAAGGCTTGAAAACAACAAGTAAATAAATCAAATAATTTCAAGTTTCTTATAACATGAAAATAGAGAAAGAGGATTAATGAGCAGAATCGGAAAAGTTTCCCGTAAGACAAAAGAAAGTGATGTTTCAGTTGAAATCAATCTAGATGGGACTGGAAATATTTCAATTGAAACAGGAGTCCCTTTCTATGACCACATGTTGAGTCAACTCGGTAAACATGCAGCATTTGATTTGAAAATTAAAACAGTTGGTGACGTCATTGTTGATGAACACCACACAATTGAAGATACTGCAATTGCACTTGGTCAAGCATTTAAAGAATCATTGGGCGACAAAGCGGGAATTAAACGATATGGCGATGCAACTTTGCCTTTAGACGAAGTCTTAGTTAGAGCCGCGGTTGATTTATCTGGAAGACCATATTTAGTTCATCAAGAAACAGAAATTGCGCCAATGATTGGTACATATGACACCACTTTAACTAAACACATTTGGGAATCCTTTGTTAATAGTTCCGATATAACTTTGCATATAAAAGTTCTTGAAGGTAGAAATGCACACCATGTTGTTGAGGCACAATTTAAAGCTGTAGCAAGAGCCTTAAGGGAAGCTGTTTCTTTAGATGAAAAGTCAACAGGAATTCCTTCCACAAAAGGTGTTTTGTAATTCTTGTTGATTAACACATTTTATGAATAAAAAAATTGTTATCCTCGATTATGGTTTTGGCAATATTCGATCTGCGCAAAAAGTATTTCAAAAAATCGGTGTTGAAACAGAAATTTCTAATGACTTTCAAAAGTGTTTGAATGCTGATGGTTTGGTCATTCCAGGAGTGGGAGCATTTAAAGCTTGTATGGAAGGGATACTAAAAGTAAAAGCAAATGAAATAGTTGATAAACGGCTTTCAGGAGGTAGAAATGTTTTTGGAATTTGTGTCGGAATGCAAATCATGTTTGAAAAAGGCACCGAACATGGAGAAACTACACCTGGACTAGGACAGTGGCCTGGCTTAGTAGATGAAATAAAAAATCCTGTACTGCCACACATGGGTTGGAATGAGGTTCAAGTTGACTCTAGAAGTTTGATTTTTAAAGGAGTCGAAGATCAAAAATTTTATTTTGTTCACTCATATGCTGCAAAAGACCTTAATTTGAAAGAGTCTGGAAAAATAGAAAAACCTTTGAAACATTTCACAACTTATGGTGAAAAATTCTTAGCAAGTGTGGAAAATAATGCTTTGGTTGCTACTCAATTTCACCCAGAAAAATCGGGTGAGGCAGGTATTTCACTTTTAAAGAATTGGTTGGATAGTTTCTAAAATGAGCAAATTAATTCTTCTGCCAGCCGTAGATGTCTCAAATGGTCAAGCAGTTCGACTTGTGCAAGGCGAATTAGGTAGTGAAACTATTTATGGTTCACCACTTGAGGCAGCATTGAATTTTCAAAGTCAAGGTGCTGAATGGATTCATCTTGTTGATTTAGATGCAGCCTTTGGTAAGGGAAATAACTATTTATTATTAAAAGAAGTCGTTGAAAAATTAGATATAAACGTTGAGCTCTCGGGTGGGATTAGAGATGACGAATCATTAAATAAAGCGCTCTCAACTGGAGCAAAAAGAATAAATTTAGGAACTGCGGCTTTAGAAAATCCAAATTGGACAAAAAAAGTAATTGAATTACACGCAGACAAAATTGCCATTGGCTTAGATGTTCGGGGTAGAACTCTTGCGGCAAGAGGTTGGACAAAAGATGGCGGTGATCTTTTTGAGACTTTAAAAAGATTAGATGAGGATAATGCAGCAAGATATGTGGTAACTGATGTTACAAAAGATGGAACATTAACTGGACCTAACACAGATTTACTTATCGAAATATCAAAATTTACTAAAAAACCACTAATAGCTTCTGGAGGAATTTCTCAATTAGAAGACTTAGCAAAACTAAAATCATTAGTATCTATTGGAGTTGAGGGAGCTATTGTTGGTAAAGCTTTATATTCAAACAAATTTACTTTGCAGCAAGCTTTAGAAGTAGCTGGTTAACATGACATTAGCTGTAAGAATTATTCCTTGCCTAGATGTTGAAAATAAAAGGGTAGTTAAAGGAATAAATTTTCAAAATTTAAAAGATGCAGGTGATCCCGTGGAACTTGCTTCAAGTTATTCAAAAAACGGGGCAGATGAAATAACTTTCTTGGACATATCGGCTTCAAAAAATGATGAAAAGACAATACTTGAAGTCGTCAAACAAACAGCAGAAGAAGTGTTCATTCCCTTGACTGTAGGAGGGGGCATAAGAACTGTTAATGATGTAGATCAACTTTTAAGAGCTGGCGCAGATAAAGTTTCAATTAACACAAGTGCAATTAAGAATCCTGAATTAATTAATCAAATTGCGGATAAATTCGGATCTCAAGTATTAGTAATTTCAATTGATGCAAGAAGATCCAGTCAAAATCATGCTCAATCTGGCTTTGAAGTTACGACACATGGTGGAACTCAATCAGCTCAAATTGATGCTGTTGCTTGGATTAGAGAAGCGATAGATCGAGGATGTGGCGAAATCCTTTTGAACTCTATGGATAAAGATGGCACTAGAGATGGATTTGATTTAGAACTTATTTCCAAAGTAAAAAAAATATCTAGTGTACCAATCATTGCAAGCGGTGGTGCAGGAAAAATTGAAGATTTTGTGGCAGCGGCACAAAAAGGTGCAGATGCATTACTTGCTGCAAGCGTATTTCATTATGGAGAAATCCAGATAAAAGACGTTAAATCAAATCTGAAGATGTCAGGGTTTGAAGTTAGAGACTAAGGTCTGAGTTTTTCAGCTTTTCAACTGCTGATGGATTTCCTTCAAAATTTAATTGAGTTTTATTTTGTCTTCCAAAAGCAAACATTACCAAATCAATAACATCCCCTGAGATTGTAACTACATCATTACCACGTTTTAATGTGTAAGTTCCTTGATCAGTTTTTGCAACTACACCAACTTTGACTTTACGCATAAAAAAAACAGCAGATTTAGTAAATCTAGACCAAATAGATTTCAATTCATCCTCAGTAAATTTTCTCGGTTGATAGTCATTTTGAGCTCTTAAAATGTCTTCATGATGAACTAAGAATTCAAATGTGTTAGCTATTTCATCCACTTTGGGAAATGAAAAAGGTGATGGTGATTTTGGACCATTTTCAAATATCGAAACTAATTCTTCAAAACTTTTCTCTTTGTATTTATTTGAAATAGATTCTGTATAAGAATTTAGGAAAGGAATAAAAAGACCTACAGCAGCATCAGGTCTATTCTCTCTGACAATCAAATGCACTAATAAATCTTTAGTACTCCATCCTTGACAAAGAGTTGGTTGATCGGGTCCAAGTTTGCGAAGGGTTTGGCAAATGGCACTTCTTTCACTTTTAGCAAATGAGGTCATATTTAAAGAATAAGTCTTTACACCCATCCAGACAAGTTAGATATGCAATGAGCGAGAATATAACTATGAAATTTAAGTCAATCACTGAGATTAATGAAATTTGGGCGAATATAAAACTAAACGACTCAGGATTGATACCTGCAATTGTGATCGAGCACCAAACTAATCAAGTTCTAATGCAAGCTTGGATGAACAAGGAAGCTTTTGAAAAAACTTTGACTACTGGCAATGCGACATATTTTTCCAGATCTAGAAATAAATTATGGGTCAAAGGTGAGGAATCAGGAAATACACAATCTGTAATCGAAATGAGATTAGATTGCGATAAAGATACGATTTTATTAAAAGTGGAACAAAATGGGAACGCTTGCCATACTGGTGCGCATACTTGTTTTGACGAAACTCTTATTTGGTCAATAAATGACTGAAAAAAATATTGGAAAAATTTTTCCTAATTTAGAAGAATTTAAAGTTTTAGCAAAAACCCGAAGAGTAATTCCTGTAGCGATTCAACTTATGGCAGATACATTTACTCCCGTAGGTCTTTATCAGACACTTACTCAAAATAAACCAGGTACTTTTTTGTTGGAATCTGCAGAAAATGGTAAAAATTGGTCCCGTTATTCATTTATAGGAGTTTCAAGTGCTGCAGTTTTACGTGAAGAAAATGGAAAAGGTTTTTGGACTGGTAAACCACCTAAAGGATTAATCAATAATGAGCCAATTTGGGAAGTACTTACTCAATCTCTTGAATTTCTACAAACAAAATCATTTGAATCTTTGCCACCTTTAACCGGAGGACTGGTGGGTTATCTAAGTTATGATATTGTTCGGATTTTTGAAAAAATACCGAATGAAAACCCAAATGAAACAAAAGTCCCTGATTTATTTTTACTTTTAACTACTGATTTTGCGGTGTTAGACCATGCGGATGGAACAGTCTGGCTGATTGCAAATGCTGTTAATTATGACGGAACAGATGAAAGAGTTGAAGAAGCTTATTTAGATTGTGTTAAACGAATTGAAAATATGAAGTCTAAACTAGACAAAGTTCAGACATTGAATTCGTTAAATGTTGGCTCAATTTCTGAGTTGAAATATATTCGAAGAACAAATAGTCAGGAATATCAAAAATCAATTAAGAAAGCAATTGAATATATCGAGGCAGGAGATGCATTTCAAATTGTTTTATCCCAAAGATTTGAAATCGATTGTAAAAATAGTGGTCTAGATGTTTATCGAATTCTGAGAAACTCTAACCCAAGTCCTTACATGTACTACATTAATTTTCCAAGTAGTGATTTTAAAACGACCGATTTTGAAATCGTTGGCTCAAGCCCTGAAGCACTTATTAGTATTAAAGAAAGAAAAGCCTTACTTCATCCAATTGCTGGAACCAGACCTAGGGCTAAAAGTGAAACTGAAGATGAAAAACTCGCAATTGATTTATTAAATGATGAAAAGGAAAAAGCAGAACATTTAATGTTAGTAGATCTAGGTAGAAATGATTTAGGAAGATTTTGTAAACCAGGTTCAATAGAAGTCGTTCAATTTATGCAGGTTGAAAAATATTCACATGTTATGCATTTGGTTTCAACAATAACTGGGGAATTAAATGAAAACGTTACAGTTCTAGATGCATTAAGAGCTACTTTTCCTGCAGGAACTCTTTCTGGTGCACCAAAAGTTAGAGCAATGGAAATAATCGATGAACTTGAACCAGTTCAAAGAGGAATTTATGGTGGAGCACTTGGTTACTTTGATTTTGCAGGAAATATGGATTTGGCAATAACAATTCGTACCGCTTTAATCAAAGAAAAAAGAGCATATGTTCAAGCAGGGGCAGGAGTTGTCGCCGATTCAATACCGGAGAACGAGGATTTGGAATGCCAGAACAAGGCGGCAGTAGTACTAAAAGCGATCGCAATTTCCAACACTTTAGACTGAAATAAGAAAGATAAGGAGCCATAGAAATGTCGAAAGAAAATCACGGTCAAACCCCAGCAGCCTGGACAGGAACTTTTTTACTTATATCGGCTTCTATTATTTCTACATTCGCATTGACCCAAAATAATTGGATGATGTTTTGGCAAGGTATTGGTCTTGCAGTATTTGGCACAATTTTATGGATTGTTTGGGAAAAAGTTAGAACAAAGAGTCGAAATTAATTTCTATGTCAAATGTCTTAGATGAAATCCTTATTGGGGTTAAAGAAGACTTAATAAGACGTCAAGAAAAAACTTCTCTTGAAACTTTAAAAGAAGTAGTAAGTAAAAAATCAAAAGCAATTGATCCTTACCCAATTTTCGAACAAGCAGGGGTAGCTGTAATTGCTGAGGTAAAAAGATCTTCACCAAGCAAAGGTGATTTATCAGAAATATCAGATCCAGCTTTATTAGCTAAAGAATATGAATTAGGTGGAGCAAGTTGTATTAGCGTTTTGACCGAAGAAAGAAGATTTAAAGGCTCTCTGGAAGATTTAGTTGCTGTAAGAAAAGCTGTAGAGATTCCAGTACTGAGAAAAGACTTTATTTTTTCTAGTTATCAACTATGGGAAGCCCGAGCAAACGGTGCAGATCTTGCCCTTTTAATAGTTGCTGCCCTTGAACAAGAAGCATTAGTTTCATTGATTGAAAGATCTCACACAATAGGCATTACTCCTTTGATTGAAGTGCATACCGAGGAAGAATTAGCAAGAGCAGTTGACGCAGGTGCAAAATTAATAGGTATAAATGCTAGAAATTTAAAAACTTTAGAAGTTGATAGAAACACTTTTTTAAGACTTGCACCAAAAGTTCCCAAAGGTTGTGTCTTGGTAGCAGAATCTGGGGTTCGAGATAAACACGATTTAATTACTTATGCAAACGCCGGAGCTCATGCAGTATTAGTTGGCGAAAGTTTGGTTTTAAATAAAAATCCCAGAAATGCAGTGCACGACTTAGTAACTGCGGGTGCTCATCCTGCGACAAATCACGGAAGGTAATTTGTGACTACTTTTTTAAACGATTTAAAAAAAATTGATGAAGAAACAGGTCACTTTGGGCAGTTTGGAGGACGTTTTGTTCCAGAGGCTCTAATAACTGCTCTTGATCAGTTGGAAACTGAATATGAAAAAGCAGTTGCTGATCCTAAATTTAACGAAGAATTTATGGATTTAATGAAAAATTATGTCGGAAGACCCAGCCCATTAACTGAAGCTAAGAATTTCTCAAAGTACGCGGGCAATGCCCAAATTTTCTTAAAACGTGAGGATTTAAATCACACAGGTTCGCACAAAATAAATAATGTAATTGGTCAAGCACTTCTGACAAAAAGAATGGGTAAAAAAAGAATTATCGCTGAGACAGGTGCTGGGCAACACGGAGTTGCAACAGCAACTGCTGCAGCTTTACTTGGGTTGGAATGTGAAATTTACATGGGAGAAGAAGATACGATTCGTCAATCTTTAAATGTTGCAAGAATGAAACTTCTCGGTGCAAAAGTAAATCCTGTAAAAACTGGAACTAAAACTTTAAAAGATGCAATCAATGAGGCTATGAGAGATTGGGTTACTAATGTTGAATCAACTCATTACCTTTTAGGTACAGTTGCGGGACCACATCCATTTCCTACAATTGGCAGAAATTTTCATAGCATTATTGGCATAGAAGCTAAACAACAAATATTAGAACGAATTGGAAAACTTCCAACAGCAATTACTGCTTGTGTTGGTGGTGGTTCAAACGCAATTGGTTTATTTCATCCATTTATTTTAGATACACAAGTTCAAATCCATGGGTATGAAGCTGCAGGTGATGGAATTGAGACAGGAAGACATGCAGCAACTTTGTCTGGCGGAACTATTGGAATTTTGCATGGAACAAGATCTTATGTTTTACAAGATGAAAATGGCCAAACTTTGGCAAGTCATTCAATTTCTGCAGGTTTAGATTATCCAGGAGTTGGACCAGAACATGCTTGGTTAAAGGATTCAAACAGAGCTAAGTATCACCCAATCACCGATACAGAAGCCATGGAAGCATTTGAGATTTTATCGAAGACTGAAGGAATTATTCCAGCAATTGAAACTGCCCACGCTATAGCAGGAACAATGAAACTTGGCAAAGAACTTGGAAAAGATGCAGTAATAATTGTTAACTGCAGTGGACGTGGCGATAAAGATGTAGAGACAGCTGCAAAGTGGTTCAAAATAAATTAATGGCAAATCTAAAGGATACTTTTACACAAGCTAAAAGTGAAAATAGAGCCGTATTAATTGCATATTTACCCGCTGGATTTCCTAGCATTGATGGTTCAATTCAAATAATTAATGAAATGTTTAAAAATGGCGTTGATGTCATTGAAGTCGGAGTTCCTTACAGTGATCCATTAATGGATGGACCGATTATTCAGGAAGCAGTTGATATTGCGTTAAACCATAAAACTGGAATTAATGAAGTGATGCAAGTAGTAAATAAAGTGGCACAAAATAACAAACCGGTTTTAACTATGTCGTATTGGTCACCTATTGAAAAGTGGGGAATAAAAAAGTACGTACAAGACTTCAAAAAATCCGGTGGAAGTGGAGTCATTACCCCAGATTTACCACCTGATGAATCAAATGAATGGATTTTGGAAACCGATCAGCAAAATGTTGACCGAGTATTTGTCGTAGCGCCTTCTACTAGTGAAGAAAGATTGAAACTTGTTACTTCAAAAGTAACCGGATTTGTTTATGCAGCTAGTTTGATGGGAGTAACTGGAACTAGAAATGAAATTTCAAATAGTGCTGAAACTTTAGTAAATAGAATAAGAAAAGTCACAGATCTTCCAGTAGCGGTTGGATTGGGAGTTTCAACACCTGAGCAAGCTAAAGAAGTAGCCAAATTTGCAGATGGAGTAATTGTGGGAAGTGCTTTTATTAAATTGATCTTGCAAACAAATGATCTATCAAAATCTGTTGGGGCAATAGGTCAATTAGCAAAAGATTTGGCTAGATCCATGCATAGAAACTAGGTAAAAGATGCCAAGATTCTATTGATTTACTAGATTAAAAGAAAAAACACGGAGAAACTAAATGGCAAATCCAGATGACATCAAAAATAAGGCAGCTCAAGTAAGAGCGAATGCAGGCTCTGACGCAAAAAAAGCAAAAACAATACAAATTATCGGCGGACTAGTTGTAGCAGCATTTGTTGTTGGAATAATCGGTGTTGGATTTTATGCCAAGAATCAATCTGAAAATGACATTGTGGTGCCAGAGGCAATAACTGAATACGACACAAGTGCAGCACTTCCTAAAGGAGTTAGCGCAAGTGAAGGATATGGAGTTCCAGTTGGAAAACAAGATCCTTCCGCTCCAAGAGCAGAATTATATGAAGACTTTCAATGCCCAGCATGTGGCCAGTTTGAAGTAACAAATGCAAAAAATGTTTTCACGGCTGCTGAAAAAGGTGAAATTAATTTAACTTTGCATCCAATGATATTTCTTGATAGAAATTTTCCAGAATCAAAACTTTCATCTTTAAGAGCAACAATGGCATGGGGCTGCGCAGTTGATGCCGGAAAGACGGTTGAGTATCACTCAGGAATATTTGCAATGCAACCTGCACGTGAAGGCGATGGTTATTCAGATGAACAACTTTTGGATTTAGCAAAAAAAGTTGGTATTGAAAACGAGGCATACACAGAGTTTGAAACTTGTTACACCAGCAATAAATACAAAGCTTGGGCGCAAAATTCAGAACTTCATGCAAAAGACAGAGGCGTGCAAGGAACTCCTTCTATTTTCTTAAACGACAAAGCATTAGATGCTAAGGCAATTTATGATCCAGCTGGATTTGCTGAGGCAGTTGCAGCGGCGAAGAAATAGATTTTGATTTCTTTAAGTATCCCAAGTCCAAGTACAGGGGTAATTTATCTTGGACCATTACCAATACGTGCTTATTCATTTTTTATTATCATTGGAATTTTTGTTGCTATTTGGTTAGGTAATAAAAGATGGATTGCTCGAGGCGGAAAAATTGGGCAAGTAAGTGATGTTGCTCTTTTTGCGGTTCCATTTGGAATTATTGGTGGAAGAATTTATCACGTGGCTACAGATTTCGAAAAATATTTCGGAGATGGCAGAAATCCAATTGATGCTTTAAAAATTTGGAATGGTGGATTGGGTATTTGGGGAGCCATATTTTTTGGAGGAATTGGAGCGTGGATTGCTTGTCGTTTCTACAAAATAAATCTTCCACCATTTGCAGATGCAATTGCTCCAGGAATTATCTTTGCTCAAGCAATAGGACGGCTTGGAAACTATTTCAATCAAGAATTATTTGGAAGACCAACTGATGTTATCTGGGGACTTGAAATTGCTGAAAAAAACAGACCAGCTGGATATGAAATGTTTGAAACTTTTCATCCCACATTTCTATATGAATTAATTTGGAGTGTAATTATTGGTTTTAGTCTTATTTATATAGACAAAATTTACAAATTAGGACATGGCAGAGTATTTGCGCTTTATGTTTCTTTGTATAGTTTAGGGCGTTTATTTGTAGAAACTTTCAGGATAGATGAATCTAGATTACTTTTAGGATTAAGATTTAATATTTGGACAAGTTTGGTAGTGATACTTGGAGGCCTTGTTTACTTCTTAATCTCTAGTAAATTAAAACCTGGTAGAGATCAAAAAATATTTAGGAGCTAATTGTGCCTTCAGGGCAAAAAAATTTAAACATTGAGGAACTGCATAGAAATGTAAGTGGAGGTTGGCTTCGTCCTGCAGTTTTTGGTGCGATGGATGGTTTAGTTTCTAACTTTGCTTTGATGATTGGTGTTGCTGGAGGAACTCAAGCTGCAGGTGTTGGAAATACACAAGCGATTGTTTTAGCGGGTTTTGCAGGATTACTTGCTGGCGCATTTTCTATGGCTGCAGGAGAATACACTTCCGTTGCAAGTCAAGCAGAGCTTGCTCAGGCAGAAATTGAATTTGAGAAAAAAGAAATTAAAGAAAATTTAAATAGCGAAATTGAAGAACTGGCACAAGTTTATGTTGCAAGAGGAGTTAATTATCAAGTTGCTTTTCAATTCGCAAAAGAGTTGAGTAAAAACGAAGAAGAATTTATCAATGCGCATTCTCTAGAAGAATTTGGTGTAACGACAAAAGATTTACCATCCCCAAGATTGGCAGCAGTTTCTTCCTTTGTTTCATTTGGGCTAGGTGCATTGGTCCCGCTACTTCCTTATATTTTGGGTTTCAATAATTTGATGATTTCATTAGGAGTTTCACTAAGTGGGTTATTCATCACAGGAGCCGTTGTTTCCTTGGTGACCACAAGAACATGGTGGTATTCCGGTACGAGGCAGTTACTAATTGGAAGTGGCGCTGCAGCGATTACTTGGTTACTGGGAAATTCGATAGGTTCGGTTTTATAAATAAAACTTTAAGATAGTATTTACCTATATCGGGCCAGAGTCGTCCCACTTCAATAATCTTTTAAAGGACTAATTTTCAAAGTGGCTCAATTTATTAATCAAGGTCTTTATGATCCTTCTTTTGAGCATGATGCCTGTGGTGTGGCATTAGTTGCAACGTTAAAAAAAATTGCAAACCACGAAATTGTTGAAAAGGGGCTTGAGGCATTAAGAAATCTTGATCATCGCGGAGCCAGTGGAAGCGAACCTGACTCTGGAGACGGAGCTGGAATTCTAATTCAAATCCCAGATAAGTTTCTTAGATCAGTTGTTGATTTTAATTTGCCTCCAAATGGTGAATATGCAGTAGGAATTGCATTCTTACCTCAGGAAAAAGATTTATATATTTCAACCAAAAACAAAATCCAAGAAATTGCCAAATCTGAAAATATAGAAATTTTAGGTTGGAGAGATGTTCCAACGGATTCTTCAACATTAGGTAAAACTGCTAAAAGTGTAATGCCAATATTTGAGATGATTTTTGTAAAATCAAATATTGAGAACAAAGCAAATCTTGAATTAGATCGTTTAATTTATCCATTTAGAAAAATCGCAGAAAAAGAAACAAGTGTCTATTTCTCTTCACTATCTTCAAGAACTCTTGTTTACAAGGGAATGCTTACCACAGGTCAGCTGCAAACTTTTTATAAAGATTTGTCAAATGAAAAAGTTGAATCAAGAATTGCACTTGTTCATTCAAGGTTTAGTACTAATACTTTTCCATCATGGCCATTAGCTCATCCTTATAGATTTATTGCTCACAATGGAGAAATAAACACTGTTAAAGGTAATAGAAATTGGATGCAAGCTAGAGAAAATTTGTTAGAAACTGATTTAATTCCTGGAGATCTGAGTCGAATTTTTCCAATATGTGCAAATGGAGCAAGTGATTCTGCATCATTTGATGAAGTTTTAGAACTAATTCATTTAGGTGGAAGATCTTTACCTCATGCAGTCTTAATGATGATTCCTGAAGCTTGGGAAAACAATCCAACTATGGATCCAAAGAGAAGAGCGTTTTATGAATTCCATGCTTCATTTATGGAACCTTGGGATGGACCGGCATGTGTGACATTTACAGATGGAACTCTAATTGGAGCAGTACTAGACAGAAATGGTTTAAGACCAGGAAGATTCTGGGTTACCGATGATGGTTTAGTTATTTTGGCAAGTGAATCTGGAGTTTTACCAATTGATTCTTCAAAAGTAATAAGAAAAGGAAGATTGCAACCCGGAAAAATGTTTCTGGTCGACACAGTTGCCGGAAGAATTATCGAAGACGATGAAATTAAGAATGAATTATCAAACAAAGAACCATATCAAGATTGGTTACATGCAGGATTAGTTCACTTAGAGGAATTGCCTGATAGAGAACATATTGTTCATACGCATTCCTCAGTTCTAAGAAGACAGCAAACATTTGGTTACACCGAAGAAGAACTAAAAATCTTATTAACTCCAATGGCAATTTCAGGTATGGAACCAATTGGTTCTATGGGCACAGACACTCCAATTGCTGTTTTGAGTAAAAGACCAAGACTTATTTTTGATTACTTCACTCAATTATTTGCCCAAGTTACAAATCCTCCACTTGATGCAATTAGAGAAGAAATTGTTACTTCACTATCTTCTTCTATTGGTGAAGAAAGCAATTTACTTTCAGCGACACCATCTCACACACGACAAGTTGTTTTGCCATTTCCTGTAATTGATAATGATGAGTTAGCAAAATTAATCCATATAAATCGAGATGGAGACAAACCAGGATTTGCAGCACAAAAATTCTCGGGATTATTCAAAATTGCTGATGGAGAAAAAGGTTTAGAAAAACGAATACAAGAAATATTCAATGAAGTAGATGAAGCAATAAAGAATGGAATTAGATTACTTGTTTTAAGTGATAGAGACTCTGATGCTGATGAAGCACCAATTCCTTCGCTTCTGCTTTTATCAGCAGTTCACCATCATTTGGTGCGAACTAAACAAAGAATGCAAGTTGGATTAATTGTTGAAGCAGGAGATGTTCGCGAAGTTCATCATGTTGCTTTGTTAATTGGTTTTGGTGCAGCTGCAGTAAATCCATATCTTGCTATGGAAACTGTAGAAGATATGGTTCGACAAAATAAATTAACAGGAATTTCACCTGAAAAAGCTGTGAGAAATCTAGTGAAAGCTTTGGGTAAAGGTGTTTTGAAAGTAATGAGCAAAATGGGAGTATCGACTGTTGCTTCATACAGAGGTGCCCAAATATTTGAAGCAATTGGTCTTTCTCAAGAATTAGTTGATAAATATTTCACCGGAACTGTGTCTCGATTAGGAGGGATCGGGTTAGATGTCATAGCTAAAGAAGCTATTAAAAGACATGAAATTGCATATCCACCAACAGGAATTTCTCCTGCTCATAGACAACTTTCAATCGGTGGGGAATATCAATGGAGACGAGAAGGAGAGCCTCATTTATTTGATCCAGAAACAGTATTTAGGCTTCAGCATTCTACAAAAACTGGTCAATACGAAATTTTTAAAAACTATACGAATTTAGTCAACGAACAATCCAAGAGATTGATGACTCTAAGAGGTCTGTTTGACATTAAAAGTTCAAAAAAGCCAATTTCAATTGATGAAGTGGAACCTATCGAAAGTATTTTAAAAAGATTTAGCACAGGCGCTATGTCTTATGGTTCAATTTCGCAAGAAGCCCATGAAACATTAGCAATCGCAATGAATCGATTAGGAGCTAAATCAAATACAGGTGAAGGTGGAGAAGATCCTGAAAGATTTGTTAAAGAAACAAATGGTGATTCAAAAAGATCAGCAATTAAACAAGTAGCTAGTGGAAGATTTGGAGTAACTAGTGAATATTTAGTAAACGCTGATGATATTCAAATCAAAATGGCACAAGGTGCAAAACCTGGTGAAGGAGGACAACTGCCAGGTCACAAGGTTTATCCATGGGTTGCAAAAACAAGACACTCCACACCTGGGGTGGGATTAATTTCACCTCCACCACATCACGATATTTATTCAATCGAAGATTTAAAACAATTGATTCATGATTTGAAGAATGTGAATAACAAGGCAAGAATTCACGTTAAGTTAGTTGCAGAAGTTGGAGTGGGCACAGTCGCAGCAGGAGTTGCTAAAGCACATGCTGATGTAGTTCTAATTTCAGGTCACGACGGGGGAACAGGTGCAAGTCCTTTAACTTCTTTGAAACATGCAGGTGCACCATGGGAAATTGGTTTAGCAGAGACTCAACAAACTCTTTTAATTAATGGATTAAGGGATCGAATAGTTGTTCAAACTGATGGTCAATTAAAAACGGGCCGAGATGTTTTAATTGCAGCCTTATTAGGAGCTGAAGAATTTGGTTTTGCCACAGCACCGCTTGTGGTGATGGGTTGCATAATGATGAGAGTTTGTCATTTAGATACTTGCCCAGTAGGTGTTGCTACACAAAATCCAGTTTTGAGAGAAAAATTTACTGGAAAACCTGAATTTGTAGAAAATTTCTTTAAATTTATCGCCCAAGAAGTCAGAGAATATCTTGCTGAAATTGGATTCAAGACTTTAGAAGAAGCTATAGGTCATTCTGAGTTACTTGATACGAAAAAAGCTATTGATCATTGGAAAGCTTCGGGATTAAATCTTGAACCGATACTGCACCAAGTACAAGCAAATAACACAGAACTTCATCACGTTAAAAATCAAGAACATGGACTAGAAAAAGCATTGGATCAAGAATTAATAAAAATCTGTGCACCATCGTTAAATAATCAGGAATTAGTAAGGGCGCAATTTGAAATTAGAAATGTTAATCGAACAGTTGGCACAATGCTTGGTAGTGAAGTAACTAGAAGATTTGGTGGCAAAGGTTTACCTGATGAGACTATTGATCTTACTTTTGTAGGTTCTGCTGGACAATCATTTGGAGCATTTGTTCCAAAAGGAATTACTCTTCGCCTTGAGGGTGATTCCAACGATTATTTAGCTAAAGGATTATCAGGTGGGAAAATAATTGTTAGACCAAATAGGAACGCCAAGTTTGAAGCAAGTAAAAATGTTATTGCAGGAAACGTCGCAGCCTATGGTGCAACTTCAGGAACTTTATTTGTCAATGGTCTTGTGGGGGAGAGATTCTGTGTAAGAAATTCTGGTGCAACAGCTGTAGTTGAAGGAGTAGGAGATCATGGCTGCGAATACATGACAGGAGGTCGTGTAGTTGTTCTAGGTTCAACAGGAAGAAACTTTGCAGCAGGAATGAGTGGCGGTATTTCATACCTATTTAATCTAAATGCTGAAAATATAAATTCAGAAATGGTAGAAATTGAAGAATTAAATGAAGAAGATATTAGTTTTCTAAAAGATATTATTACAAAATATTTTGACGAAACAGATTCTAAGTTAGCAAAGAAGATACTTGATAACAAAGAAATTAAGAATTTCAGCAAAGTAATGCCAAAAGAATATAAACGAGTTTTACTTGCAAAGCAAAAAGCAGAACTTGAAGGAATTGATCCACTAAAAGCAATTATGGAGGCAAGCCGTGGGTGATCCAAAAGGTTTTATTAATACAAAAAGAGAAACTCCAAAACGCAGACCAGTTGATTTACGTCTTATGGATTGGCGAGAAGTTTATGAACCTTTTGATTCAAATAAACTCCGTGCCCAAGCGGGAAGATGTATGGATTGTGGAATTCCTTTTTGCCACAATGGCTGTCCACTAGGCAATTTAATTCCTGAATGGAATGATCTTGTATTTAAAGATAATTGGAAAGAAGCTTCTGAACGTTTACACGCAACGAATAATTTCCCAGAATTTACAGGTCGACTGTGTCCTGCTCCATGCGAAGCAGCTTGTGTAGTTGCAATAAATCAAGATGCAGTAACAATTAAACAAGTTGAGGTTGAAATTGCCGATAGAGCATTTGCTCAAGGATTAGTTACACCGCAATCTCCAGCAAGATTAAGTGGAAAGACTGTTGCTGTGATTGGCTCCGGACCTGCCGGATTAGCAGCAGCTCAACAACTTGCAAGAGCTGGACATACTGTTGCAATTTATGAAAGAGCTGACAAACTTGGTGGTCTTTTGCGTTATGGCATTCCTGAATTCAAAATGGAAAAAATACATATTGATCGAAGGCTAGAACAACTTGCTAATGAAGGAATCAAATTTAGAACCGGAGTTGAAATTGGTATTGATATTGATGCAAAGGAATTGAGAAAAAAATACGATGCCATTGTGCTAGCTGTTGGTGCCACTGCTTGGCGAGATTTACCAATTGAAGGAAGACAATTAAATGGAATTTATCAGGCAATGGAATATTTACCACCTGCAAATAAAGTCGCACTTGGTGAACTAGAGGTTTCGCCTATTGACGCTAAAGGTAAAAATGTTGTCATTATTGGTGGTGGCGACACAGGAGCAGATTGTCTTGGCACAGCACATAGACAAGGTGCAAAATCTGTAACGCAGTTAGAAATTCTTCCAATGCCAAAAGAGATGCGCCAGGATGCTCAACCTTGGCCAACATATCCAATGATTTATCGAGTGACTAGTGCTCATGAAGAAGGTGGCGAAAGAATTTTTAGTGTGAACACTAACAAATTTATCGGTACAGATGGAAAAGTTTCTGGTCTTGAATTGATACAGGTTGAGTTTAAAAACGGCAAATTCGAATCTATTAAGGGTACAGAAAAAATCATTCCAGCTGATTTAGTTTTATTAGCGCTAGGTTTTGTTGGACCGGAAAAAGCTCCATTTATTGAACAATTGAATCTAGAACTTGATAATAGAGGAAATATTGCAAGAGATGAAAACTTCAAATCAAATGTTGACTCAATTTATGTTTGCGGGGATGCTGGAAGAGGGCAGTCTTTAATTGTCTGGGCAATTGCTGAAGGAAGATCCGTAGCAGCACATGTAGATAAATTCTTGATTGGTGAAACTAATCTGCCAACACCTATTGAAGCAAATTCAAGACCACTTACAGTTTAAATCGAACTAACGAATAGAATATGAATATATGAGAAGAGCTAAGATTGTTGCAACCCTTGGACCTTCAACTGATGACATTGATGTTGTTAAAAAACTAATTATTTCCGGATTAAATGTTGCAAGATTAAATATGTCACACGGTGATCATCAAGATCACAAAAGAAGATTAGATCTAGTGAGAAGTGCATCAAAAGAATTAGGTAAAGAAATTGCTGTATTAGCTGATTTACAAGGTCCAAAAATTAGGGTTGGCACATTTGGAAATGGACCTGTTTCTTTAATAAACGGTCAAAAATTTACGATAACAACTGATGAATACTCAGGGGATAAAGAAAAAGTATCAACAACTTACAAAGGTTTATGCCACGATGTGAAGAAAGGTGATGCCTTACTAATAGATGATGGCAAAATTCGTCTTGAAGCACTTGAAGTCAAAGGAAATGATGTAATCACCAAAGTAATTGAAGGTGGAACAATCTCAAATAGTAAGGGCATAAATTTGCCAGGGGTTTCTGTAAATGTTCCGGCACTATCTGAAAAAGATGAAAAAGATTTAATATGGGCACTAGAAAACGGATGCGATTTGATCGCACTTTCATTTGTTCGAGATTCTAAAGATATAGAAGATGTTCACAAAATTATGGATAAATCGGGTAAAAGAATTCCGGTAGTTGCAAAAATTGAAAAACCGCAAGCAGTTTCAAATCTAGATCAAATTTTGCAATCATTCGATGCAATAATGATCGCTCGTGGAGATCTAGGAGTTGAATTACCACTTGAGGAAGTTCCATTAGTTCAAAAAAAGGCAATTCAATTAGCAAGACAAGTTGGTAAACCTGTAATTGTTGCTACGCAAATGCTCGAATCCATGATTTCAGCATCAAGACCAACCAGAGCAGAAGCAAGTGATGTGGCAAATGCAGTTTTAGATGGCGCAGACGCATTAATGCTAAGTGGAGAAACCAGCGTAGGAGAAAATCCAGTAACAGTGGTAGAAACAATGGCAAAAATTATTGAACATGTTGAAGAAGAAGCTTTAGAACAACTTCCAAAACTTGAGATTGAATCAAAAGGAAGTACTGGAAGAGCTTTAACAACAGCAGCTGTAGCTGTAGGTAAATCAATAAATGCCAAGTATTTGATTGGTTTTACAGAAACTGGTCGAAGTGTTCGATTGATGGCACGCCACAGATCTACTACACCAATTCTTGCCTTTACTACAGAGCAATCTGTACAACGCCAATTATCTTTAATTTGGGGATGCCAAGTGTTTCATGCAGCAACTGTTAAACACACTGATGAAATGGTTGCTCAAGTTGATAGATATTTAACTGAAAATGATTTTGCAAAATATGGTGAATTAGTTGTTGTTGTGGCAGGAGTGCCACCTGGAGTTCCTGGAACCACCAACGGCATGCGAGTTCATAAAGTTGGAACTGGTGCAGATGAAAGTTAAATTCTTCTGCTAATCTAAATTTTAGTAAGGCATCCTTTAAGACCGTCCCGTGAGGCGGAGAAGGAGGTCGAGAAGCACAGTGAGTGCAAATTCTCGTCATCTAGAACGCGTTGTTCTTGAATCTTCCGATATTTCTCGAGCACTATCTCGCATTTCACATGAAATTCTTGAAAACAATAAAGGTTTTAAAAATATTGTAATTCTAGGAATACCTTCACAAGGAGTTCCTTTAGCAAATCGAATTGCAAAAAAAATTAACGAATTTGAAAAATCAAATATTCAAGCAGGTTCTCTTGATATAACCATGTATCGAGATGATTTAAGACTTAGACCACCGAGAGCTTTAGCGCAGACAATTATTCCTGAAGGAGGAATTGATAACAAAGTCATCATTTTGGTCGATGATGTTTTGTTTTCGGGAAGAACGATAAGAGCTGCACTGGATGCAATAAATGACATCGGCAGACCATCTAAAGTACAAGTTGCTGTATTAGTAGATCGTGGACATCGGGATTTACCAATTAGAGCAGATTATGTGGGAAAAAATATTCCTACTTCACTTAATGAGCAAGTAAAAGTTATTTTAAATGATTCTGATGAAAATCAAGAAAAAGTCACAATAGGAAATGATGTTATTCAATGAATAGACATCTTGTATCCATAAATGATTTATCTAAAGAAGACGCAATTTTGGTTCTTGACACAGCAAAAGAATTAGCTCAGATTTCAGATAGACCTGTGAAAAAATTGCCGACTTTAAGAGGAAGAACGATTGTTAATTTATTTTTTGAAGATAGCACTAGAACTAGGATTTCATTTGAAGCAGCAGCTAAAAGATTAAGTGCAGACGTAATAAATTTCAGCGCCAAGGGATCTAGTGTTTCAAAGGGTGAAAGTTTAAAAGATACCGCACAAACTTTGCAATCCATGGGTGCAGACGCAGTCGTAATTAGACATCCTGCATCGGGTGCTCCAAATCTATTGGCTTCAAGAAATTGGATTAATGCAGTTGTAATTAATGCTGGCGATGGAACACATGAGCATCCAACCCAAGCTTTACTTGATTCTTACACAATAAGAAAACATTTAAAAAATAATCAAGGTGATCTAACAGGTCTAAGAATCGCAATAGTTGGCGATATTTTGCATAGCAGAGTTGCCAGAAGTAATGCGTTATTAATTAAAAAACTAGGTGCAACACCTGTAATGGTTGCTCCTCCAACTTTAATGCCAAAAGGAATAAAAGAATGGGAATGCGAATATTCCTATAATCTTGATGAAGTAATAGAAAATGTTGATTCCATTATGATGTTAAGAGTTCAGCAAGAACGTATGAATGCTGCATATTTTCCAACAGCTAGAGAATATTCTAGAAATTTTGGTTTAAATTCTGCTCGATTAAATAAAATGAAACAAAGTGTTTTAGTTCTACATCCAGGTCCTATGAATCGAGGTATGGAAATCACAGCAGAAGTAGCAGACAGTACTAATTCTGTTGTTATTGAACAAGTGGCAAATGGTGTGAGTATTCGAATGGCAGTTCTTTACTTGCTACTTGGTGGATCCCAAAACGAAGTGGAGAGTAGTAAATAATGATTTTATTAAAGAATGTAAGTGTAAAAGGTGAGAATAACCAAGATGTTCTAATAGTTGATCAAAAAATAAAACAAATTGCAAATCCAAACACAATCAATGCACCTGATGCTCTAACAGTTGATTTAACAGGAAAAATTTTACTTCCAGGACTTGTTGATTTACACACTCACTTGCGCGAACCCGGTAGAGAAGATTCGGAAACAATTGAAACTGGAAGTAAAGCAGCAGCTGCTGGAGGATTCACCGCAGTTCACGCAATGGCAAACACTTTGCCGGTAGCAGACACGGCCGGAGTAGTTGAACAAGTTTGGAATTTAGGGCAAAGAATCGGATTAGTAGATGTTGTTCCAGTTGGAGCAGTAACTGTTGGATTAAATGGAGAACAATTAGCAGAATTATCTGCGATGGCTCAATCAAGTGCACAAGTAAAAATATTTAGTGATGATGGAAAGTGCGTTCATGATCCAGTATTAATGCGAAGAGCTCTTGAATACGTTAAAGCATTTGACGGTGTGATTGCACAGCATGCGCAAGAACCAAGACTTACACAAAATTCTCAAATGAATGAATCTCTTCTTTCTGGTCAATTGGGTTTAGTCGGTTGGCCATCAGTAGCGGAAGAATCAATAGTGGCAAGAGATGTTCTATTAGCTGAACATGTTGATTCAAAACTACACATTTGTCATGCATCAACAGCTGGAACTGTCGAAATTTTAAGGTGGGCTAAGCAAAGAGGAATTAAAGTTAGTGCAGAAGTGACTCCGCACCACTTAATATTGACTGAAGATAATTGTCGAGACTATGACGCTAGATTTAAAGTAAATCCTCCATTAAGAAGTAATAGTGACTTAAAAGCGTTACAAGAAGCTTTAGCAAGTGGAGTAATTGATGTTGTTGCTACAGATCATGCTCCACATCCTGCAGAAGATAAAGAAGGCGAATGGAATCAGGCCGCATTTGGAATGACTGGATTAGAAACAGCACTATCAGTTGTTGCAACAGTAATGATCTCAAATAAGAAAATGAATTGGACTGATATTGCAAGAGTTATGAGTGAAAATCCAGCAAAAATTGCACAATTAAAAGATCATGGAAGACCTATAAATGAGAATGAAGTAGCAAATCTTTGTGTTATTGATCCAGATGTTGAATGGACGGTAGATGCAAATCAAACACATTCTTTAAGTAAAAACAATCCTTACCATGGGATAAAGCTCAAAAGTAAAGTAATTCACACGATTCATAAAGGTAAATTCACATACAAAAGCGGTGAAATAGTTTCATGACTTTCACACCTGCCTTACTAGTTCTTGAAGATGGATCAACTTATAGGGGTAGATCATATGGTGCAATTGGTGAAACTTTTGGTGAAGCGGTTTTCACAACAGGAATGACTGGTTATCAAGAAACCTTGACGGATCCTTCTTATTATCAACAGATTGTGATTCAAACTGCACCTCATATCGGAAACACCGGAATAAATGATGAAGATCATGAATCAAGAAAAATTTGGGTTTCAGGTTATGTAGTTAGAGATCCATCAAGAATTTCTTCTAACTGGAGATCCAAGAGATCTTTAGAGGAAGAGTTAAAAAAACAAAATATTATTTCAATTGCTGGAATAGATACCAGAGCTCTTACTAGACATTTAAGGGATAAGGGAGCAATGCGTGCTGGAATATTTTCTGGGGAAATAAATGATAAGAATAAAGATTATTTTTTAAAGAAAGTTCTCGATTCTCCACAAATGAAAGGGGCAGATCTTTGTGGAGCAGTAACAACAACTGAACCGTTTAAGGTAAAAGCAGAAGGTATAAAGAAATTTAAAGTTGCAGCACTTGATTTAGGTATCAAAAATGGAATTCTTGATCGCTTAACCAGAAGAGGGATTGAACTTGAAGTTCTTCCAGTCACAACAAGTTTTGAAGAAATTTTTAAGCATGAAGTTGATGGCGTATTTTTAAGCAATGGTCCAGGAGATCCAGCAACAGCTAATCATGCAATTGATTTAACAAAAAGAATTCTTAAAGAAAATATTCCACTTTTTGGAATCTGTTTTGGAAATCAAATATTAGGTAGAGCAGTTGGATTTGATACATATAAATTAACTTTTGGACATCGTGGAATAAATCAACCTGTCATGGATTTAACAACCGGAAAAGTTGAAATAACGACACATAATCATGGATTTGCCGTTAAAGCTCCAATTGATCAAGAAAGTGAAACCGAATTTGGTCGAGTTTTTGTGAGCCATATTTGTTTGAATGACAATGTTGTTGAAGGACTGTCATTAAAAGATAAAAAGGCTTTTAGTGTGCAATACCATCCAGAAGCAGCCGCAGGTCCTCATGACGCAGATTATTTATTCGATCGCTTTACAGAATTAATGAGAAAAAAATAATGCCAAAAAGAAAAGATATTAATTCAGTTTTGGTAATAGGTTCAGGCCCGATTGTAATTGGACAAGCTTGTGAGTTTGATTATTCAGGAACTCAAGCTTGTCGTGTGTTAAAAGCAGAAGGAATAAGAGTAATACTTCTTAACAGCAATCCTGCAACAATCATGACTGATCCTGAGTTTGCTGACGCAACATACGTAGAACCAATCACAACCGATATCTTGGAAAAAATTATTCAAAAAGAAAAACCTGATGCAATATTGCCAACTCTGGGTGGTCAAACTGCATTAAATGCTGCGATGGCATTACATAAGGAAGGAATTTTAACAAAATACAATGTCGAATTAATTGGGGCAAAAGTTGAAGCTATTGAGCGCGGAGAAAATAGAGAAAAATTCAAAAGTATTGTTTCAAAGATTGGTGGAAATTCAGCAAAGAGTGAAATTTGTCATTCATTAGAAGAATGTCTTGATGCTGCGCAAAAACTTGGATATCCACTAGTAGTAAGACCATCTTTTACTATGGGTGGAGCAGGTTCTGGAATTGCCTATAACGAAGAAGATTTAATCAAATTTGTAGCAACCGGGTTACAAGCATCTCCTACCAGTGAAGTTTTGTTAGAAGAAAGCATTATCGGTTGGAAAGAATTTGAACTTGAATTAATGCGAGATCATCACGACAACGTCGTCATAATTTGTTCTATAGAAAATTTTGATCCAATGGGAGTCCATACTGGGGACTCAATCACAGTTGCGCCAGCAATGACTTTGACTGATCGCGAATATCAACATATGAGAGATATTGCAATTGCAGTTATTAGAGAAGTTGGAGTTGATACAGGTGGTTGCAATATTCAATTTGCAATAAATCCATTAGATGGACGCATGATTGTTATCGAAATGAATCCCCGGGTTTCAAGATCATCAGCCTTAGCTTCAAAAGCAACAGGTTTTCCAATTGCAAAAATTGCAGCAAAGTTGGCTATTGGTTACACACTTAATGAAATACCAAATGACATCACAAAAGAAACTCCAGCATCTTTTGAGCCAACGCTTGATTACGTAGTTGTGAAGGTTCCTAGATTTGCATTTGAAAAATTCCCAGGTGCAGATACAAAATTGACAACTCACATGAAGAGTGTGGGAGAAGCCATGGCTATTGGCAGAAATTTTAGTGAAGCTTTACAGAAAGCTTTACGAAGTCTTGAGAAAAAAGATGCTTCTTTTGATTTTAGTGATGTGAATGAGTCTAAAGTCGAGTTGCTGGAAAAATGTAAGTATCCAACTGATGGAAGAATTAATTCAATCCAAAGATCTCTTCTAGCTGGAATTTCATTGCACGAAGTTTATAAAGCAAGTTCAATTGATCCTTGGTTTTTAGACCAGATAATTTTAATTAATGAAATAGCTGATGAATTAAAGAAAGCTAATCTTTTAGATTTTGATTTATTAAAATATGCAAAATCACATGGTTTTTCTGATCAACAGATTGCCCAGATTCGAAAAACAACAGAAGATGATATTCGAAAATTAAGATTAGAATTAAATTTAAGACCAGTGTTTAAAACTGTTGACACTTGCGCTGCCGAATTTGAGGCAAAGACTCCTTATCACTATTCAAGTTATGATCAAGAAACAGAAGTAGCAAAATCTAATAAAAATAAAGTAATTATTTTAGGTTCAGGACCAAATAGAATTGGTCAAGGAATTGAGTTTGATTATTCATGTGTTCACGCAGCACAAACTTTAAAGCAAGCCGGTTTTGAGACAATCATGATTAATTGCAACCCAGAAACAGTCTCAACTGATTACGACACCTCAGACAGACTTTATTTTGAACCTTTAACGCTTGAAGATGTATTGGAAGTTGTACACGCTGAAAAGCAATCGGGAAATTTAATTGGAGTAATTGTTCAATTAGGAGGTCAAACTCCTCTTGGTTTAGCACAAAAGCTCAAAGAAAATTCAGTTCCAATAGTTGGAACAAGTCCAGAAGCTATTCATCTTGCCGAAGAAAGAGGAGCATTTGGTGAAGTATTGAAAACGGCAAATTTAATCTCACCAGATCACGGAATGGCGGCATCGTTTAGTCAAGCTAAAGAAATTGCATCAAGAATTGGGTATCCAGTATTGGTCCGACCTTCATATGTTTTAGGTGGTCGAGGAATGGAAATTGTTTATGACGAAGAGATGCTTCTTACCTATATTGAAAAAGCAACACAAATAAATCCTGAACATCCGGTATTAGTGGATAGATTTCTAGATGATGCTTTAGAAATTGATGTTGATGCTTTGTTTGATGGCAAAGAAATGTTTTTAGGTGGAATTATGGAACACATTGAGGAAGCAGGAGTTCATTCAGGTGATTCTGCATGCTCACTTCCTCCCATCTCATTAACTGAAAAACATATAGAACAAATTAGAAAAAGTACTTATGCCATAGGCACTGGCATTGGTGTGGTTGGACTTATGAATGTGCAATATGCACTTGCCGGAGATACTTTGTATGTTTTAGAAGCAAATCCAAGAGCGTCTAGAACAGTTCCTTTTGTATCTAAAGCAACAGGAATTTCATTAGCAAAGGCATGTGCTCGAATAATGCTTGGTGCAAGTATTAAAGATTTAAGAGCAGAAGGCCTACTTCCAAAAATTGGTGATGGGGCTACAACTTTTCCTGAAAGTCCAATCGCTGTTAAAGAAGCAGTTTTACCTTTTGGCAGATTTAGAGGTGTTGATTCAATCCTTGGTCCAGAAATGAAATCAACTGGTGAAGTAATGGGAATAGATACGACATTTGGAACTGCATTTGCTAAAGCACAAAGTGGTGCATATTCAGGTGGTTTGCCGTTAAAGGGAAATGTTTTTGTTTCTATTGCAGATAGAGATAAAGAATCCATGGTCGAGTTAATAAAGAAACTTAAAGTATTAGGATTTAGTATTTATGCCTCAAGTGGAACAGCAAATTATATTAAGAAATTTGGCATCGATTCAAAGCAATTGCGAAAACATCATTTAGGAGAGGTTGAAGGTGAAACTACTTCTGTGCAGGCAATAAGAAATGGTGAAATCGATTTAGTTGTAAATACTCCTTATGGAGTTGGTCCTAGAACAGATGGTTATCAAATCAGAACAGCAGCTACTGATATGTCTGTTCCTTGCATAACTACTGCTCAAGGATTAAAGGCAGCATTAGCAGGAATTGAATCACTTCAAAAATCTGGATTTAAGGTTAAATCTTTGCAAGAGTGGGCAAGAGATATAAGTATTGCTAGAGAAAAAATGGTTTCATAAATGCCAATTGTTCATCAAGGTGTCGTGGTTGATAACAAAAAAATAGGCAGTTATTTTGTAATTACAGCTACTGCCGCTGATATGCCAAAAGAATTTAAACCTGGAAACTTTGTTGCAGTAGCAATAGGTGATGAAAGAAGTTCACTTATTTTAAGAAGAGCATTCAGTATTTACCAAGTTAACGATCGGGGAGTTTACGGTGGAACTGTCGATATCGTGGTTTCACCGCATGGGCCAGGAACGGATTACTTAGCAAACTTAAAAAGAAATGACCCAATAAATTTAGTAGGACCATTAGGAAAACCATTTAGTCTTCCAAAAAATCCGGTTCCATGTATTTTAGTTGGCGGTGGATATGGTGCAGCACCATTATTTACTTTGGCTGAATCGCTTGCAAAAAGAAATTGCAGAGTTGATTTTATTTTAGGTGCCTCAACTTCAGAAAAATTATTTGGAATGCTTGAAGCTAGAAGGTTGTCCACAACATTAACTGTTACAACAGATGATGGAACATCAGGCCAAATGGGCAAAGTTACAGATGTCTTACCAGAAGTAATTAACAAAACAAATGCCGCTGTTGTATATGCATGTGGACCTATGAAAATGCTTGAAGCAGTATCAAAAGTTGCAACTATGCATGGAATTGTTTCTCAAACAAGCGTTGAAGAATCTATGGCATGTGGCATTGGAGTTTGCATGACATGCGTATTACCAGTTATTGGAGACGACGGAGTAACAAGAATGCTTCGATCTTGCGTTGATGGACCAAATTTTCGAGGCGACAAAGTTCGTTGGAGTGATGTTGGAACTGTTCCTAGTGAAACTTATGGTGCACCAAAATTGGAGATCATTGATGAAAAGATTTCCTAAAAGATCATCAATTGATATGACAATTGAATTAATGAATCAATCATTACCAAGTCCTGTTTTTACGGCATCTGGTTGTGCTGCTGCAGGAAAAGAATTAGATCAATTTATAGACATTACTTCACTTGGGGCAGTTGTCACAAAGAGTGTGATGCTTCAACCAAGATCAGGAAGAGCAACACCAAGAATGGCAGAAACTCCAAGTGGAATGTTAAACGGAATTGGACTTCAAGGTCCTGGAATTGATGATTTCATTGAAAAAGATTTAGCTTGGCTTCATCAAAAAGGAGCAAGAACAATTGTTTCGATAGCAGGAAACAGTGTTGAAGAATATGGAAAAATTGCAGAAAAATTGAGAGACATTCCAGGTGTAATTGGAATTGAAGTAAATATTAGTTGTCCCAATGTCGAAAACAGAGGTTTAGTTTTTGCTTGTGATTCAAATTCAGCAACTGAAGTTATTTATTCAGTAAAGAGAAATTCTTCAAGCTCTTTGCCTATTTTTGCCAAACTATCTCCAGATGTAACTGACATAGCTCATATTGCAAAAGCAGTAGTAAACGCAGGTGCTGATGGTTTAAGTGTGATTAATACTTTGCTGGGAATGGTTATAGACACTAATACTTTGAAACCAAAATTAAGTGGCAAAACAGGTGGTTTATCTGGACCTGCGATAAGACCAGTTGCAATTAGATGTGTTTACCAAATAAGACAAGCATTACCTAAAGTTCCAATTATTGGTATGGGAGGAATTAGAAATGGTAAAGATGCGTTGGAATTTTTTGCAGCTGGTGCAAATGCAATAAGTGTTGGAACGATGGTTTTTAATGATCCAGAAGCTTGTATAAGAATTCATGATGAATTAAGTGATTTACTTCAAGACAAAAGTATTAGATCAATTAAAGACGTAATGAATGCTGCTCATATGGAAAATTTATGAAACTTCCAATTGCTTTAGCTTTGGATTCACCTGATCTAAATGTTGCTAAAAAATGGGCAATTGAAGCATCACCTTATGTTTCAACTTTAAAAATTGGTTTGGAAACTTACTTAAGAGATGGTAAAAAGGCAATTCAAGAAATTAGAAATGTATCTGATTGCGATATTTTCTTAGATTTGAAACTACACGATATTCCAGCGACAGTGTCGGGGGCTTGTAATTCAGTTAAAGATATAAATCCAAAATATTTAACTGTTCATGCAGCAGGGGGATTGGAAATGATTGCATCAGCCGTCCAAGCGCTTCCTAATACTTTAATAACCGCAGTAACAATACTTACTTCAATTAATGATGAAAGTATTAAAAGAATTGGTTTTAAGTTAGATTCACGAGAAAGCGCGATTAATCTGGCTAAGTTGGCAGTTGAAGCTGGAGCAAAAGCAATTGTTTGCAGCGCCCAAGAAGTAGCGATGATAAGAAACGCAGTGGGTAAAGATATTGTGCTCATCACTCCAGGCATAAGACCTACAGGTTCAAGTTCTGATGATCAAAAAAGAGTGGCGACACCCAGTCAAGCATTAAAAAATGGTGCAAATTTACTAGTGATTGGAAGGCCAATAACTGAAAGTGATTCAATAAAAAATGCGTGCCTTAATTTGATGGATGAAATTAACACTAATTAAATAAGACCTGATATTTGGTTGAATTAAATGTAATGGAAAGATTAACCTATGGCCTTACCCTCTCTGACAAAAGAAGAAAGACAAGCTGCCTTATTAAAAGCTGCAGCAAATAGAAAAATCAGAGCAGAATTAAGAGAAAAATTAAAAAAAGGTCAATTAACTTTAAAATCTGCTTTTGAACAAATAAATTCAAACGAAGCAATCGCAAAAATGAAAGTGATTGCATTACTTGAATCTATGCCAGGAGTTGGAAAAATACGGGCAGAAAATTTAATGGAAAGAATAGGAATTGCACAAAGCAGAAGACTAAAGGGTTTAGGTCCTCATCAAATAAATGCATTATTAGAGGAATTTAATTAATGAAAGCTTCTCTAGTTGTTCTAGCTGGTCCTTCAGGTGTAGGTAAAGGAACAGTAGTAAGAGAATTGGTAAAAAAGAAACCTGAAGTGTATTTGTCGGTGTCAGCAACAACCAGAAAGCCTAGACCTGAAGAAAAACACGATGATCATTACCAATTTTTAAGTGAAGAAGAATTCAATAATCAAATAAAAGACAACAAATTATTAGAATACGCAAAATTTGCTGGAGCTTGGTATGGAACTCCCAGAAAACCAGTAGAGGAAAGAATTAAAAACAATCAAATGGTGGTTTTAGAAATAGATTTACAAGGTGCAAGACAAATAAAAAAAGCAATGCCAGAATCATTTTTGGTGATGCTAAAACCACCCTCAATTGACGAACTTAAGCGAAGATTGATTACTCGGGGAACCGAATCAAATGAGGAATTAGATTTAAGACTTCAGGTTGCACTAGATGAACTAAAGGCAGAAAACGAGTTTGATGCTGTGGTAATCAATGAGGATGTGCAATCCACAGTCGATGAACTGATAGCCTTACTAGGGCTTGATTAAGCCGACAATCAATTTTGAAAGGTCTAGGACTAAAAACGTGGCTGCACCAGTAAAACCAGAAGGTATTACAAATCCTCCTATTGATGATTTATTAGATACAGCAGGTTCGAAATATCAGTTAGTTATCTATGCAGCAAAACGTGCCCGTCAAATTAATGCTTACTATTCACAATTAGGCGAAGGTCTACTTGAGTATGTGGGACCTTTAGTAGAAACTCAACTTCAAGAAAAACCTTTATCAATTGCATTAAGAGAAATTAATTCTAAGTTATTAAGAACCGAACATGTTGATCCAGAAGTTTTAGCTCAAGAAGCTGCTGAAATGGAACAAAGAAGATTGGCTGCAATTCAAGCTCAACAAAGATATAACGCAAGTTATGACAATTCTTTTGCTGGAGTTTATCCAGATGAAACAAATGAAGTTGTTGAAGAGACAACTGAAACTGTAGAAAATACAGAAGAGAATAGTTCAGAAAATAACTAAGAAATAAAACCATGACTAAGCCTTTAGTGGTTTTAGGTGTTACCGGTGGTATTGCTGCATATAAATCAGCAGAAATAATTAGAAGACTTCGGGACAATAATTATGATGTTCAGGTTATTGCTACAAAAAGCGCATTAAATTTTATAGGTGAAGTAACGCTTGCTGCTTTAAGTGGCAGAGAAGTTGTAAGTGATATTTGGAATAAACCTCACGAAGTAGAGCATGTAAAAATTGCAAAAGAAGCCGCATTAGTTTTAGTAGCACCTGCAACTGCTGATTTTTTGGCTCATCTAGTAAATGGATTTGCAGATAATGCACTTTTAGCAACTTTGTTAACAGCAAAATGTCCAAAAGTATTAGCACCAGCAATGCACACCGAAATGTGGGAAAATCTTGCCACGCAAGAAAATATAAGAAAATTAAAAGAACGAGAATTTATTGTTATTAATCCTGATAAAGGTGCATTAACAAGTGAAGATACAGGTATAGGCAGACTGCCAGATCCACTTAAACTAGTTGAAGTTGTCAATAATGTAATTAAACGTAACGAAGTAAATCCTATTCAAGATTTAAAAAATATTAAAGTGTTGATATCAGCTGGTGGGACGAGAGAGGCAATAGATCCAATCAGATTTATAGGAAATAGATCAAGTGGTCTTCAAGGATTATCGTTTGCCCGTGCTGCAATATCTCGTGGTGCGCAAGTTTGTCTAATCGGTGCAAATATAAAGTCTGAAATTCCTGCAGGTTGTGACTACATACCTGTTGAGGATGCATCAGAATTAAGAGAAGAATTACTTTTGAGAGTTAAAGATTTTGATCTGATTATCATGAACGCAGCGGTTTCTGATTACAGAGTAAAAAATAAATCAAATGAAAAAATAAAGAAAATTAATGATGAAATCACACTTGAACTTGTAAAGAATCCTGATATCTTGCAAGAAATTTCGAGAAATAAGAATAATAAGCAAATCGTAGTGGGATTTGCTGCAGAGACTATTGATGATGATATGCAGTTGGAAAAGTCAGCCAAGCTCAAGTTAGAACAAAAAGGCTGTGACGTAATTTTTGCTAATAAGGTGAAAAAAGATCAGGCTATGGAGTCAATAAATAATGAATTTTTGATGGTTAGTCAAAATATGACTAAAAAATTGATGTTAAAGAATAAATTTGACCTAGCAAATGAGGCATTAGATTATCTGTCAGCCCTTCTCGTTAAAGTTGGTAGTATTAAGAAAAGTCCGGTCGAGCCCGACCTTGTGTGACCACAGGAATATATAAATAGAGAGGTTCTTTTAATGGCTGGACGTTTGTTTACTTCTGAATCTGTCACCGAAGGTCATCCAGACAAAATTGCAGATCAAATTAGCGACTCTATTTTGGACGATATGTTGCGACAAGATCCTCACAGCAGAGTTGCAGTTGAAACTTTGATTACTACCGGACAAGTGCATGTCGCAGGAGAAGTTACTACTAGTGGCTACTCAGATGTCCCAGAAATTATTAGACAAGTTGTTACTGAAATTGGATATGACTCATCCGTTAAAGGATTTGACGGTAACTCCTGTGGAGTTTCTGTATCAATTGGTAAACAATCACCAGACATTGCACAAGGTGTAAATGATGCATTAGAGGAAAGAACTGGTTCACAAGATCCCTTAGACAAACAAGGCGCTGGAGATCAAGGACTCATGTTTGGTTATGCGTGTAATGACACAAAATCATTAATGCCATTACCTATTTTTTTAGCTCATAGACTTGCTGAGAAACTAACAGAAGTAAGAAAAAATGGAACACTACCTTATTTACGACCTGATGGAAAAACACAAGTAACTATTGAGTATGACGAAAATAATAAACCAGTGCGTCTTGACACAATTGTTATTTCCTCACAGCATGCAGCAGAAGTTGATTTAGAAAAACAATTAAAACCAGATATTGAAAAACATGTAGTTCAAAAGGTTTTGGAATCTCTTGATATTTCACTAAATACTGATAATTATCGAATACTAGTTAATCCAACTGGACGCTTTGAAATCGGTGGACCAATGGGAGATGCTGGATTAACTGGACGAAAAATTATTGTTGATACATACGGTGGAATGAGCCGACATGGTGGAGGAGCATTTTCAGGTAAAGATCCTTCAAAAGTTGATAGATCTGCAGCCTATGCAATGCGTTGGGTTGCAAAAAATGTTGTAGCTGCAGGACTCGCGCAAAGATGTGAAGTGCAAGTGGCATATGCCATAGGTAAAGCGCAACCAGTTGGTGTATTTGTTGAAACTTTTGGATCTGGAATCGTAAGTGATGAGAAAATTCAAGCAGCGATTTCGAAAGTTTTTGATTTAAGGCCCGCTGCAATCATCAGAGATTTAAATTTGAAAAGACCAATTTATAGAAAAACCGCAGCTTATGGTCACTTTGGTAGAGAAGATCAAGACTTCACTTGGGAAAAAACAGATAGAGCAGAAGCTTTAAAATCTGCGATATCAAAATAATTGATTGCAGGTGTTAGCGATTTGGCGCAACACTTAGCAGTAGCAAAAGTTATTTTAGATATTTCATTACCCCATTTAGATTACCCATTTGATTATGAAATTCCAGAAGAATTAGATGAAGCCTGTCAACCTGGAGTTAAAGTCAAGATTAAATTTGCAGGAAGAAATTTAGAGGGCTGGGTCATAGAGAGGAGTAAGTCGACGCTTGAGAATAAAAAATTATCGAAGATAGAAAAAGTTATTTCAGAAATACCAGTTCTAAGACCAGAAATTATTGATCTTTGTCGTATAACCTCTGATCAATTTATTGGCACTCTTAATGATTCACTACGATTTAGTATCCCACCTCGTCAAGCAAAAATAGAAAAAAAATATAGATCTTTTTTTTCTAATAAATCTATTTCCTCAGAATTAAATTTGAAGAAAATTTCAAATAAAACAAACTGTATTGAGTTTCCTCCTAATTATGATTACTACAAATATCTTCTAAATGTTATTAAAGAAGTCAAAGAAAACTCAAGACAATCAATTGTCATATTTCCAAAATATAATGATGTAATAAATTTTACGGAATATCTAAATAAAAATAATATTATTTTTAAAATCCTGAGTGCAGAGCAAGAACCTGGTCCAAGATATGAATCATTTTTAGAAATTCTGACAAGTCCAATTGATGTGGTGGTTGGTACGAGAAACGCAGTTTTTGCACCTGTGCAAAATTTAGGACTAATTATCGTCTGGGATGATTGTGAAGAAAATTATTACTCTCAGCAGGCACCATACTGGAATGTCAGACAAGTAAGTCTTAATAGAAGTAAAATCAGTAATTCTCATCTAATATTTTGCGGTTTTGGTAAAAGTATTAAAACTTACTTTGATATAAAAAATAAAAAAATTAGTGAAATAATGATTGCATCTAAAGAAGAATTTTGGCCTGAAATCTCGTGGAATTATTCAGATGATCCTCTGGAAAAGTCCAGAATGATTCCTAGCTCTGCATGGAAAATAATTCAAGAAGGATTACAAAGATCAAATGTTTTAATTCAGGTACCAAGGCTTGGATACTCGAGCAATTTGCAATGTTTGGAATGCAGAGAAAGTTTAAGATGCAATCAATGTTCAGGACCGCTATTTAAAAGTGACAAAAATGAATCATTGCAATGTAAGTGGTGTTCGAAAAATGTCACATTCTGGCAATGTCAGTACTGTAAATCAACTAAATATGCGACAACTGTATCGGGTCAAAAAAAGATTGTAGAAGAAATCGGTAAAGCATTTCCTGGAGTAAAAATAATAACCTCGGGAGGACAAAATATATTAAGAAAAATCAAAAATGAGAAATCAATAGTAGTTGCAACACCAGGAGCTGAGCCAATCTCTGATACTCCTTATTCTGCTTTGATAATTTTAGATGCATATTTGTATTTGGCTAGAGCTGGTTTGTCAAGTAATGAAGATACTTATAGAAAATGGATAAACGCAATCAGTTTAGTTGATAGAAAAGCTAATTCTGGAAAAGTGTTTATCAATCTTGACACGAATAATCGAATTATTCAGTCATTGGTCAAGCAATCAAGTGATTGGTATTTAGAACAAGAATTGAAAATTAGACAAGAAACAAATTTATATCCAGTCAAAGATACATATGTTGTGACCGGTGAGTTAAGTGAAGTAAATGAATTAAATTCCGAATTTGGTGAAATTGAAGACTTGAACGTATTAGGTCCAAACATAAATGAACAAAACAACGAAGCAAGATTAGTTTTTATGACTAATAATAAGAAAAATTTTCCAGTTATTTTAAGGTCAAAAATGAATCAATTTAGTCTAAAGAAAAGAAATCCGGTGCGAGTTAAATACAATCCTTACGATATAGAGTAAAGCAAAAGTAATAGAATAAGCAATATGTCAATAAAATCAATCAAAGTTTTCGGAGATCCTATTCTCACAAGAAAAGCTGATGAGGTTATAGATTTCGATAAAGAATTAAGAAATTTAGTTAAGGATTTAACTGAAACAATGCTTGACGCTCCAGGTGTGGGTTTGGCCGCACCTCAAATTGGAGTTTCTTTAAGAGTTTTTACTTACTGTGTTGAAGAAGATAAACCAGGACACTTAATAAATCCAGTATTAAAGTTATCTGACCTGCATCAAATTGGCGATGAAGGTTGTTTATCTGTTCCTGGACTAGCTTTTAATACCGAAAGATCTTTCGGAGTAATTGCAACAGGAAAAAATATGTATGGCGAAGATGTAGTGATTGAAGGCTCTGAGTTGTTAGCAAGATGTATCCAACATGAAACTGACCACTTAGATGGAATTATTTTTGTAGACAGACTTGACAACGACACGCGTAAGTTGGCTATGAAGGCCATAAGAGAATCAGAATGGTTTGGGGGAGAAAAACCTAAAATAAAAGTGAGTCCTCATGACACATTTGGATTATCTATATAAATGAAAGTTCTTTTCTGTGGTTCACCCAAATCAGCAATTCCAATTCTTGAGGCAATCAATAATTCGAAACATGAATTGGTTGGAGTTGTAACCCAATCTGCTAAACCTAAAGGAAGAGATAAAAAATTAAGTAAAACTGATGTAGCACTTTTCTGCTTGAATCATAATATTAAATTTTATGAGACTAATAATATAGAGGAATTATTTTTTAATGAATTTAATAACCTTGAATTCGATATAGCAATTGTAGTTGCATTTGGGCAAATTGTTCCTGCTCAATTGTTAGATAAACCTAAGTACGGCTGGATAAATTTGCATTATTCACTTTTGCCAAAACTGCGAGGTGCAGCTCCTGTTCAATGGTCAATCTTGAATAATGATTTAGAAACTGGCGTTACCTGGTTTCAAATAGATAAGGGATTAGACACTGGTCCAATATTGCTGCAAAAAAAGATATCCATAAATGATGAGAATTATGAAGAGCTTTTAAATAAATTAAACGAAATGGCTTCCAAAGATTTGGAAAATCTTTTAGACGATATTCAATCTCACAAAGTACAGAAAATTAAACAATTTGGAGAGACAAGTTTTGCTCCCAAAATCTCTGAATATGATTTAAAAATCGACTGGAGTCTAGGAATTGAAAAGATCAAAGCAAAAATAAAAATTGGAAATGATTATTACAGCGCATGGACACTATTTCAAGGAAACAAGATTAAGATATTGAACTTTTTAGGTACCGATCAGGAAAAATTGAATCCAGGTCAAATTAAAATAAGGTCAAAGAATGTACTAGTTGGAACCCCGACTTCTTCATTGATATTAGGTGAAGTTATTCCTCAAGGGAAAAAAAGAATGCCTGCTTTTGATTGGCTAAATGGTGTGCAGGTTAAAGATAATCTAAATTTTGAATAGAGCATTAGGTCTGAGACGTATTTATGGATTACCAAACCAGTAACCTATAGCCATGGATATAAAAATCGCGGCAAGCATACTTAATGCCGATCCGATAAATTTAGAAGATGAGATAATCAAAGTCCAAGAATCCATAGATTGGATTCATTTTGATGTGATGGATAATCATTTTGTACCAAATTTGAGTTTTGGAAAAAGTCTTTTGGAAGCTTTATCTAGAAAAAGAATTAAACCTCTTGATGCACATTTAATGATTGAAAACCCAGACCTGTGGGCTTGCAATTTTGCGGACGCTGGTGCGGATTCAGTCACATTTCATTTGGAAGCAGCAAAAGATCCACAAAAAATTATTAAAGATATTCATAAATTAAATAAAAGAGTTGGAGTTGCGATAAAGCCAAGAACAACATACGACCAGGTTAAGGAATTACTACCTCTCATAGATGTTTTATTGGTGATGACAGTGGAACCAGGTTTTGGCGGTCAAAAATTTATGGATGACATGTTGTTAAAAGTTGAGCAGGCCCGAAAAGATATTACAAAAAGTGATCTAGATGTTTGGATTCAAGTTGATGGTGGAGTTGGATTTCAAACAATCGAAAAGGCAACTCAAGCCGGTGCAGATTTCTTAGTCGTGGGTTCTGCTGCTTTTGCTGCATCTGAACCGGAAAAAGTTATGAAGCAATTACGTAACTTAGCAATAGCTTCTGCAAAATAAAATGGTATTTCAATCAGATAATTATTGGTTAACTTTTGCTCATGATTTAGCGCTGGTACCAAAAAGTGTGAAGCGAAATCCTAGAGTTGGTTGTGTAATTGTTGACTCTTCTGGATTATTAATTTCACAAGGGTTTCACGAAGGATATGGATCAAGCCATGCTGAGCAAATTGCAATCAAAAATGCAGGGGATAGAGCCAAGAATTCAACTCTATTTGTGACTCTTGAACCGTGCAATCATGTTGGAAAAACACCATCTTGTTGTGAATTAATTGTGAAATCTGGAATAAATAGAGTTGTTTTTTCGAAAAAGGATCCTAATCCAGTAACCACGAACAACATCGCTTTTCTAAAGCAAAATGGAATTGAAGTAATGCAATTAAATTCTAGTAATAAATATTCTAGGCTTAATTTTCGATGGTTAAAATCTTACGAGTTAGCAAGACCATACGTAAGTGCGAAAATTGCTATAACAGTTGATGGCAAAATTAATGATGGTAGGAAAAAAAATTTTCGAATTACTGGCAAGGCGACTGAAATTGAAGTTCACGAAATCAGAAATGGCTGTGATGCAATCATTTCAGGTGCTAAATCAGTATTGGCTGATAATTCTAAACTAACCGTCAGATATCCGAAAAAACTAAAAAAGGAATTCCAGCCAATTCGCTTTGTAGTCGGAGAAACCAAGATTCCAAGTTCTTACAACATATTTAAAGATGAGGCGGAAACAATTTTACTACCACGAATTCATCCTCGACTGATTTTAGAAGAACTATGGAAACACGATGTCAGAACATCTTTGCTCGAGACAGGACCTGTTTTATTAAGTAAATTTTTGGAAAATAAATTGGTTGATGAATTGATTATTTACGTCGCTCCATTGATTTTGGGACAAGGAGAAGATTTCTTGAAAGAAAATATCCCTGGGTTAAGAGACCAAAATTGGCGAATCGCTAATGTAGGTCTAGTTGGAAGAGATTTACGACTACATTTATTGATTAATTAATAGGATAAAAATGTTTACTGGCATAGTCCAAGCAACCGGATCAGTCATAGATATCACAGAACTAAGTGATAATTCAAAAGTATTTGCGATTGATTGCAGAAAATTGTCGGAACATTTTTTAATTGGTGAAAGTATTAATATTAATGGAGTGTGTTTATCTATTGAAAAAAATGAGAATGGTGTTTTAACATTCACAGCTGTAAAAGAAACTCTTGATAAGACTAATTTGGGTAATTTAGAAATAAAAGATAATGTTAATTTAGAAAGAGCAGCAACATTAACCACACTTCTTGGTGGTCACTTAGTATCTGGACACGTCGATAAAATATTGAAAATTATTAATATTAATAAAAGTGATAACTGGACAGTACTTAGAATAGAAATCGATCATTTAGACAAGAAATATCTGATAAATAAAGGTTCCATAGCTATAAATGGTGTTTCTTTAACAATTAGTGACTTAAAAAATGATTTTTTTGAGGTAAATCTAATTCCACAAACTCTATCAGAGACCAACCTTAATATTCTTAAAGTTGATGATTATGTAAATATTGAATTTGACTTAATTGGAAAATATGTCTTAAACAAAGTAAGTAGTGACAATTGATTAACAAAATCACTAAAATTATAAAATCAATTCAAGAAAGTAAATTAATCTCTATAGTCGATGATTATCAGGATTTTTCAACTGTAAGTATTTTGCTAACTTCAGAAAATCTATCCTCTGATTTTTTAGAAATCCTGGGTCAAAAATTCAATTTTGAATTAATTTTTTGCTTGGATAACCAAGATTTAGAAAGACTTGGATTTAAATCAAATACTTCTGAAGGGTATATTTACAGATTTAACCAAAAATTACCCAAAATTAGTTCAAAAGACTTAAATAATGATTCTGATTTATACATAAAACAAGTAAAGACTATTTCTCGATTGCTGGATAGAAATTCTACAAAACAGAGTTTTGTTACTCCAGGAGTTGTGCAACTATCCTGCTCAACAATTGGTGGAGTGTTACGTAGAACTGGACATACAGAGGCAGCAATAGATTTAATGAAAATTGCAGAAAAGTATCCGAATGCAATAATTTGTCAATTTGATATCAATGAAGGTAACAAAGCAATTTTTCAAGAATTTTCAAAATCACACCAAATTGAAAGCATCTCACTTTCAGAAATAATTGAGTATAGAAGACAGAATGAAAAACAAGTGGAGCTTCATTCAACTAGTCAGTTACCAACAGCTTATGGCGACTTTAAAGCCTATGCATACCGATCATTGGTGGATGGTTTCTCTCATATTGCATTAGTAAAGGGTGAAATAGGTGATGGAGAAAACGTACTCGTTCGAGTTCACTCTGAATGTTTAACTGGAGACGTTTTGGGCTCTTTGCGATGTGATTGTGGTGAACAATTACATGCAGCATTAAAAAGAATTGAAACAGAAAAACGGGGTGTTCTGTTATATATAAGAGGTCATGAAGGAAGAAGCATTGGGCTATTAAACAAAATTGCAGCTTACGATTTGCAAGACAAAGGTTTAGATACAGTCGAAGCAAATATTGAGTTAGGCCTTCCAGCTGATGCTAGAGATTATGGAACAGGCGCTCAAATTTTGTCAGATTTGGGAATAAAAAGTATGCGCCTTCTAACCAATAATCCTTCTAAGAGAGCAGGTCTTGAAGGTTACGGATTAAAAATCGTTGAAAAGGTAGCATTGGTTGTGGAGTCAAATTCCAAAAATGTTAAATACTTGGAGACTAAGAGAAAAAAAATGGGTCACGATCTGCCTTTAAAGGAAAAAAATTAAATGAAAGATCCTCAAAGGATTCCAAAAATCAAAATTACTAAAATGCCTAATAACACTAAAATTGCAGTAATCACAGCTCTTTGGAATACAGATTTAACACAAAACATGGAAAAAGAGTGTTTGAAAGAGCTTAATAGACATAAAATAAAAATCAAAAAAATTAATGTTGCTGGATCATTTGAATTGATAGCTGCAGCAAAAGTAGCACTGGTTAAGAAATTTGACGCAGTGATAGTTCTGGGAGTCGTATTAAATGGAGAGACTCCACATTTTGATTATGTTTGTCAAGCAGTTACCAATGGAATGACTAATTTAGCAGTCGAATTTGGCAAACCAATTGGATTTGGCGTTTTAACCTGCAACAACTATAAGCAGGCTTACCAAAGGGCTGGATTTAAAGATTCAAAAGAAAATAAAGGGAAAGAAACCGCTGAAGCAGTTCTACTAAGTTTAATTTCTCACAAAGAATTGGCAAAATAGTTCTTCAAATTTTCTTGAGATAGTATTAGTAGTAAGAAAAGGAATTTATGAAAACTTTTGATCAATTATGGCAGGAATTAAGCAATAAAGTTGTTACTCAAGATGCCAATTCAGCAACAGTGCAAGCAGTAAATTCAGGTGTTCATCAAGTTGGGAAGAAAGTCGTTGAAGAGGCATCAGAAGCTTGGATGGCATGCGAGCACGAATCAAAAGAAAGAGCTGCAGAAGAAATTTCTCAATTGATTTATCAAACTCAGGTTCTAATGCTTGCAGCTGGAATTGAACTTCAAGATGTCTATGGAAAACTATAAATTATGTTGAAAATTGCTATTCCAAATAAGGGTCAACTTGCAGAACCGACTCAGAAATTATTAAGAGAAGCAGGATTTCTAAAAAGTCATCACCCAAGAGATCTTGTAGTAAGTGATCCGGATAATGACATTGAATTTTTCTTTTTGAGACCAAGAGATGTTGCCATATATGTCGGTGAAGGCACTTTAGACTTTGGAATAACAGGAAATGATTTATTGATTGATTCTAAATCATCCGCTGAAATAATGATTGAATTAGGTTATGGTAAATCAACATTTAGATTAGCTGCCGATTCCAACTCGGATATCAATAGTTATAACGATGTAGTAAATAAAAAAATTGCGACAAGTTATCCTAATCTACTTGCAAAGTGGTTAAAGGATAATTCATTCGTCGCAGAAATAATTAACCTTGATGGAGCCGTTGAAAATGCGATCAGACTCGGAGTTGCCGATGCTATTGCAGATGTGGTTGATACTGGTACAACAATGAAACAAGCAGGACTGAAATTTGTTGGAGAAGTTATTTCCAAATCACAAGCTGTACTAATAAAAAGTAAAAAAGTAAAAGACACACCTGAAATACAAACCTTTTTAAGGAGAATAAATAGTGTTTTAGTAGCACGTGAATACGTGATGATGGATTACGACATTGAGAAGAATAATATTGAAAGCGCAACAATTATCACACCTGGATTCGAATCACCAACGATTTCACCTCTTCAAGAAAGTAACTGGGTTGCCGTTAGATCAATGGTTAAGAAGGCTGAAGTCCACAAAGTAATGGATGAACTTTATAAAATAGGAGCCAAAGCAATTATTGTTACAGAAATAATGGCTTGCAGACTTTAGATTTTACCGATGAATTTAGTATTAAAAATAAATATTTAATAAATCTTTTAGTTGCAAAGCCAACAGATTTGATGGCTCAACTAAAAAAGATTCTCCCAGATTCAACTTTATTAGTTGCACTTTTTCCATCTGAAAATAAAAAAGAGATGCAACAGGCAATGATGACTCTTAAAGATCAAAAAACGTATTTATTGGCATTTTCAAATACTCAAAGCATAAAATCTTGGAATAAATCGGCAAGGCCTTTACCTCAAACAGCAAAAGATATATGCACAAATGTGAGTACTTTAAACCTCGATGGTTTCATAATAGATATTGGTGATGATCACAGATTAAAAGTTGAATCAAGTGTATGTAATTCAATTTTCATTGATAAAGACGGAATAATGAATCATAGAGAACAACTTAGAAAGACAATCCAAAGGATAGTTTCAGGATATTCTGAAATAAATTCATTTGAGATACAGGATTCAGAAACTTGTAGTGCCAGAATTATCTTCTATTCAAATTCAGATATTGCAAATACTGTCATTGAAATAAGTAAAAAATTTCAGGAAAGTGATGAAATCCACTTATTTGCCCCACAAGGGTTAGATTTGCTGGTGGGCAAGAGCTAGCCTGATACACTTACATTACCTATCACCAAAGGGTGATACACAAGCGGAGAAATCCCACCTAATAAATCGTTTAAAAGATTTTTTGGGTTAAAAGTGAGTGAAAGTAAATTCACAATTCTTTAGTTTGTGGCGTATAACTATGCGGAAAGAACATAAGGAGTAGGTATCAGCGTAGAACCACGAATCAATGATCGAATTCGCGTTCCTGAAGTGCGTTTGGTCGGACCAAATGGCGAGCAAATCGGTGTTATTCGAATCGAAGAAGCAATTCGTTTAGCACAAGAAAACGATTTAGATCTTGTAGAAGTAGCTCCAGAAGCAAGGCCACCTGTGGCAAAGATTATGGATTACGGAAAATACAAGTATCAAGAGGCACTTAAGGCTCGAGAAAATAGACGAAGTCAAGTCAACGCAGTCGTTAAAGAGATGAAGATTCGTCCAAGAATTGAGAGTCATGATTACGACACTAAGAAAAGTCACATTGAAAGATTTTTACTTGGTGGAGACAAAGTAAAAGTGACAATTATGTTTCGTGGAAGAGAACAATCCAGACCAGAAATGGGCTACAAGCTTTTAGCACGCTTAGCAGATGATCTTGCTGAAGTAAGTGTTATTGAGTTTGCGCCAAAACAAGATGGTCGAAATATGGTTATGGTTCTTGCGCCAAATAGAAGAAAATCAGAGGCTGTTAAAGCAAAGGCTACAAATTTGAAGAAAGTTGCTGAGACAAAATCTGTACCTAAACCTATAGAAAAAGAGGAACAGTAATGCCAAAAATGAAAACTCATAGCGGTGCAAAAAAGAGATTTAAAAAAACTGGCACCGGAAAAATAACACATGAAAGAGCTGGCAGAAGACATTTATTGGAGTCTAAATCAAGTAAAAGAACGAGAAGACTTGCTTCAGAGCCACAGCTGGCACCTGGAGATTCAAAAAAAGCACAAAGAATGTTGGGTTTACGCTAAATAATTTTTAGAAAGGAAAGAAAATGGCAAGAGTAAAAAGAGCGGTCAACGCACATAAAAAACGTCGCGTTGTCATGGAAGAAGCTAAAGGCTATCGAGGTCAAAGATCTCGTTTATATCGAAAAGCCAAAGAACAAATTCTGCATTCTAAAGTTTATTCTTTTAATGATCGACGTGAGAAAAAAGGTCAATTCAGAAGACTTTGGATAACTAGAATAAATGCCGCCGTTAGAGACAACGGATTAACTTATAACCGTTTCATTCAAGGTCTAAATTCTGCAGGAATTGAAATCGACAGAAGAATGCTAAGTGAAATGGCAACTAATGATCCGCAAGCTTTTAAGTCACTTGTTGATGTAGCAAAATCGGCAATTGGTAAAGCTTCCTAATAAAAATTCATCTTGGTTGGTTAGCGATTCAGAGTTAGGTCCTAAATCAACCAAGATAATTAAAGTTGCCAAATTATTAGACAAAAAAAATCGTCGCAAAACAAAAACGTTTTTGATTGAGGGCGAAAATGCGGTAGAAGCATGCGCTAAGTCTGGTAAATTGGTCGAAATTTACTGTACAAAACAATTTCTCAATAAAAAAACATTAATAGAGCAAATACAAAAAATCAAAGAAATACCAGTGAATCTAGTAAGCGAAAAGGCCCTTGAGAAAATAACGGAAACCAACAATCCCGCAGGCATTGTTGGTGTTTCTACTTCTGTGTCAACCTATTTTGAAGAAGCAGATCTTATTAATAAAAAATTCATATTAATACTTTTCGACATATCTGATCCAGGAAATGTCGGCACTATTCTACGGTCAGCAGATGCATTTGGGGTTGATTTGATAGTGCTCGTAGGTCAATCAGTTGATATCTCAAATGGAAAAATTATTCGATCAAGTGCAGGAAGCATATTTAATCTTGAAATAAAAACAAGTGATTTAAAAAATCTAGTAAATACATTAAAGTCATTTAAGGGAAATATTTACCTAACAAAAGCCAACTGCAAGACCTCCATTGATAATGTAAATTTAGTGGATCCTTTAGTTTGGATTTTTGGAAACGAAGCCCATGGATTAAGGGATTTTCCAGAGAATTTGGGTACAGATGTATCAATTCCAATGAAGGGTAAAACTGAGTCTCTTAATGTCTCAACAGCCGCAACTTTATGCATGTATGAGACGGCAAAATATAGAAGTAGTAATTAGAATTCTAGGAAATGTAAGAGTTGACTAGAGATTTGAAAGGGGTGTTTGGATGAATCAGGAAAGTTTCGATTCCATTTTAAGTGCTGCTTTCAAAGATATACAAAATATAGATAACATTGAAGATTTTAAGATTATTAAAAATAGACTAATTGGCGACCAATCGGATTTGGCCAAAATCAATCGAGAAATTGGCAAGCTAGATGGTTCTCAAAAGGCAGCAGTTGGTCAACTTGTCTCTAAGACTAGGAAGCAATTGCAAGAAATTCTTGATCAAAAGTTAATTGAAATAAATACTTTAAGAGAAAATGAAATGTTATCTTCAGAAACAGTTGATGTAACTGAAGTTATGGCATCAAAGAATCAATTAATATCTAATACAGGCTCGAGGCATCCAATAAATTCAATTACATATTTAATCTCTGATATTTTTAAAAGAATTGGTTATGAGGTAGCAGAGGGTCCGGAAGTCGAATCTACTTGGTTTAATTTTGATTCATTGAATATTTCAGAAAATCACCCTTCAAGATCTGCTTCAGACACTTTTTACATAGATGACGTTAATTCAGGTGTTGTCTTACGCACTCAAACTTCACCTGTCCAAATGAGAGTGATGCTTGAACAAAAACCACCCATTTATGTAATTTCTCCAGGTAAAGTATTTCGATTTGACGAGTTAGATGCAACACACACTCCCGTATTTCATCAAGTGGAGGGACTAGCAATTGATAAAAATTTAACCATGTCAGATTTAAAAGGTACTTTAGATTATTTCGCAACTGAACTTTTTGGATCCGATGTAATAACTCGATTTCGACCTTCATTTTTCCCTTTTACTGAACCAAGTGCAGAAATTGATTTCAAATGTTTTGTTTGTAAAGGTAAATCTAATATTCAATCTTGCAAAGTGTGTAAAGGAGAAGGATGGATCGAATGGGGTGGATGCGGCATGGTCAATCCCAATGTTTTACTCACTGCTGGTATTGATCCTAAAAAATTTACTGGTTTTGCCTTTGGTATGGGAATAGAGAGAACTCTCATGCTAAGACACGGAGTTCAGACCATGCACTATTTGGTTGAAGCTGACATTAGATTCAATTCAAGTTTTGGAATGAGTTTGTAAATGAAACTACCAATTACTTGGATACTTCAACATATCAAATCAAATAAATCTTTAAAAGAAAATGAAATTATTGATTCGTTGATCAAATTAGGTTTTGAAGTTGAAGCTGTTGAGAAATACGGTGAAGTTAAAGGCCCTCTTGTTGTTGGCAGAGTTGAAAAAATTGAGCAACTTAATGAGTTTAAGAAACCAATCAGATATTGCACTGTTGATGTTGGAAGTAAAAAAGTTGGAATTGTTTGTGGTGCAAGTAATTTTGTTGAGAAAGATCTTGTTGTAGTTGCCCTTCCTGGAAGTGAATTACCAGGTGAATTCAAAATATCGGAAAGAGAGACTTACGGCCGCAAGTCGCAAGGAATGATTTGTTCAGCTAAAGAATTGAACATCAGTGATGATCATTCCGGAATTATGGTAATAAATGAACCAGCAAAAATTGGTGTTGATGCGAAGAAATTATTAGGACTAAACGAAACTGTTTTAGACATTTCAGTTTTACCAGATCGTGGTTATGCCATGAGTGTTAGAGGAATAGCACGAGAACTAGCAACTATTTTGAACTCTAAGTTTATTGATCCAATTGAAGAAAAATTACCGAAAGTTAGTAAGTCTAAAAAGACAAAAGTAAAGATATCGACAAAAAATGCTTCAAAAATAGCACTAGTTCGTGTCGAAAATTATAATCCTGAATCTAAAACCCCATTATTTATTCAGAATCGTCTAAATCAGTGCGGTATAAGAACTATTTCTTTACCGGTCGATTTAACAAATTATTTCATGATTGAAATGGGTCAACCTCTCCATGCATTTGATGCCGACAAAGTAGTAGGAACTATTGAGATACGCGAATCTAAGAAAAATGAGAAATTAGAGACGCTGGATCATGTAATTAGAAATTTAGATGAGAAAGACTTAGTTATTGCTGATTCCAAGAAAGCTATTTCTCTTGCCGGCGTTATGGGTGGTTTAAACAGTGAAGTAAGCGCTAATTCAAAAATTTTAATAATCGAATCAGCCATCTTTAATCAAAATAGTATTGGAGCTACCTCAAGAAAACACAAATTACCCAGTGAGGCCTCTAAAAGGTTCGAGCGCGGGACCGATCATAAAATTAATGAATTGGTAGCCATAAAAACGGCTTTCTATTTACAGAAATTTGGAAACGCTAAAATTGAAGGAATAGCCACTGCAATTAAATCGATTACACAAACCAAAATAAATTTTGATTTAAATGAATTTTTACGTCTTACGGGTATCAATATTTCTAGAGTTGAAATATTGAGAATTCTTTCAAATCTCAATTTAGTCACCTCAGGTAAAGGTTCTAAATTAATCGTTAAAATTCCGTCTTGGCGTTATGATTTGGTAAATAACGCTGATTTAGTTGAAGAGATACTTAGAGTTTGGGGATATCACAAAATAAAGGGAGTATTGAGGACTTCGAATAAAAAAGTATCTGAAAATCAATTCTTTGAGTACAAACATCTAATTAGTAATAAAATATCATCACTAGGATTAAATGAAACGCTAAATTATCCATTTATTTCTTCTAAAGATCTTGATATTAGTAATAAATATAAAAACAACGCAATTAAATTACATAATCCCATCTCAGAAACAGAGCCGTATCTAAGGACGAGTTTATTTCCAGGACTTCTCAAGGCATTAGAAAGAAATTTATCTAGAGGTCAAGATAATGTACAGGTATACGAAGCTGGGCATATATTTATTAAAAAATCTCGTAAGAACATTATTTCTAAGGTACCTCTTTTAAAAAAACCAGAAGTTAAGTTAATTAATAATTTAAAGGATACTTTACCTTTGCAGCCATACATAATTTGTGGATTGATAAATGGTTCTTTTAGAAGTTTAGGCTCGATAAAGAATAATGAATTGATTGAATGGAGATACCCGATTTCATTGGTTCATGATGTTTTAAATGAAATTGGTCTGAGAGCAAGTCTTGAAAATGCTGATTACCAACCATTTCATCCAGGTAGGTGTGGAGTATTCAAAATAGACCATGAAGTTTTAGGTTATGCAGGAGAAATACATCCAAAAGTTAATGAAATATACGGCATAAAGACAAAAGTATTTGGGTTTGAAATATATCCAGAAATTCTAATGAAGTTTATTTCAGTAAAACAAGCACCAGTATTTTCAACTTTTCCTGTAGTTAAAGAAGATTTGGCATTCGTCTTCGATAAATCTGTAAAAGCGAGAGATGTCGTTGTATCAATTAAAAAAATTCAGCCAGATCTAATTGAATCTGTAACCTTGTTTGACGTTTACGAGGGAGCAAATCTTCAAAAAGGTAGGAAATCACTTGCCTTTAATATTCGACTTCGTGCTCAGGGCAAAACATTAAAAACTGAAGAAGTTTCGCAATTAAGATCCGAAATAATTGCAAAAATCGAGAAAGAGTTCCAGGCTGAATTAAGATAATTTATGCGCATATGCGTATAATTACATCATGGATGTCAGCGTTTTTGGAGCCTCTGGTTACGCAGGTGGTCAACTGCTCAAGATACTGGCCAGGCACCCTCATTTCAATTTGAAATATGCTTTTGCAGATTCCAAGGTTGGCTCAAAAATTTCTGACGAACATACCTTTCTAACAGGTGTATATGAAGAAAGTTTCCAAAGTTATGATGAATCAAAAATTAACCAAAAAGATATCTTGCTTTTTGCATTACCTCACGGTCAATCAGGTGACTTAGCCAAAAAACATTCACTAAATCAAATAGTTGATTTAGGCGCTGACTTTAGATTAAAAAACTCTGAAAATTGGCATCGTTACTATGGGGGAGATTTCGCTGGTTCTTGGATATATGGACTTCCTGAACTAAAAGGTCAAAAGGAATTGATTGCAAATTCTCAACATGTTGCTAATCCTGGTTGTTATGCAACGGTTATAAATCTTTCACTGGCACCATTTATTCAAGAGAAAATTATAGATTTAAATTTTGTTTCTGTAGTTGCAACAAGTGGTACAACTGGTGCTGGAAAGAAAACCAACCAGAAATTAATCGCAAGCGAAGTTATGGGAACAATCGTAAACTATAAAATGGAAGGTAAACATCAACATATAGCTGAAATTCAAGAAACTCTTTCACAAATAGGCAATGAGAATATAAAGATCAGTTTTAACCCTATCCTGGGTCCATATTCAAGGGGAATCTTGTCCAATACAATTTTTAAAACTAATAAAACAATTAATAAGATTGAGCTAATTTCAATTTTTGAAGAATATTACAAAGATAATTCATTCATTAACCTAATTCAAGAGCGAAACGTTTCTACAGGTGAAGTAATTGATACAAATAATGCTAATTTCAACATTTTTCTTGATGAAAACACCCAACAAGTAACTGTAGTTGGAGTTATAGACAATCTAATTAAAGGAGCTGCTGGACAAGCGATTCAAAATCTAAATTTAATGAATAATATGGATGAAACACTTGGATTTTTAATATGAGTGTCACTTTTCCACTAGGTTTTACTGCTGCTGGTGTTAATTGTGGATTGAAAGAACATGCAAAAGATATTGCTTTAGTTGTGAACAATGGTCCTAATTTTGATGCAACTGGAGTATTTACGACAAATCAAGTAAAAGCTGCACCGGTGCTTTGGTCAATGGAAGTACTAAAAACTCTAAGGCTCAAGGCTGTTTTGTTAAACAGTGGAGGAGCAAACGCTTGTACAGGTAGTAAAGGATTTCAAGTAACACATAAAAGTGCTGAATTAGTGGCTAAATTATTGGGATTAGGAGCATCAGAAATAGCAGTTTGTTCCACTGGCTTGATTGGAAAGCAACTTGATATTCAAAAAATTGAAAAAGGCGTCAATAACTTGAAAGATTCATTATCAAAAGAAGGTGGTGATGATGCATCAGAAGCTATCTTGACTACAGATTCTCATAAGAAAATGACGACATTTCAAAACGAAAAATTTAGAATCGGGGCCATGATAAAAGGGGCGGGCATGCTTGCACCTGATTTAGCAACCATGCTTTGTGTGATTACAACAGATGCAGATGTCTCAAGAATAAATTTTAAGTCACTTCTTCATGATGCTGTTAACAAAACATTAAACAGACTCGATTCAGATGGTTGTACTTCAACAAATGATTCCGTAATCCTATTGTCGTCAGGAGCATCTGGTTACTCTCCAGACGAAGATGAATTTAGACAAGCTTTATTAAAGGTTTTAATTGATCTAACAAATCTTTTGCTGGATGACGCTGAAGGGGCCACGAAAAATATTGAAGTAAATATTAAAAATGCTAATACTGAAGAAGACGCAGTCGAGATTGCAAGATCAATAGCTAGAAATAATCTATTAAAGTGCGCTTTTTTCGGTGAAGATCCAAATTGGGGAAGAATCCTTGCAGCTTTAGGAAATTCCAAAGCTATTATTAGCCAAGAAAAAATAGATGTATCAATAAATAATGTAATGGTATGTGAAGCAGGCGAGTCTTGCGATAACGAATTAAAAGTTGATTTGAAAAATAAATTTATTAAAGTTGATGTTGATTTAAAAATGGGTATTGAAAGCGCAACAATACTTACAAATGATCTTTCAATCAAATATGTTCATGAGAATTCGGCTTATTCAACATGACAAACTCTCAAGAAAACGCATTATTTAAAGCCGGAGTTTTAGCCGAAGCTTTGCCATGGTTGCTCAAATTTCAAGACGCCATTGTAGTTATTAAGTTTGGTGGAAATGCCATGATCAATAAAGAATTATTATCACAATTTGCTCAAGATGTTGTATTCCTTAAACTTGCTGGATTAAAACCGGTAGTAGTACATGGCGCCGGACCTCAAATAACAGATGCGCTTAGAAAAGCAGGAATAGAATCAAATTTTAAAAATGGTTATCGAGTTACGGACTCTGATTCAATAAAAATAATTAAAGAAGTGCTAATGAATGTTCAAAATGATCTAGTTGTGGAAATTAATGGTCTTTTAAAGAAAGCTGTCGGTGTTTCTGGAGATGAAAATAGAACTATCGAAGTAAAGAAAAAATTATTCATCCAAGACGGCAATGAAATCGATCTAGGTTTAGTTGGCGATATTATTGAAGTTGATTCCAATAAAATTTTTGAACTATTAGATCAAGATTTAATCCCAATTATTTCATGCCTGGGAGTAGATTCAAATGGAACATTATTCAACATTAATGCAGACCAAGGAGCGTCTGCTATCGCAAAATTTCTTCAAGCTCAAAAATTTGTTCTTCTCACAGATGTTATTGGACTTTTAGCAAATTATCCCGATGAGAATAGTTTGGTAGAAACAATTTCTATAAAGGATTTAGAAAGATTGATACCAAAGCTTGATAAAGGAATGCGACCTAAAATGGAAGCATGTTTTGACGCGGTGTCTAATGGCGTCAATAGGGCTCACATTATTGATGGAAGAAAATCTCATGCTCTATTGGTTGAAGTCTTTACGGATTCCGGCACTGGAACTATGGTCACTAGGGATTAAATATGAATAATAATTTTTACAGTAATCTTTTGAGTAATTATTCAACTCCTAATATAAAAATTGTCCAAGGAGAAGGACTTTATCTAAAAGATTCAGATGGAAATATTTATCTTGATTTTTTATCAGGTATAGCTGTAAATTGCCTAGGACATTCACATCCTGCTGTAGTTGAGGCAGTTAGTAATCAAATTAAAAAATTAGATCATGTAAGTAATTTATATTCAAATGATGTAGTCGAAGAATTATCTTATAGGCTCTTGCAAATAACTGGAATAGAAGGAAAATTATTTTTTTGTAATTCCGGAGCCGAATCAATAGAAGCTGCAATAAAAATATCAAGACTTACAGGTAAGAAGAAAATTGTCTCTTTAGAGAACTCTTTTCATGGTAGAACTATGGGTGCTTTGAGTATTACTGGACAAATATCCAAACAAAAGCCTTTTAAACCTCTTTTGAAAAAAGTCAAATTTGTTGAAGCAAATAATATAAATCATTTGAGAAGAAATGTAAATCGAAGAACTGCTGCCTTATTTATTGAAACAATCCAAGGTGAAGGTGGAGTAATTCAATTAGATTCAGAATTCATAACTGAGGCAAGAAAAGTGACTTTAAAGAAAAATAGTTTGTTTATTATTGATGAAATTCAGACAGGATTTGGTAGGACAGGCAGGTGGTTTCATCACCAAAAATTTGAGACTAAACCCGATGTACTTTGTATGGCCAAAGCACTTGGAGGAGGATTGCCAATGGGAGCAATGGTTGTTTCAAATGAATATTCTGAATTGTTTAAACCAGGATCACACGGTTCTACTTTTGGTGGAAATCCCGTAGTAGCTAAAGCATCTTTAGCAGTTATTGAAACTATAGAAAAAGATAACTTATTGGAAAATGCAAAAAATATGGGTGAATTATTTAGAAGTTTGATAATAAAGAATCCTAATGTGCAATCGACATCAGGAGAAGGTCTTTTGATTGGCGTTAAATTAAAACAAAATATTGCAAAGTATGTTGAAAAAGAATGTCAAAGACTTGGTCTTTTATTAAACGCGGTTAAAGATGACACTTTAAGAATTGCGCCTCCTTTGATTGTGGATTCACAACAAATAAGTCGAGCTGTAGAAATTATTGAAGATGCAATTGATTTAGTTCTAAATAAGGAACAGGTTGATCAATGAAGTATCCGGATTCAAAGACTGCTCGACAACATGTAGTCGAGGAAATGATTGTAAATAAATCGATAAGTTCTCAAAACGAAATTCTTAAAATACTAAAATCTAAAGGTTTTGAGGTAACACAAGCGACATTATCAAGAGATTTAGACGAAATTGGTGCCATTAAAAGCAACAACAATGAAGGTAAGAATGTGTACGTAATAAAGAAAAATAGTGTTGATAAATTGAGTAGTTCTAAGGATATACGAAATAAACTTGAAAAATCTTTGTCAGAATTTGTTATAAGTGTCGATAGTTCGGCAAATCTCGCAATTATTCACACTCCAGCCGGAGCTGCCCAATATGTAGCCTCATTAATCGACCAATCAAATATTGACAAAGTTATAGCAACAATTGCAGGAGATAACACTGTTTTAGTTGTGACCAAGGGAATAGACGATGGTAAAAAAGTGGCAGGTCAAATCTGGGATTATGCAAAACAATAAAGGTAGGCTGAATACAAAAGTGAGGAAAATAAATGACTAACAAAGTTGTTTTAGCTTATTCAGGTGGATTAGACACCTCAGTAGCAATTGAATGGATAAAAGACAAGACAGGTTCAGAAGTTGTAGCAGTAGCTGCCGATGTTGGACAAGGTGGCGAAGATATGGAAATTATTAAAAAAAGAGCCATTGCCTGTGGGGCAATAGATGCCGAAGTCTTGGATTTAAAAGAAGAATTTGCCGATGATTATTGCGCACCAGCTCTAAAAGCGAATGCACTTTATATGGACAAATATCCTTTAGTCTCAAGTTTGTCTCGTCCCTTAATTTCTAAATATTTGGTTGAGGCCGCTCAAAAACATAAAGCAAATATGGTTGGACATGGTTGTACTGGTAAAGGTAATGACCAAGTTCGATTTGAAGTAAGCATTGCCGCACTAGATCCTGACTTGAAAGTTTTTGCACCTGTTAGAGATTCTGGTATGACTCGGGATAAAGCTATCGCTTTTGCAACCGATAGAAATCTTCCAATTGATGTAAACAAAAAGAATCCTTTTAGTATCGATCAAAATGTTTGGGGAAGAGCAATTGAAACTGGATTTTTAGAAGATATCTGGAATGCACCAATTGAAGATATTTATTCCTACACAAAGAATCCAGCAGAGGTTAAGGAAGCAGACGAAGTTTTAATAACTTTTGAAAAAGGATTACCAGTCAAAATTGATGGCCAAAAGGTTTCTATGCTTCAAGCCATTGAAATTATGAATAGAAGGGCTGGTGAGCAAGGTGTTGGAAGAATTGACATGGTTGAAGACCGATTAGTTGGAATAAAGAGTAGAGAAGTTTATGAAGCACCTGGAGCAATAGCACTGATAACCGCTCATCAAGAATTAGAAAATGTTTGCTTAGAGCGAGAATTATCTAGATTCAAAAGAGGTGTTGAACAACGATGGAGTGAACTTGTTTATGACGGCTTATGGTTCTCACCATTAAGAAAAGCATTAGATGTATTCATTGATGAAACCCAAAAGAATGTTTCCGGAGACATAAGATTAAAAATGCATGCTGGTAGAGCTTGGGTAACCGGAAGAAAAAGTGATCAGTCTCTTTATAGATACGATCTTGCAACCTATGACTCAGAAGACACATATGACCAATCTTGGGCCAAAGGTTTTATTGAAATATTTGGTATGACATCAAAGATCGCAGCAGATAGAGATAGAAAGAATAAATGACGCAAAAGAAATTATGGGGTGCAAGATTTGAAAAATCCATGCATCCTGACATGTTTAATATCTCTAAATCAACTCATTTTGACTGGCGACTTGCTTTAATCGATATTATTCAATCAAGAGTTCATTTAAAAAGTTTGTTTAAAAATGAAATTATTAATTCTTCTGAATATGATAAATTAAATAAAACTCTTCAAGTTATATATCAAGATATAGAAAATAACAAAGTTAAACCTAGCTTGGAAGATGAAGATGTTCATACGGTTATTGAAAGGCTTCTAGAAAATCAAGTAGGAGAGTTAGCAGGAAAAATTAGAGCTGGGCGTAGTAGAAATGATCAGGTAGTTACAGATTTAAAGATATTTTTGCGGATTTCTTCTCGTCAATTATCAAACCTAATAATTGAATTGATTACCGAAATTGCAAAATTAGCAGATAAACATAAAAGTGATCCATCTCCAGGATTTACTCACTTGCAACATGCGCAGCCTGTTTCCCTGGGGCATGAATTAATGAAACACGCTTTTTCTTTAATAAGGGATATCGAAAGATTTACAGATTGGGATGTCAGAGTTGATCATTGCCCACTTGGTTCTGCAGCATTATCTGGTACTTCTCTCATATCTGACCCCATGTGGATTGCAAATGAATTAGGTTTCTCCAGGCCAAGCAGCAACAGCATTGATGCTGTTTCTGATAGGGATTTTGTTTCAGAATACCTTTTTATTTGTTCCAGTATAGGAATTCACTTATCGAGGATGGCAGAAGAAATAATTCTTTTAACTACATCAGAGTTTGGATATGCAAAACTCTCTGATGAATTTTCAACAGGTTCATCAATAATGCCGCAGAAAAAGAACCCGGACGCAGCAGAATTAACTCGTGGAAAAACAGGTAGATTAATTGGTAATTTAACTAATATTTTAGTGACAACCAAGGCACTTCCTTTTGCCTACAATAGAGATTTGCAAGAAGACAAAGAACCTGTTTTTGATTCTCACGACAATTTAGTTTTAATGCTAAAAGCGATGACTGGGACTATGAGAACAATAGCGTTTGATACTAAGTCCTTGAAATCTCAATCAATTACAAATCATGCTTTAGCTACTGAAGTTGCCGACTATTTAGTAAAAAAAGGTGTTGCTTTCTCAGTGGCTCATGAAATAACGGGACAATGCGTCAAATTAGCTGAAAGTAAGGATAAGAATATTCATGAATTAAGTATCGAAGATTTTAAACAGATAAACTCAAATTTTGAAATTGATTTGCTTGATCAACTCAACCTAGATAAAGCTTTAAGCTCTAGAATTAATACCATGGGAACTGCACCGGATAATGTTTCTAAACAAATTCAAGCTGTGAAACAAGAATTATTAGTATTAGGAAAATGGTCCAATCACAATCCGTTACCAGAAATTGAATTATGATTATTTGGCAAGATTTGAAGTGGCGTGGACTCATCGCTCAATCAACAGATGAGAAAGTGTTGAGTGAATTATTAAATAATCAAAGCATTACTTTTTATATTGGATTTGATCCCACAGCTCCAAGTCTTCATCTTGGCAATTTGATGCAAATTCTTACCGCCAAAAGACTCCAACTTGCAGGACATAAACCAATAGCTCTTGTTGGAGGAGCAACAGGTTTGATTGGAGATCCAAAAGAATCTGGGGAAAGAAATTTAAACGAGGAAGAGATCGTTATTGATTGGACCAGTAAAATTGCAAAACAATTAATAAAATTTTTTGATTTTTTTGGAAATAATAAGTGTGAGGTTGTTAATAACTTTGATTGGACAAGTCAAATAGATGCCATTTCTCTTTTGAGAGATCTTGGCAAACATTTTTCAATAAATAGAATGCTAGATCGAGAAGCGGTATCAGCAAGATTAAATGCTTCAGGAATTTCTTACACTGAATTTTCTTATGCTATCTTGCAAGCCAATGATTATTTGGAACTAAATAAAAAATTTAATTGTGTTTTACAAACTGGCGGCAGTGATCAATGGGGAAATATCACTGCAGGAGTTGACTTAATAAGAAGAGTGTTGTCCAAACAAGTTCACGCCCTGACTACTCCTTTAATGGTGAAAGCTGATGGAAATAAATTTGGTAAAACAGAAGAGGGAACTATTTGGCTATCACCTGAATTAACTTCTCCTTATTCTTTTTATCAATTTTGGTTAAATTCAGATGATCGTGATATGGAACATTTACTTAAATATTTTAGTCTTTCCTCAAAGCAGGTCATTGAAGAATTATTATCTGACTTGAAAACAAATCCTTCAAACAGATCTGCGCAAAAATTTTTAGCTAATGAATTGACTACATTAGTTCACAGCAAGGAAGTTTGCGAACAAGTTGTTTCAGCTGCTAACGCACTATTTGGACAAGGTGATTTAAAAAATATTTCTAAAGAAATATTAATTTCTGCTTTGAAAGAAGCAGGTTTAGAAAAAATGAATAAAAAACCAGAAGAAACATCAATTATCGATTTATTAGTTGAAACTAAATTATGTGACTCAAAAAGTTCAGCTAAACGAACAATTGATGAAGGTGGTGCATATGTGAATAACATAAGAATTACCGATGCAAATTGGAAAGTTAGCAAAGAAGACTTAATTCATGGGTCAATTTTGGTTGTTCGTAGAGGGAAAAAATCAATGGCTGGAGCCATTTTCTAGGGGGCTGAGATTGCCCCAAAAGTCTAGTTAAGGTAAGTTAGATTCTTGTCGCTACAAAACCACAAGGTTGGTTTTGTCGCTCATCTTGCATTTAGGTCGGAAGTTAAGACCCGTGGCACCCAATCTAGGGTGAAATGTCCAGCAAGAAGAGTTATGACACAAGGCCTCATTGAAAACTCGAGAGAGTTGATTTGATGCGCGCCTGCAACTTGAGAACTCAACAGTGTGCCGAGAAAGTTAATATCAATAACCCCGTTTATGGGGGTACTTAGTGTGCCTTCATAACGGTATGAAATTCCTTTAGTTAGACAAATAATAAGCAAACTAGCTTGTTTTGTCCGCTAGAGATCAAATTCAAAGTTTCAACGGAGAGTTTGATCCTGGCTCAGGACGAACGCTGGAGGCGTGCTTAACACATGCAAGTCGAACGATGAAATGGAGCTTGCTCCATGGATTAGTGGCGAACGGGTGAGTAACACGTGAATAACCTGCCCTTAATTTCGGAATAACCCAGGGAAACCTGGGCTAATACCGGATACGTAAACCTGTGGCATCACATGGTTTTGGAAAGTTTTTCGATTAAGGATGGATTCGCGGCCTATCAGCTTGTTGGTGAGGTAATGGCTCACCAAGGCGACGACGGGTAGCCGGCCTGAGAGGGTGAACGGCCACACTGGGACTGAGACACGGCCCAGACTCCTACGGGAGGCAGCAGTGGGGAATATTGCGCAATGGACGAAAGTCTGACGCAGCGACGCCTCGTGAGGGACGAAGGTCTTCGGATTGTAAACCTCTTTCAGCAGGGACGAAGCGAAAGTGACGGTACCTGCAGAAGAAGCACCGGCTAACTATGTGCCAGCAGCCGCGGTAATACATAGGGTGCAAGCGTTGTCCGGATTTATTGGGCGTAAAGAGTTCGTAGGCGGTTTCTCGCGTCGGATGTGAAAACTCAGGGCTCAACCCTGAGCCTGCATTCGATACGGGGAAACTTGAGGACGGCAGGGGAGACTGGAACTCCTGGTGTAGCGGTGGAATGCGCAGATATCAGGAAGAACACCAATGGCGAAGGCAGGTCTCTGGGCCGATTCTGACGCTGAGGAACGAAAGC
>JBJOGR010000043.1:0-8974 GCA_046048135.1 Actinomycetota bacterium
TGCTGGAACTGTTTCGCTCAAGCTCTACTCCTTACTTCTCCACCATTAGCATTCACAATTTGTCCTACCATTGCATTTTGCTCTGGATCTAAAAGAAACGATACGACGTTTGCAATTTCATTAGCTTCACCGACTCTTGCTAGTGGAATATTTTGAGCATACATTTCCAAAACTTTTTCTAAATCCATATTCAAATTCTTTGCATCTACTTCTAATTGAGGTGTATTAATTACCCCAGGTGCAATTCCATTTACATTTACTCCCAGTGGAGCTAATTCTCTTCCCAAAGATTTAACCAAAGAAATTAATCCAGCTTTACTACTTGCGTAAGCACTTGCTTCAGGCCAACCAGTTAAACCCCAATAACTGCTGGTTATAACAATTTTTCCTTTTGATTTTAATAACAAGGGCAAAGTTTCTTTAACTAAAACATATGTACCTAATAAATTGGTGTTAACTACTTTCCACCATTGATCATCTGATTGTTCTTCAAATTTTGCCATTGAAATATAAGCATGTTGAGCAACTAAAGCATCTAATTTTTCTATTTGTTGCACATTTTTTTGAATTTCATTTAAATTGCTTAAATCACAAATCATAAGTTTGGCATTTAATTCTTGTGCAATTTTTTCAAAATTAGAATCTAAATTTTTATCATTAAGAATTAAATCAGCACCATGTGATTTCAATAATTTGGCTATTGCCAAACCCATACCTTGTTTAGCCCCACTAATTAATATAGTTTTTCCTTTAAATTTCATTTAAATCACAGCTCCAGCATTTGGGCTGATTACTTCGCCACTAAAAAAAGTTCCTTCTGTGGCAAGAAAATAAACTGCTTGAGAAATTTCTTCAGGTTTAACTAATCTTTTTAAAGGAAGAGTGTTTAAAAATTCTGGTTTTCTTTCTGGCGAGTCAAGTGGAATAAGGGGTGTATCTGTTGGGCCTGGGGCTACTGCGTTCACTCTTATATTGAAGGAAGCGTATTCCAAAGATAATGTTTTAACTAAACCAATTTGAGCACCTTTTGCTGCCGAATAATGTGAAACAAATTCACCGCCACCAATTCCTAATTCAGAAGTAATACAAATTAAAGATCCGTCTTTTCTTTTTTTCATATTTGGTAAAACTGATAAAGCAATATTTCTAAAACCACCAAGATGAACTTGCATCATTTTTATTAAACTTGCATTATCAACTTCATTGATAGACTTCATTTCATAATGACCAGCATTTGAAACAGCGCAATCTATAACACCTAATTTATTTTCAATCTCTTTTACTGCATTTTTAATTTCAGTTAAATCAGCAACATTGGCTTGAATTGAAATATCAGTATTTGCTTTGTTTTTATCAATACTGGCAACTAGCCACCCGTTTTGTTTAAAACGGGTGGCAATAGCTGCACCAATACCGCTAGCTGCTCCAGTTACCAGAGCAACTTTGTTACTCAATTTATTTAGCTTTTTCTATTTAAGGCATCAGCATCAACAATTGTCATACGCTTATTAACACTTGCATAAATAAGTGCGCCCACAATTGTTAACCCAACGATTCCTAAAGCCACAGACCAATCAAGTAAAGGAGTTTCTGTGTAGACAGGTCTTGGCCAAGAAATATTTAGGAATTGAAATACGGTCCAGATCAAAGCAAAAATGCTAAAGAACTTCATTTTTGCTCCAAAGCTAAATGGACCTGATTTCCATTTATTACTAAATAGCACGATGACAAATCCAGCAACCGGGAACAGGAAGGAGATATAGAATCCACCAGTTGTGAAATTAACCATCAAGGCATAGAAATTTGGAGCCAATTGGCTAGCCAAAATCATGATTGCGCCAACAATTGAAGCAACTAAAACAGCATTTGTAGGTATTGCAGCTTTACCTTTCAAAGCAGACAATGATTTTTCAAAAGGTAATGCCTTATCTCTGGCATAAGCCCAAATAACTCTGCTTGCAGAAGTTTGCAAAGCCAAGAATGAAGCTAAGAAACCAATTGCAAAAAGAATTTGAGCAAGTTTAGCTGGACCTTCACCAAGTGAATAAATCAAAGTTGAAAATACTGGATCTGGTTCTTCACCTGATAAAACTTTTGCAGGATCTGGAATTGCCAAAATTACAGCTAAAGCAGTAAAGGCAACAACTGATGCAACAAAAGTTAGCGAGAACAAAACAACTTTAGGTAATGTTCTTTGTGGATCTTTAACTTCTTCAGCAATTGAACCAGCACTTTCAAAACCAACGAAAGCCCAACCAACAAATGCCATTGCTATTAGAAATGCACTATTTGTAAATCCACTACCAATTACGGTGTCTAATCCTTGAGTAATTGATGAAACAGGTTGTTCGGTATGGAATAAGAATAACCAAATTGCCAAACCAACAGATCCAACAATTTCTGCAATGATAGAACCAGTCATTAAAACTTTAAGAACGGATCTTCCTTGCAAATTTGCAAGTGTTCCTAAAATCAAAATAACGAATGCAATTACTGCTTGCATTCCTGGAGTAATTGTTAAACCAATTACGTTTGCTACAAATGCTGCAGCACCCATTGCAACTGTTGCCATAGCAACAACAAGAGTCCACATATAAAACCAACCAGCAAACCATCCAGCACCTTTACCAGAAAGTCTTCTGGTCCATTGATAAATGGAACCTTCAACTGGCCACTTAGAAACAAGTTCAGCAAAAATCATTGCCACTAGTAATTGGCCACCAAACACTAATAAGAAATTCCACCAAAATCCTGGACCTGCAGTTGAATATGCAAGACCAAAAATTCCATATAGAGCAACAATTGGACTAATAAATGCAAATGCAAAAGCAAATGCTGACCAAAGAGTGAACTCTCGTTTCAAACTTCCTGACATTAACCCTCCCTAGGTTTTATTTACTAGGTGCAAGCATGCTCTGAAATTCAGACATTTTCAAGCGTTTAAGGCTTAATTACCTGCCAAATATGTAGTTTTTTTATAAATTCCTTCATATAACTTCAAAATATTTTTCCCATCTTTGGTAAGTGGCTCAAAAATGGAATCTTGAGGGCCAGCCACACTCAAAACAAATCCATCTTTTCTGGCTACTTCTTGGCCAAACATTGGTGGCTCATTCGGATTTTTAGAAGCATCAAATCTTTCTTCTGGCATGTAATAAATACCCATAAAAATATGTTCTGTTTTATCTTCTGCCCTATAAAACATTGTCAAAGCAGAAACCACCCCTGCTTGAGCTATTTGATCAGCGTACTCACCTGTCATTGGTTCAACCCTTAAAAGTGGCGCAATTTGTTTATCCACTTTCATTTCAAAAGGAATAGGAGAAAAAGAAATTTTTGTGCTGTTCAAGATACAAGAAGTAAGAATTAGAGGAAGAAATAATAAAAGTAATTTCTTAAATATTTTCATTGCTATTTAACAATAGCAGGGCAAGTTTCATTTTTGTTTGGAATTATTCCATCAACTAAGTAATCTTCAACATACTTATCGACACATTCGGAGCCTCGCTTATATGCAGTATGTCCATCACCTTCAAAAGTTATCAATTTATTGTTTTCAATTTCGTTACTTAAACCAAGTGCCCACTTATATGGTGTTGCAGGGTCATACTTAGTCCCAATAATCAATATTGGATCTGCACCTTTTGCTTTAAAACTAGTTAATGGTTTTTCATCTTTGACAGGCCAAACTGAACAAGCAAGATTTCCCCAAGCTAGATAATCTCCAAATACTGGAGCACTTTTTATCCACTCTTTTGCTAATTCTTGAACTTCTGCGACAGTTTTTGTAGATGGGGTATCAAAACAATTGATTGCATATATTGCTTCGGTGGAATTGGTGGCAAATGTTCCATCTTCTAATCGATCATTAAATAAATCAACTATTAGTAATAGATCTGTGCCGTCATTTTCAAATGCGCTACTTAGTGATTGGCGCATGTATTCCCACCATTCATCGTTATATAAAAATCCAGCAACTGCATAAACACCCATACTTTGGGTAAGCATTCGATTTGGATCTTGAGTAGGCAATGGTTTTTCATCTAATGAATCAAGAAAATTTCTGATTTCTTGAACACCATCTTTTCCTCTTTTAGTTAACGGACAGTCTTTATGTTTTGGACAATCTTCAACAAATCTTTCTAGTGCTTGATCTAGTCCAACTGCTTGATCAAATGACAATTCTTCACCAGTTAGTAATGGATCAACTGCTCCATCTAGAACTAATCTTCCAACTTTGTCAGGAAAAAGTTGTGCATAAGTTGCACCTAAATATGTTCCATAGGATGCACCTAAATAATTAAGCTTTGGATCTTTTACAAGTTGTCTTATTACATCCATATCTTTTGCCGCATCTTGCGTGCCAATATGAGCAATTAAATTATTAGCTATTTTTTGGCAACCTTCTGCCATATTTTTTGAAAGATTTAAAGATTCTGTTAGTTCTGCTTCATTATCTGGAGTTCCGTCAAATGCAATAAATTCATCAACTTCTTTATCTGTTAAACAATCAAGTGGTGTTGATTCTGCTACACCTCGAGGATCAAATCCTAAAATGTCAAATGAGTCCATCAATCTTTTTCCAAATGCATCATCTGCATAAGTTACAAAATCTGTTCCTGAGCCACCTGGACCTCCAGGATTTATTAATAAAGTTCCAATTTTATCTTTTTTAGCTGGAAGTTTTTTTAAAGATAAAGTTAATGTTGCACCAGTTGGATTTTCATAATCAACTGGAACTTCGATAGTGGCACATTCAAATTTAGTATCTTTACATTTTGCCCAATTTAATTCTTGGGAATAAAATTTTTCTAATTCATTTTTGAATTCTGGCAATTCAGTTTCAGTTTGAGTATTAGTTTGTGTTGTACAACTAGTTAAAATAAAAACAGATAAAAATAAAACAAAAAAATTTTTTTTCATTACCTTCGATATTACTTTAATTTAAGCTCTAGCAAGTGAGACGGTCATTGCTTCAAGAACTAGAAGCGGTGCTGCTTCACTTGGCAACATTCTTCTTGTGGCCTCGACTGTGTCCAATTTTTTTATCGTTGAATTTATACTGCTTGAATCAGCTAGTTTCTTAATAGAAGCTTTCATTTCTGTGTGAAAAAGCTCTATTTGAGCACCTGTTTGAACTACTAAAACATCACGATAAAAAGCGGCAAGTTCTTGCAAGGTTAGATCAAGTCGATCTCGAGTAATTCTTTTGCTTCTCTTTTTTTGATCTTGTTCTAGTTCTTTTCTTGCCCCACTTGTTAATCTTTCAATCTTTTTCTGTGTAACTCCCACAGCACCTTCACCGTAAGCTTTCATTAAAGAATCTAATTCTTTTTCATCTATTTCATTTGTTTCATCTTCTGCATCTTCATTTGCCGCATCAACTATTTTTTGCGCTGCTTGAAAGCAAGTCGGTAAATCTTTTAATTCAAACGGAACTTGCAATACTTGGGTTCTTCTTTGTTTAACTCTTTCATTTGTGGCAAGAAGTTTTGCTCTTCCCACATGACCTAAAGATGCGTGAGCTGCAAAATATGCAGTTGCCTTATCAATTTTATCTCTAGAAATTAATAATTCTGCAATTTCTTCAGCAGGTGGAGTTCTTAAAGAAATAATTCGACATCTAGATTTAATGGTGATTAAAACATCTTTACTTGAAGGCGCACAAAGTATCCACATTGTAAATTTTGCTGGTTCTTCGATTGCTTTTAAAAGTGCATTTCCAGCTTCAGTAGTTAATCGATCTGCATCTTCTAAAATAATTATGTTCCATTGCCCCAAACTTGGCATCATGCTTGATTCTCTTACCAAATTTCTAGTATCAGAAACTCCGTAACTTAATCCTTGTGGAGTAATTACATGCACATATGGATGAGTACCTTTATTTACTGAAATACAAGAAACACATTTGCCACAACCATTTTCTTCACATTGCAAAGTAGCCGCAAATAATCTTGCCGCAGTTGATCTGCCACTTCCAGGAGGTCCAGTAATTAACCAACTTTGAGAAAACCCTGGTAATACTTTGTTTGAAATCGATTCTTTTGCATCAAGAGATGCTTGCTTTAAAGCTTTAACACTAAATTCTTGACCTATAAGTTCTTCCCACATTTATTTTTTTCTTTTCGCTAAAAACGCATCCAAAACTAATTTTGATATTTCTTCAACTGGTTTAGAAGCATCAATAACAACGTATCTTTCAGGATCTTTTTTAGCAATATCTAGGAATGCCTTATTTACTTTGTTGTGAAAATCTTCTGATTCTCTATCTAATCTGTCTTTTTGTTTTAATCTTGATTGACCAGTTTCTGTTGAGACATCTAAAACAATTGTTAAATCTGGAACTATTCCTTGAACTGCCCATCTTGAAATATCTTCAATAGTTTGCTCTCCCAAACCTCGAGCTATTCCTTGATAAGCAATAGATGAATCAATATGACGATCCGCTATTACTACGTATCCTTTTTCTAAAGCAGGTTTAATTACTTGACTCATGTTTATTGATCTATCTGCTGCAAAAAGTAACGCTTCCATTCGAGGAGTTACTTCATATTCTGTTTGGTCAAGTAATATTTCACGAATTTTTAAACCAAGAGCTGTGCCACCTGGTTCTCTACTTAAAACAACTGTTTCATTTAAATCTTTTAAACTTTGTTCAAGTTTTTTTACCTGTGTAGATTTGCCGGCACCATCGCCACCTTCAAAAACAATAAAAAATCCAGGGTAATTAGACACTGACTTCGTCATTAGTGTTTTCTTCTACTTTGGCTTCTTTAGATTTTTTCTTACTCGTTTTTTTAGCAGTAGTTTTTTTCGCAGTCTTCTTTCTTTTCTTTTCTACAGGTCCTCGTGCTCTTCTATCTGATAATAATTCTGAAGCTCTTTCAATACTCATTGTTGGAATATCATCACCAACTCTTAATGATGCATTCGTTTCACCATCTGTGACATATGGTCCAAATCTTCCTTCTTTAATAACCATCATTAATTGAGTTGAAGGATCAAGTCCAACTTCTCTTAATGGTGGTTTAACAACAGCACCTCTTCTAGTTTTTGGTAGCGCATATTTTGCTAATGCTTCTTCCAAAGTAATTGTAAAAATTTGTTCTTCAGTATCTAAACTTCTTGAATCTTTTCCTTTTGTCATATACGGACCATAACGACCATTTTGGGCAGTTATTTCTAAATTGTCACTTGGATCAATTCCAATAACTCGAGGAAGTGCAAAAAGTTTTAATGCATCATCTAAGGTGACAGTGGTTGGTTCCATTGATTTCAACAACGATGCTGTTCTTGGTTTTTCGGTGCTGTCTTCTGGTAAAACTTCTGTGAAATAAGGGCCGTATCTGCCGGTTTTGACCATGATGGTTAAACCAGTTTCAGGATGAACGCCTAATTCTCGATCCGTTGATGGAGCAGTCAAAATCGCTAAAGCTCTTTCTGGAGTTAATTCATCAGGTGCAACATCTGGTGGAATCGATGCTCTTTCTTCTCCACGTTCTAAATAAGGACCATATTTTCCAACCCGAACACTGATTCCTGAATCTGCTACCTCAAATGTTGAATTTCCTCTGGCATCAATATCTGGAAGTTGTTCTAAAAGTGTTACTAAACCTTTTGCAGATAAATCTTCTGGACCAAAATAGAAATCTCTTAAAGCTTGTGATCTTTGTAATTGTCCTGCTGCAACTAAATCTAATTCTTCTTCCATACGAGCAGTGAAAGCATAATCAACAAGATTTGTAAAAAATTCTTCTAACAATCTAATTACTGCAAACGCGGTCCAAGAAGGAACTAGAGCTCTACCTTTTCTTAAAATGTAACCGCGATCAACAATTGTTCCTAAAATACTTGCATAAGTAGAAGGTCTACCTATTCCTCTTGCTTCTAATTCTTTAACCAATGAAGCTTCTGTAAATCTTGCTGGAGGAGTAGTTTGATGACCTGATGGTTTAATTTCTTTTGAATTTAAGACATCAGATTTTTTTAAACTTGGTAATCTTTTTTCTTCAGCTTCATCTGCTTCATCAGTTTCGCCACTTTCATAAGCTGCTTTATAACCTAAAAACTCAATTACTGTTCCAGAGGCGGAAAATTCAATAACTTTTCCATTATTTGTTTTACCAGTTATTTTTACAGTACTGGTGGTTCCTTTAGCATCAACCATTTGTGAAGCAACAGTTCTTCTCCAAATCATTTCATAAAGAGTAAAGTCATCGCTTTTTAATTCACTTGATAATTCGGCAGGAGTTTTAAACACATCACCAGCAGGTCTTACTGCTTCGTGTGCTTCTTGCGCGTTCTTAACTTTTCTTTCATAACGTCTAGGTTCACTTGAAACATGATCTGCACCGAATAGTTCTCTTGCTTGAGTGCGAGCTGCATTTAAAGCACTTTCTGACAAAGTTGTTGAATCAGTTCTCATATAAGTAATAAAGCCACGTTCATATAAACCTTGAGCAGTTCTCATAGTTCTTTTAGCAGACCACCCATATTTATTACTTGCTTCTCTTTGCAGTGTAGAAGTCATAAATGGTGCTTCTGGTTTTCTTGAATAAGGTCTAGAACTTACATCGGTTACTTCAAATTTTGCATCTTTTAAACCGGTAACAATTTCTGTAACATCATCTTCTGTTAATAAAACAACATCTGATTTTGTTAAGTTTCCTTTATCATCAAAGTCTTGACCTTGTGCAATTCTTTTTCCGTCAACGGAAAAAAGTTTTGCTTCAAAAGATCCTGGATCAAAAACTGCATCAATATCCCAATAATCTGCTGCTTTGAATGCAATTCTTTCTCTTTCTTTTTCAACCACAAGTCTTACTGCAACTGATTGAACTCTTCCAGCTGATAAACCTCTGCCAACTTTTTTCCATAAGATTGGAGAAACTTGATAGCCATAAAGTCGATCAATTAATCTTCTTGATTCTTGGGCATCAACTAAATTTTGATCAATATCTCTTGTGTTATTAAC
>JBJOGR010000044.1:0-83935 GCA_046048135.1 Actinomycetota bacterium
TATCGCTTGATGTTAGAGTGTATTCAACAGCGAGCTCAGCATTTGAAAAAATAAATGCACCGTCATCCCCAAAATCTTCATCAATAGTGCCATTTGCATTTAACCTTATTAAGGTCATCACCGGTACACCGTCTGAATCTTCCGAACCACCGGCTAACAGGATTTTCCCATCATTTTGAATTTGCTGATCTATTACCTCAAAGTTATTCCAGGTATCGTCGAGAGTTGTTAAAAATCCACTTGATCCAAACGAAGTATCCAGCGAATTCGCTTGGGCCGGTGATAAAACCGTTACAAGGGCGAAAAGAGCCAGGATTAAGCCAGAGAGAGTGGATCCGGGAGGTTTTATATTAAACATTGGTCAATTATAGGACATCTGTTACTCCTGGGTTGGATGTGATTAATGAGATAAAATGGTGTTTGTGGGATTACCTGCTTTTAGAAAGTTATCCCAACAGAAAAAGCATTTCAAACAAGAATGGAAGTAATCAAAAAAGATTTTCCAAACGCTTGGTCTAAATGGAATGACCCTGAAGTTGTACAATTACAATCAGAATTTCACGATTACAAAAATATTGAATATTTGTGTAACAGTCACAAGCGCGCACCAGGTGGAATAACTTCAAAGTTAAAGGCATTAGGTTTAATATCAGAAGATTCAACACGAGATGAAGCTATTAATTTTATAAATAAGAGAAGCTCTACTAAAAACTAAAACTAAAATTTTTTAAGATTTTTAAATTGCATCACTCAGCCAAGTTCCGTTTTTTGTATTTATACGTTCTTTCTTTTCTCTATGATGAATTTTTAACCACTCTAGTATTTGGTTTAAGTCTTGTTTAGAAATACGTACATTAGAGAATTTGTTTTCAAAAGTAATAACGCCAAAATTAACACTGATTCTTAGTTTAATTTTTTGCTTATATTTTAAAAAATTACCCCAGGAATTAACACTCCTGCTCTCTGAATAAGTGTCATCAATTCTATAATTAAATAAATCCCAAGTACCACTATAAGGTTTTGCATTAATTATTTTTATTTTCCCATCACTTTGAAATCTAAAATCACCAACAAACACAATTGCGTCTGAACGCTCACCTAATCTACGCAGAACATCTTGCTTATACTGAATTTCATTTGAAACAACAAAATAATCTATTTTAGTCTTCTTGAATAATCTAAACATATTAATCCAATGTTAGTGCTCAAACTCCAAACATTATTAAAAATTTTAGAGGGGATAGTAGATACAATTCGGACACAGGAATTAATAACCTGGGGTCATAAGAGTCAACAAATAGTCAACATCGTAGAGAGTTACAGATAGAGCCAGACGTTTATATCGCGTGATTATTTGTGGGTAACAGATTCATAAAGTTACATAGGCTGGCATAGGGTGATATCGGGAGCACGAACTTAAAATCTGTCAAGTGTGGGTTCGAGTCCCACCGAGGGCACCAATGCAGAAAAGTTACTTCTATTCAATGTTTTGTAGATAACTATCAATTTATGTTCAACAATCGCCATGTCTGTAGATAAAAAATAATCTTTGGTCTAGTTTGAATATGGAATTCTGGCTAGGATGACAAAAACCTTCTTTTGGTGAAAGAGTGATTATGGCAAAGCAACCTTGGTTAGCTAAATACCCAGCAGGTATAAGCCCGCAATTGGCGCAAACTGATATTGCGCACCTTCCAGATTTAATTCGTCGCGCTACAAAAGCTTACGAAAAAAATACTGCATTTACTCAATGCATGCCAAATGGCATGAATGGCTCACTTACTTTTAAACAAGTTGATGAACTTTCTGATGACTTTGCTGTTTACTTACGTGAAGGTCTAGGACTTAGCGCAGGCGAACGAGTGGCTGTGCAAATGCCAAATTGTTTGAGTTATCCAATAGTGGCATTTGGAATTATGAAAGCAGGATGTGTTTTAGTAAACACCAACCCTCTTTACACCGCTTCAGAAATGGTTCATCAATTTTCTGATTCTCAAGCAAAAGTGTTAGTCATAATTGATATGTTCGCAGATCGCTTACCTGAAGTTTTACAAAAAACAAATATAGAAACTGTTATAACAGTAAAGATTTCTGAGTACTTCCCAACAGTTGTTAGTGGAGTAATCAGAATGGTACAAAAAGTATGGAATAGATCTTTACCAAAAATTACAACTAAACACACAAAATTAGGTGACGCTTTAAGTAAAGGTCATACTCACGCAAAAAGAAGTCAAGTTCTTGACTATGCAAAAGATATTAAAGCTGACTCGATAGCTGCACTTCAATACACCGGTGGAACAACTGGTGTATCAAAAGGAGCGATGCTAACTCATAAAAACTTAGTGCTAAACACTCTACAAATGATGCAAATGGTGGATAAATTTATTCGTTTAGGTAAAGAAACAATTATTACTGCTTTACCGCTTTATCACATTTTTGCTTTCACAGTAAATCTTTTAGGTTTTTATCATGTAGGTGGAAGAAATATTGTGATTCCAAATCCAAGACCTCCAAGCAATATGAAAAAAGCTTTTGAAAATTACCAAATAACTTGGGTATCAGGTGTTAATACTTTGTATAGCGCGTTATTAAAAGAACGTTGGTTCTTAGATAGTCCGCCAAAGAATTTAAGTGCATCTGTTGCAGGTGGAATGGCGCTACATCAATCAGTTGCAACTGATTGGCAAAAAGTAACAAATTCTCCATTAGTTGAAGGTTTTGGTTTAACAGAATCTTCCCCAGTTCTAACTTTCAATCCACTGGGTGGAATTTCTAAACCAGGCTCTATAGGAATTCCAATGCCATCTACTGACATTCGAATTGTTGATGAAAATGGCCAAGATGTAAACGTGGGCGAAGCTGGAGAATTAATCGCTCAAGGACCTCAAATCATGCTGGGTTATTGGAACAACGAAAAAGAAACAGCAAATGTATTAAGAAATGGTTGGCTTCACACAGGCGATATTGCTCAAATGGATGAAGATGGGTATTTCAAAATTGTTGATCGCAAGAAAGATGTGATTTTGGTCAGCGGATTCAATGTTTATCCAAATGAAATTGAAGAAACAATAGCCAAACTTTCAAATGTTAAAGAAGTTGGTGTTATTGGATTACCTGATGAAAACACTGGGGAAAGAGTTTGTGCCTACATTGTTGCTGCTTCTGGAACTCTTTCTAAAGAAGAAGTCATCGCCCATTGTGAGAAATCTTTAGCAAGATACAAACTGCCTAAATCAGTAGTTATTGTTACAGAATTGCCAAAGAGCCCTATTGGAAAAATTCTAAGAAGAGAATTACGTAGAACCGAAATGAATGGAATTGCAAACAACCATCAGAAGGGTGCCTAATGTTTTTACCTGGAGTACTTGTTGCAGCACAAGCTGAAGTTCGAGAACAAGATGTTGTAACACCTTTTGAAGAAGTACTTTTAGTGATCATGGTGTTTGTGATCATGTTTGGTTTAGGAGCTGGATTAACTCCTAGAGATTTTCGTCAAGCTTTAAAAAGACCTTGGGGATTAATTATTGGTTGGGTAACCCAATTTGGAATTATGCCTTTATTGGCATTTGTATTAGTTACTACTTTTTTATTTCAGCTACCTAGTGAATATGCAATACCTGTAGCAATTGGTGCATTAATTATGGGTTGTGTTCCAGCAGGAACTACTTCAAATATTTTCACTTATTTTTCTAAAGGCAATTTAGCTTTAAGTGTGATCATGACTACGAATTCAACTCTTTGGGCAATAATTATGACACCGTTATCCTTATATATTTATCTTGGCTTACTTTTACCTGATGGAGGAATAGCTCAACAAATTCCGCCAAGAAATATTATTGTTACGTTAGTAATTTTATTAATTCCTGTTGTGTTAGGAATGTTAATCAGAAAATACAGCGCAAATATCGGAGCAGTTCTTGAACTCTTGGGTGGGTTAATCGGAGTGTTCTTTATTTTGTTTTTGCTTTCTACTTGGGTCCCAAGAAACTGGGGACTACTTTCATCAACTCCTTGGCAAACTTATGTTGTAGCAATCGGTCTTGGTTTATTTGGAATAGTGGTTGCATATTTATTAACCCGAGGTTTCAAAATGCATCCAATGAATGCTCGAACTATTGCATTAGAAACAGGTATTCAAAACGGTCCACTTGGAATTGCAATTGTGTTATTAAACTTTAGTGGTGATCCAAGAATTGGTTTAGTGCTAATAGTTCCTGCTCTATACTCACTCTTTATTGTGTTGATTGCCACAGCAGTAACTTTTTGGTTTAGAAAAGCAAACTTAGCCGAAGAGCAAAAGATTCCAAGTCTTCTCTAGTTTTGCACAAATGCACTAACTTTAAAATTAAATATTAATTACCAATTAGTATAATTAAAATAATGAAAAAATTTGATCGAATAGGTTTACAAAGCGGCCTACTAGTTTTAGTTACATTAATATTGCATCATTTTGCAGGTGGCCAAGTACCAAATGTTTTAATAATTTTTGCAATCTGGTTATCCTTTTTTATTTTAGGTTTAATTTTTTTCAAATTTTTCAAAACCTTAAATGGATCCCTTGCACTTTCGCTAGTGTCTCAACCATTTTTACATTTTATATTTGAAAAAACTGCAGTAAATACAAATGTTACTTGCGTAGCTATGAATGATCATTCTTATCATTATGTAAGTAGTAGTTGTAATGAAATAGCCAATTCAGGCCATAGCCATGCTGGATCATTAACGGTCATGGTTATTTTTCATATTTTAGCCATATTTTTTATCCAGATATTTTCTATTTTGGCTGATAAGGTTATAAACAAAACAAAAATATTTATAAATAGAATTTGGAACTTTGTTAATCAGAACATACCAAATTTAAAGTTTTTAAATCCACTAAAAGACATCAAAGCAATTCCAGTAAATTTATTTTTATTAGAGTTGGTTTTAAAAAATATAGTTATTCGACGCGGTCCTCCTATTTTCTCCTAGACAAAAGAGATCAAACACCAAAGCAAATTGCTTTGAGTTGCTTAAAATAGGAGAAATTTTGAAAAATATAAGAAGAAATACAGTAATTGCTTTTGTAATTACATTTTTTTCAGTAATTACAAATACGTCAGCGGCATTTGCACACGCTACAGTTCAAGATGCAAATGCAGTTGCAAACGGCTACGGATCATTTTCAATTCGGATACCTCATGGATGTGAAGCAAAAGCAACAGATTCAGTTGTCTTTGTAATTCCATCTGATGTAACAGGTGTTAAGCCGGAAAGAAAAGCTGGTTGGTCAACCCAAATTGAAAAATCAGAAAATAATCCAACAACTGTTACTTATATAGCAGAAGTTGGACTACCAGATGATCAATTTGAGGATTTTGGTTTTTCAGTTAAGTGGCCTGATAAACCAAATCAAACAATATATTTTGAGGTAACTCAAAATTGTGGAGACAAGCAAACTATTTGGAATGAAATTCCAAAAGAAGGCGAAGATTCACATTCACTTGATCATCCTGCACCATCGGTGACTTTGTCTGCTCCAGAAAGTCATGATCACGGTGCTACACACTCAGATGAAATGGCAAAAGAAGTTTCATCTACTGTTGCTGAAGAAAACAATTTATTGCCAATAATCTATGCAGTTATTGCTGGATTAGTTGCAGGAGTTGTTTCTTCTTATCTATTTACAAGAAAAAGATAAATAAAAAATGGTGTCCGGTATCGATTGGTACCGGACACCATTACTGCATAGAATATAAATATGAAATTTAAGGTAATTCCTATACTTTTACTTGCTTCAATAACATTGGGATGTAGTGCAGATGAAAATCGTGGAGCATTTTTAGAAAACAACGCTACAAATTATTTAACTCCAAAGTGCCCGACCTCTGATCTAGAAGCAAAACTCGCAAAAGGAGTTATTGCTCCTGCAGTTTTGGAGTGTTTAGGGCATGAACAATTAGTAAATTTAGCTGGTATTTCCAGTGATAAACCTTTGGTAATTAGTTTTTGGGCTTCTTGGTGCACAATTTGTGAAGATGACGCTATTGCATTTAATTCAGCATATAAAAAGTTGAATGGAAAAATTAATTTTCTAGGAATTGCCTACCAAGATATTGAAAAAGAATCATTACAAGCTTCATATAAATGGCAATTACCTTTTGCAAGTGTTCAAGACCCAAGGAGTTTGTTGAGAGAATTCTATGGAATTACAGGTCTTCCTATAACTTTATTAGTTGATAAAAATGGCAAGTTAATTGAAAGAATCAATGGCCCAATTGGTCAACCACAAGAATTTATTAATCGTTTAAGTGAAAAATTAATTTCTTATTAACTACCAGCGCATTTTTACTTTGTTACAGTTGGCATGCAACTGATCTTCTAAAGCAATAATTTGACCATTTATTCCAGCTCTAACATCTACTTGATCTGTCGGAAAATAGGTTGAGGCTCTCGTGGCATAAAGGTTAGACATTTGTTGCATTAAATCTTTACATACACCATATGATGCATTGGCATACTTTTTAATTTTTTCAGCTGCTGCATATTCTTTTCCAGCCATACTTTCAGCAGAAATTTTTCCTAAAACTCTATAGTTATGCTCATTTATATAATGTTGATTATCGGTTATAGCAAAATTTCTTAATTGTTTTGTATTAGCAGTTTTTCCACATTTGCTTGTTTCAGATTTACATTTTGCTTTAGGTAAATATGCAAAACTTGGAGAAGAGAAAACGAATAAAAGTAGAAACGAAGTTATTGTTACAGTTATTTTCTTTTTCATATTCTCTTTCTATCTTAAATTTTTAGGGCCATTTCGCAATTTAACTCGCGAAATGGCCCTAAAGCTTTTTAGCCAAACAAGTACTTAACTAGTTAATTACCAGCTAAGTGGATTGAATGGTGATGGTGCAGGAGTTTCTGCTGCTGGTGCAGCTGGTGCTGCAGCCTTTGGAGCAGATTTCTTAGAAGACTTCTTTTTAGAAGCTTTCTTTTTTGTAGCTTTTTTCTTTGAAGATTTCTTTGCAGATTTCTTCTTCGCTACCTTCTTTTTTGTAACTTTTTTCTTTGAAGATTTCTTTGCAGACTTCTTCTTAGTTACTTTCTTTTTTGCTACCTTGCGTTTCGCGCTCTTTTTAGAGGCGCTTTTTTTTGACTTCTTACGTGCTGCCACTATTCCTCCGTACGGGGTGGAAATTACTGCATTTATTCTCGCACTATATAGATCCATAATTACAGCCAGACCCTAGTTTTTTCCTGGGCAAATCTGCACCTTTGGTCCATAATTTCGTGCTTAATCTCAAGGCTAGAAAGCATGACTTATAAAAACGTGTTACCTTGAAAATAGGAGGAAATTAAAAGGCCTCTAAAAAGTTAGTTCTTCTAAAGGAGACAAAGAAAAAAGATGGAATCTAGAAATCCAGTCATACGTCGTTATGCCGACTTTCAACAACCTGGGTCTGTTTTAAATAACAGAGGCGGCTTCGACAGTTCAATTCTTACTTCAACGCCAGTTGAACAAACACAAGAAAAAACCTTTCCTGGTGTAACACCAGCAAAACCTGGCGAAAGAGTTGTAACTATGGATGACGTAGTTATGAAATCTTTTGTCATGTTAGGACTTTTACTTGTTGGTGCATTTGTAGGTTGGAATGCTCCAGGTTTAGCAATCATGGCAGCAATTGCTGGCCTTGTGCTTGGTTTAGTTAACACATTTAAGAAAAATGTTTCACCAGCTCTAGTAATTGCATATGCATTAATGCAAGGAGTATTTGTTGGTGGAATTTCCTACATCTATCAAAACTTGATTGTTGCCGATGGAACAAACATTGTTGGTAACACAATTATGAGCACGATAGTTGCTTTTGGAACTATGTTGTTCTTATTCAGATCAGGAATCATCAAAGTTGATGCGAAATTTACTCGCATGATGATGGTGGCAATGATTTCTTATTTAGTAATCGCTGTTATTTCTTTAATCGCTGCATTCATGGGAGTTGGAAATGGATGGGGCTTTTATGGCGTAGGTGGAATTGGAATATTGCTTGCTCTATTTGGAGTAGGTCTTGCCACATTCTCATTAATGCTTGATTTCCAAGCGATTCGTTCAGCAATTACCATGAATTTGCCAGAAAAAGAATCGTGGAGATTAGCTTTTGGATTAACCGTAACTTTAGTTTGGTTATATCTAGAAATGTTACGTCTTTTTGCAATCCTTGCAGGAAGAAGAGAATAACAAAAAATAATTACATTAAAGGGGCCAAGAAATTGGCCCCTTTAATTTTTTAAACCATACTTGGGAAAAACACTCCAGTTCTTGCATGGCAGTCATAACCATTTGGGTTTTTCTTTAAATACTTTTGGTGGTATTCCTCAGCTTCAAAATATTCATGATCTTTACTTGGAATTATTTGAGTAGTGATAGGTCCAAAGCCTTCTTTTTTAATTGCTTCTTCGTAGATACTTTTAGTAATTTCTGCTTCTTGTTTTTGGGATTCATTTTCATAGAAAATCACACTGCGATATTGAGATCCAATGTCATTTCCTTGGCGATTTCCTTGAGTTGGATCATGAATTGTCCAAAACATTTCTAGCAATTGTCGATAAGAAACTTTTGAAGGATCAAATACAACTTTTACTGCTTCTGCATGATTTGTAGTACCTGTGCAAACTAATTCATAACTTGGGTTTTTAACATTTCCACCCATATAACCAACACTGGTTTCTAAAACACCTTCTGTTTGCCAAAATCTTCTTTCAGCACCCCAAAAGCAACCTAGTGCAAAATAAGCAGTTTCTTTCATTATTAAATCTCCTAACACTTATTACCTATTGTGCTTTAAAAACTAAATTTGCGCGAATTATTTATTTGTTTTTGGTTTTGTCTCAGGCATGATGCTAGAGAAAAATACGGCTAAGAGAGAAATTGCAGCACCAGTTAAAAAGGCTGCAGCAAAACCAAGTGAGTCAACTAAACTTCCTGCAACAATCGGACCAATGATTGAGCCAAAATCACTTGTCATCTGAAATGCAGCCACTACTGGTCCACTTTGTTTTCCACCAGTTACATCTCCTACAACAGCAGCTGGTGCAGATCCCATAAAAGCAGCACCCACTCCTGCAATTGCCATAGAAGCTAAAAATCCTATAGGTGTTTCAAAAATTACTAGAACTAAAACGGAAATAAACAAAGTGCTGGTTCCAAAAATCATAGATGGTTTTCTACCATTTAAATCTGTTGCTTTTCCTGCAAATGATAAAAATGCAGCTTGAGTAATGCTGGTTGCTAAAAATCCTAAACCAATTAATGAAGGAGTTGCTTTTAATTCTTCAACAACAAATATGGGAATGATTGATGATCTAATTCCAAACGAAACAAAACCTGTTGCCAAGTTCACAGATAATGCAGCAGCATATGCTCTATTTTTAACAGCTTTTAAAAGTAGTTTAAGTTGATTTAATACTTTTGATTTTTCTTTTTGTTGTCCATCTTTTTTCTCATGTTTATTTAAGAAAAACGCAGAAGCAGCAGCTGCAAATAAAAGAGTAAATGAATAAACAAAGAAAGGGGCTCGTAAAGAAATCGCAATTACTATGCCACCAACTGCAGGACCTGCCAATCCACCAATTAAAAACCCACCTTGAAAGGCAGCAGCAGCTCTTCCTCTTTGATCAGCAGAAACAATTCGCAATAACAGGGAAAAAGATGCCACAGAAAACATGGTGCTACCTAAACCACCGGCACCTCGAAGAACAAGTAAGTGCACAAAATCATTTGCAAGACCTGCAAAAAAACTAGATAAAGAAACAATTAATAAACCAATTGTTAAAACATTTCTTTCGCCAAATTTATTCACCCAATATCCAGCAAGAGGGGCTGAAGCAAATCTCATGAGTGCAAAAACTGAAACTACAGAACTTGCCGCAAAGGCAGTAACACCAAAAGATTTAGCAAAAACAGGAATTGCTGGGGCGACAATTCCAAATCCAATGGCTACAAAAAAAGCAATTAAAGCAATAATTGCTACTTCATTAGGAAGACCTCTAAGCCAAGGGTTTTGTCTAATTTTTCTTGCTAAGCCATGAAATAAAGTCACAATGGGTTAAAGCCTAGAGCTTAGGTGGTTTAAACTAAATCAGATAGTCGCTTACAAGATTAAAACTATTGAATTGGAGAGTTAAATGTCAGAAAAACATTTAGTTTCTCTTTCTGACATTGAAGATGCATCAAAAAGATTAACTGGAATCATCAGACCTACAGTCATGGTCCATGCCGGCTGGCTTGAAAGACAAATAAATCAACCTGTTTATTTAAAACCAGAAAATTTGCAAAGAGCAGGTTCATTCAAAATCCGTGGTGCCTACAACTTAATGTCTCAACTTTCTGAAGATGAAAAGAAAAAAGGTGTGGTTGCAGCAAGTGCAGGAAATCATGCACAAGGTGTTGCATTAGCTGCTCAACTTTTAGGAATTAAATCAAAAGTTTATATGCCAGTAAGTGCTTCGATTCCAAAAGTTTTAGCGACAAAAGGATATGGCGCAGAAGTTAAATTTGCTGGAGACACTATTGATGTTTCTATTGCCGAAGCAAGAAAAGATAGTGAACAAACTGGTTCAATTTTTATTTCTCCATTCGATCATCCCCATATTGTGGCAGGACAAGGAACTGTTGGTTTAGAAATAATTGATCAATTACCTGATGTAGAAACTGTATTAGTTTGCACAGGCGGTGGAGGATTAATTGCTGGATCTGCTTTAGCAATAAAGAAAAAAAATCCTAAAGTAAAAGTAATTGGAGTTCAGGCAGAAAATGCTGCTGCATATCCGCAATCTTTAAAAGAAGGAAAACCTGTCGCTTTAAAATCAATGAATACTATTGCTGATGGAATTGCGGTTGGAAAACCTGGAGACGTTCCATTTGCAATCATAAAAGATTATGTGGATGAGATTATTACTGTTACCGAAAATGATTTATCAATTGGACTTTTACAAACACTAGAAAGAGGAAAACTTTTAGTTGAACCAGGAGGTGCTGCAGCAGTTGCGGCATTTATTGCTAATCCAAAAGTTTTTCAAGGACCAGTTGCCATAGTTTTATCAGGTGGAAATATTGATCCACTTTTACTGGAAAGAATTATGCAAACAGGTCTAGCAGCTGCTGGAAGATATTTAACAGTTCGAATCAGAATAAAAGATAAACCAGGTTCATTAGCAAAATTATTATCAGAAATAGGTTCTTTGGGTGCAAATATTTTGGATGTTTTCCACTTAAGAACAGATCCAATGCTTGCCTTAGATGAAGTTGCGGTAAACATCACAATGGAAACAAGAGGGCAAGATCACGAATCAGAAGTTTTACAAAGAATTAAAGCCCTAGGCCACGAAGCTCAAGTTCAGTAATTCAACTAAGATTGAATTAAATCATTTATCAGGAGAATTAATTGAGTATTGCTATTGAAGCAAATAATTTAGTTAAACATTATGGCGAAGTAAAAGCTTTAGACGGATTAAGTTTAAAAGTTGAACAAGGAAGTGTTTTTGGATTATTAGGTCCAAATGGAGCAGGTAAAACTACAACAGTAAGAGTTTTAACCACGCTCTTGACTCCAGATTCTGGATCCGCATTTGTTTCAGGAGTAGATGTAATTAATGATCCAGTTCATGCCAGAGAAATTATGGGTTTATCCGGCCAAAATGCAAGTGTTGATGAAAATTTAACTGGGGTAGAAAATCTAGTAATGCTTGGAAGACTTTTCAGATTACCTAGAAAAGAAGCTAATGAAAAAGCTATTGAATTGTTGGAAAGATTTAATTTAACTGATGCTTCAAAAAGAATAGTTAAAACTTATTCAGGTGGAATGCGCAGAAGATTAGATTTAGCAGCTTCTTTGATTGCAAATCCAAATATTTTATTTTTAGATGAGCCAACTACTGGTTTAGATCCAAGATCTCGCATGATGATGTGGGATGTAATTAAAGGCTTGGTTTCTTCTGGAACAACCGTATTGTTAACTACTCAATATTTAGAAGAAGCAGATCAATTAGCAGACAAAATTGCAGTTATTGATAAAGGCAAAGTAATTGCTCAAGGCACTGCTGATGAATTAAAAACCCAAGTTGGGGGAGAAAGAATTGATGTAGTGGTTGATGAGACTAAAGCTCAAATTGCAGCAGATTCTCTGAAAAATATTGCATCTGGACCAGTTGTCGTAGAGGGAGAACATGTTCAAGCACCAGTAACTGGTGGAGGCATAAAAGTTGTCGATGCGGTTAGAGCATTAGATGCAGCTTCTATTGTCATTAAAGAAATACAACTTAGAAGACCAACACTTGATGATGTGTTTTTAACTTTAACAGGACATCATGCTGAAGAAGTAAAAATCGAAGAAGATTTAGTAGAAACAAAAAGAGGTAGAAGATAAATGAGTTCTCGTTCAATTACTGAAAATTATGCAAGAAAACATGGCAAAGTTTATTGGCTTTTTCACGATAGTTTTGTAATTGCTTGGAGAAATCTATTAAGGTTTAAAAGAAATCCAGAAGTTTTATTTTTTGATGTTGTTCAGCCTATTATTTTCATTTTATTATTTGCTTTTGTATTTGGTGGCGCGATTGATGTAGGCGATGGAAATTATCGATCATTCTTAATTCCAGGAATATTTGTTCAGACCATTGCATTTGCAGGAGCTTCTGCAGCAATTGGTTTAAACGCTGATATGAATTCAGGAATTATTGACAGATTTAAATCATTACCAATGAATACTTTAGGAGTATTACTTGGACAAAACTTTGCAGATTTGGCTCGAAGTGTCGTTACTTTATTCATCATGTCATTAACAGGTCTTGCCATTGGCTGGAGAATTAGTGGTGGATTTTTAAATGCAGTTTATGCTTATCTGTTACTTTTATTCTTTTGTTTTGCAATGGCATGGATTGGTGCAACTATTGGTTTATCGGTTTCATCCCCACAAGTTGCAAGCACGGCAGGTTTTGCTTGGCTTTTTCCTTTGACATTTTTATCTAACGCATTTGTGCCATCAGAGACTTTGCCATCTTGGTTAAGAGTTTTTGCTGAATGGAATCCAATTACTTCTATTGTTGCAGCAGAAAGATACTTATTTGGTTATCCAGTTCCTGTAGCTGCAGATGCTCCATTTTCTTTGCAACATCCAATTTTGACGACTATCATTTGGTTAGTTTTAATAACTGCAGTATTCATGCCACTTGCAGGAAGAAAATTTAGAAAAGCAACTTCTCGTTAATTTGAGTAAGTTTCAACTTTTGTAATTTTAATATTTACTTCATTACCATTAGGTAAAGCAAATGAAGTCTCATCGCCTTGCTTTTTACCTAACACAGCTTTTCCTAAAGGTGATTCTGGAGAATAAACATCCATAGTTGCATGTTGTGCTTCTTCTCTAGAAACTAACCAAAACTTTTCTGTATCTCCGTCTGAAAACTCAACGCTAACCACATGTCCAATTGCAATACTTCCTGTTTCACTAGGTGGAGTTCCAATTTGAGCATTCTCAAGCATTTGTTTTAATTGTCTAATTCTTGCTTCGTTCTTTCCTTGCTCTTCTCTTGCAGCGTGGTAACCACCGTTTTCTTTTAAATCGCCTTCTTCACGGGCAAGTTCTATTTTCTTTGTTATTTCTGAACGCAAAGCACCAGAACGTTCGTTTAATTCATTAGTTAAACGATCAAAAGATTCTTGGGTCAGCCACACATTTGAATTATTCATAAGTTCTAATAATACTTATTGCCCAGAATTTATGGCTGGGGGATCTTGTTTAGGAATTTCTACCCCAGGAATAAATTGAGGTGCTGTAAAAAGAGTTGATTCTTTTTCATCATCACAATTAATTACTTCTACGCTATATGCTTCTTCATAAGTTTTTAGATTGTAATTAATTTGTTTATAGTTCAAGCCATCTTGAGGAATTTCTAATATGGCATATCCAACATCAGTCATATTCTCATTCTGTGCTCTTAATAAACACCATAAATCTAGATTTTCATTTCTTCTTACTTCAAAAATAACTTCAACATTATTTTTATCTTTTATTTCCCAAGCTAACAACTTGTCATGAATTGGAGGACTAATTACTCTATTAATACCCACTAAAACAAATGCACCAATAATGGAAATAAAAATAAAACCCACAAAATATAGAAACCAAGGTCTACCTTGTTTGGGATAGCGTTCTTGAATATGAGAAGGCCATTGATCTCGATTTGTTAGCAAAAGTAGTTCCTCATAAGATTTAAGTTGTCTTTAATTGACAATACTGCCTCTATTTAAAGGATATTAAAGTTGCAAGATTTACGCCTGTTATGTGTTCATGCTCATCCTGATGATGAAGCAAGTAAGGGCGCTGCCACAGTTGCTAAATATGTTGATGAAGGTGTGCAAGTCATGATTGCCACTTGCACAGGAGGGGAAAGAGGAGATGTTTTAAATCCAAAACTTAAATCCCCTGAAGTAGCAGAAAAATTAGCTCAAATTCGAAAAGAAGAAATGGCTAAATCAATTCAAGTTTTGGGAGCAAAACACACTTGGCTTGGTTTTATTGATTCTGGTTATCCAGAAGGAGATCCAAAACCACCACTTCCAGAAGGTTGTTTTGCAGAAATTCCTCTTAAAGATGCCAGCAGACCATTAATTAAATTAATTCGAGAATTTAGGCCACAAGTTGTAGTTACTTATGATGAAAATGGAGGCTATCCCCACCCAGATCACATTAGAACTCACGAAGTGACAATGTTTGCCTACGAAAATGCTTCGAAATTAAATTATGAACCTGATTTAGGTTTTCCATGGCAAATAAAAAAAGTTTATTACCAAATGGGTTTTAACTTTGGTCAAATGAAAGCAATAGATAATGCTTTTAAAGAGTTAGGAAAAACCAATCCATATGCTGATTGGATGATTGATATGGAAGATGACACTGATTTAGTTACAACAAAAATTGAATGCAGTAAATATTTTGATAAAAGAGATTTAGCACTCAAAGCCCACGCTACCCAAGTAGATCCAGATGGTGATTGGTTTGCTTTACCGACTGAAATTCAAAAAAAGATTTGGCCAACAGAGGATTATCAATTAGCGGTAACTCGAGTGCCATTTAAAACACCTGAAACTGATTTATTTCAAGGTTTGCGATAGATTTAATTTATGTTGACTAACTTAGTTTTGTTACTTGCAGAAACTCCTGAAATTGATCCAGATCGAGTAAGACCTGGGTTATTAGGGTTGTTAAGTTTTGGCCTATTGGGTATTTCTGTTGCCTTAATCTCTTACTTTTTAATTAGAAGTTTAAAGAAAACAGATCAGACTTTTAAAAATAACTAAAGTCTATTTAGTCCTTTTAGCGCCTCTCTTTTTGAAACAATAGACATCGAAGGATTTTTTCTTAAAAATTCTCTAACTTTTTTTGGATTAATTTTTGCAAAATCCCTCAATGCCCAGCCGATAGCTTTTGCCACAAAAAACTCAGAATTGTTAATGTGTTTTTGGCAAATTTTTAAAACAAAATCAACATCAGTTTTTGTTCTATGTCCACGCTGATGTTGAATTGCGCATCGAATTAGCCAAATATTTTTAGAATTGTTCCATTTATTTATTGTTTTTCTGGTTTGTGAATATTTCAATGTCAAAGGTGAAATTACTTGAGTGCCAAGTAAATCAACTGAGTCCCACCAAGATTTACTTTTGATAAGGACAGTTATTTGCTCTAAAGTTTTTGGAGTGCAAACATCAATATATTTACCAATTAAGTCGCAAGCTGCATATTGATATTCTCTTTGAGGTAATTTCCACAAAAGTTTTGCTGCATTTATTAATTCTTTTTCAGTTGGTTTTGAAAGATTTTGCCATGCTTTTTTAGTTAATTTTCTTCTTATTGGTGAACTTATTCCTATGAATGGTGCAATGTTTTTCATGTAGTTTGCTGCACCTTCAGCCATTTTTTTATTTCCAGCATTTTTAAATGCTTGTTTGGTTAATGAAACTACCTCTTTATCCCAATTACTCATATAACTACTAGATTAGTCGCCATGCCTCCACTAAATGATGTAATCGCATTTGCCATTGCTTCATTTTTGATCATTATCATTCCTGGACCAAGCGTTTTATTCACGATTGGTAGAGGAATTTCATTTGGTAAAAAAGCTGCGCTAGTTAATGTGGCGGGAAATTCTGTCGGAATGTTTACGGGATCTTTAGGTGTTGCAATTGGAATTGGATCTTTAGTCCAAAGCTCTGATATTGCTTACGCAATTGTAGGTGTGGCAGGTGGAGGATATTTAGTTTATTTAGGTTATGACGCAATAAAAACAAGAAAAGATGTTGCCAAAGCTTTGGTAGAAAAATCAGATCCTAAACCCTCGAAAGAAGTTTTCAAACAAGGCTTTATTGTGGGTTTTTTAAATCCAAAATCTTTAGTTTTTTTTGCAGCAATCTTGCCACAGTTTGTTGATAGATCCCAAGGAAGAATTATTTGGCAAATGATTTTCTTAGCTATTATATTTTTTGTTATTGCAGTAATAAGTGATAGCACTTGGGGATTAGTTGCAGGTACTGCCAGACACTGGCTTGCAAGCACTCCAACTCGAATTGAAAAAATCACTGGAGCAGGTGGACTAATAATCCTGGCGCTTGGTTTAAGTGTCATTTATTCTGCCTTCAACCGTTAACTTTAACTTGGGTGTGTCGCAACTATTGGATTACCAAAATCCTCTAGCGTTTAAGAGAAAGAAACTTCTAGACAACTGAAAAAGCTTTAAGCGTTAGGAAGTGGTTGATTGTCAGCTGCTCGGCGAACAGAACCAAATATTCGCACCTACGTTCTTGACACCAGTGTTTTACTCTCCGATCCTAAAGCGATGTATCGCTTTGCTGAACATGAAATTGTTATTCCTTTAATTGTGGTTACTGAATTAGAAGCAAAAAGAACTCATCCAGAACTTGGTTTTTTTGCCAGAGAAGCACTTCGTCAATTAGATGAAATGAGAATTGAGCACGGACGTCTTGATTTACCTATGAAGGTAAATGAGGAAGGCGGGGAATTAAGTGTTGATATGTCTCAAATTGATGCTTCCCTTTTGCCAAGTGCTTTTTCTTTAGATAATGACGGAATTATTTTGGCAACAGCTAAATTACTTTCTACTCAAGGTGCAGATGTTTATGTAGTAAGTAAAGACTTACCAATGCGCGTTAAAGCTTCAGCATTAGGTTTATCAGCCGAAGAATATCGTGCAGAATTTGTTGCTTCCTCTGGATGGACTGGAATTTCAGATGTTGAATTAAGTGAAAGTGAAGTTAATGATTTATATTCAAATGGCTTTATTGACCATGATTCTGCAAGACAACTTCCATGTCATACAGGCTTAATTCTTACTTCAAATAAAGGAAGTGCTTTAGGAAGAGTTACCACAGATAAAAGAATTAAATTAGTAAGAGGCGATATTGATGCATTTGGAATTCATGGCAGAAGTGCAGAGCAAAGATTGGCTCTAGATTTATTACTTGATGACGAAGTTGGAATTGTTTCCTTAGGTGGAAGAGCAGGAACTGGTAAAAGTGCTTTAGCAATTTGTGCTGGGTTAGAACATGTTTTAGAAAGAAGAAATCATCGAAAAGTTATGGTTTTTAGACCTTTATATGCAGTCGGTGGACAAGATTTAGGTTATTTACCAGGTACTGAAGGTGAAAAAATGAGTCCTTGGGCTCAAGCAGTTTTTGACACACTTGGTGCAATTGCAAGTCCTGAAGTGATTCAAGAAATTGTTGCTCGCGATCTTATTGAAGTTTTACCATTAACTCATATTCGTGGTAGATCTTTACATGATTCATTTGTAATAGTAGATGAGGCTCAAAGTTTAGAAAGAAATGTTTTATTAACTGTACTTTCAAGAATTGGAAAAGGTTCAAAAGTTGTATTAACTCATGATGTTGCCCAAAGAGATAATTTAAGAGTAGGAAGACATGATGGAGTAGTTGCTGTGGTTGAAAAACTAAAAGGTCATCCTTTATTTGCCCACGTTACTTTAACTCGTTCTGAGCGTTCTCCAATTGCAGCTTTAGTTACAGATTTATTAGAAGATTTTCCAGTTTAATTTCAACCAGAATCTGGTCCCACAGGAATCGTTTTACCTAAACTTTTTGTAGTTGTGTCAAAGAAATTATTTCCTTTATCATCAACCACCACAAAGGCTGGAAAATCAACAATGTCTATTTTCCAAACTGCTTCCATACCTAATTCTTCAAAATCTAGAACTTCAACTTTCTTAATGCATTCTTGAGCAAGTAATGCTGCAGGTCCACCAATTGAACCTAAATAAAAGCCACCATTATTTTTACAAGCATTTGTCACAATTTGGCTTCTATTTCCTTTAGCCAACATAATCATTGAACCACCATTTTTTTGAAAACGATCAACATAAGAATCCATACGACCTGCAGTAGTTGGACCAAAAGAACCAGATGCCATTCCTTGAGGAGTTTTAGCAGGACCTGCGTAATAAACAGCATGATTTTTCATATATTCAGGCATTGGTTTGCCTTCATCAAGCATTTGATTTATTTTGGCATGAGCTAAATCTCTTGCCACAATCATTGATCCAGATAAAGAAACTCTTGATTTAACAGAAAGTTTTGACAAAGTTGCCAATACTTCTTTCATAGGTTGATTTAAATCAATTTTTGTCACATCATCATTTAAATGTTCATCAGTTGTTTCCGGTAAGAATTGGGCAGGATCTGTTTCTAATTGTTCAAGAAATACACCATCTTTATTTATCTTTGCCAATATTTGTCTATCTGCAGCACAAGAAACTGCAATGGAAACTGGAAGAGAAGCTCCATGGCGGGGAAGTCTTATTACTCTTACATCATGACAAAAATATTTTCCACCAAATTGTGCACCGATGCCAAAAGTTTGACTCATCTTTAAAACATGTTCTTCCATTTCTAAATCTCTAAATCCATGACCAAGCATTGAACCTTTTGTTGGTAATGAATCAAGTGCTCTAGTGGTAGCAAGTTTTGCAACCTTTAATGAGTATTCAGCACTAGTGCCACCGATAACAATTGCTAAATGATAAGGAGGACAAGCTGCTGTTCCTAAAAGTCTTAATTTTTCTTCTAAGAACTCATCTAACTTTTCAGGATTAAGTAATGCTTTTGTTTCTTGATACATTAAAGATTTATTTGCAGAACCTCCACCTTTAGCCATAAACATAAATGAATATTCCAATTCATGACCTGGTTTTGTGTCAGCATAAATTTCAATTTGTGCCGGTAAGTTAGTGCCAGTATTTTTTTCTTCCCACATTGAAAGTGGAGCAAGTTGTGAATAACGAAGATTTAATTGTTGATAAGCATTAAAAACACCTTCAGAAATTATTTCTTCATCATGTGAATTGGTTATGACGTTTGATCCCCTTTTTCCGGTGATGATTACAGTTCCCGTGTCTTGACACATTGGAAGTACTCCACCTGCAGAAATATTGGCATTTTTTAATAAATCAAGGGCTACGAATTTATCGTTATTACTTGCTTCTTTGTCATCAAGAATTTTTCTTAATTGTTTTAAATGATTTGTTCTTAAATAATGTTGAGAATCATGCATTGCTTCAAAGGTAAGTTTTTTAATTGTTTCTGGTTCAATAACCAAAAATTCCTTGTCACCCATTTTTTCAATTTTGAAACCTGAGTCAGATATTTTTCTATAGGTTGTTTTATCTTCACCTAACGGCAGAAGCTCTGTGTATTGAAACTCTGCCATAGCAAGTTTTCCTTCCAGAAATAAAACTTTCTTTCATCTTACGCCTATGCACAAGAAGCGAGAAATTGAAACTTCGGGAACAATAGGAAGTATGAGTCAGAAAAAATCTCGCACACTGCAGTCAGTTTCTGACATGGTCCTATCTCTAATAGTTACTGGATTGTTAGTTGGGTCACTTGCAACTTTTGTTTGGTTTACTCGACAAGATTCTGAAGTAGTTTTAAGACCTGTTGATTGGCAAGGAGTAGCACTGGGTGCGCAAGAAAGAACAGACTTACCAACTTATGGACCTATTGGTTTAAGTAAAGAATGGAATGCCACAAGTGCAAGATTAGAAACAGTTGGAGACTCACAAGTTTGGAGAGTTGGAGTTGTAACACCAAGTCAAGAATTTATTAGTGTAATTGTTTCAAAAACAGAATTAAAAAGATTAATTAGAACTTATACAACTTTAGAATTAGAAAATGAGCAAAATAGAGTAATAAATAATAAAACTTATACAGTTTTAGAAAATGAAAAAGACAAATTACTTTTTATAACTGAAAATAATGTTAATCTGTTAATTTACACAACTACAAATTGGGATGAAATAAATACTTTTATTTCTAATCTAGGAATTCCTAGTTAGTCTTCTTCCTCTTCATCTTCGGTTAAAGCTTCCAAACGTTCTTGAGCAGAATCTAAAATATTTTGACAAATTAGAGCAAGTTGCTCACCTTTTTCCCAAAGTTTTAAAGTTTCTTCTAAAGCCAAGTTTCCTGATTCAAGTTGAGTAACAATTTCTTCTAATGCAGTTCTTGCTTGTTCGTAACTTAGGTTTGTGTCTTTGGCCATGGCTTAACTATATTTCTTTTACTTTTTGACTTCTGCTTGGAGGGAATCTTTTTCAAGTCGAATTTGTAACAATTCTCCTGTTTTTACTTCACTTGCTTTTCTAACTAATTTGCCATCATGTTTTTGCACTATGGCAAAACCTCTCGCCAGAGTGCTCAAAGGTGAAAGCGTTCTAAGTTGAGCCAGTCGAGGTTTAAACCAAGTTTGTTCAGAATAGATCTTGGTAGAAATAATGTTTCTTAAACTTTGTTTCAAATCAATTACTACATCTCGATGAGATTGGATAAATTCTTTAGGAGAATCAAGAGCAGATTTTTCCAGCAATCTTTCTAGGCTAATTTGCTCTTTTTCAATTCTATTGGCAATAATTTCTCGCATTCTAAAAATCCAATCATCAATTAATTCAATTTCATCTTCTAAGTCAGGAACTAATTTTGATGCAGCATCTGTTGGTGTTGATGCTCTTAAATCAGATACAAAATCCAAGAGCGGATTATCTTGTTCATGTCCAATGGCACTTATTACAGGAATGTTTGATGCAGCGACTGCACGCAAAAGCATTTCATCGGAGAAAGGTAATAAATCTTCGAATGAGCCTCCGCCACGAGTAATAACAATTACATCAACTTCATTTTCTGCATTTAATTGTGCAAGAGCTGCTCTTACTTCAGAAGAAGACTTAACACCTTGCACAGCAACTTCATGAACATCAAACTTTATTCCTGGCCATCTAAGCATGGTGTTTTCCATTACATCTTTCATGGCAGCACTAGCTCTGCCACAAATTAAACCAATTTTTTTAGGTAAAAAAGGAATCGGCTTCTTTTTTTCTGGAGCAAATAAACCTTCCTTTTGTAATTGTTGTTTGAGTTTTTCAAGAGCAATCATTAATTCACCTAAACCAACTGGTTGGATTTTTCTTGCTCTAAAAACCAACGATCCACGATTCATCCAAAACTCTGGTTTGCCATGAACTAAAACTCTTTGACCACTTTCAATTTCAGATGGAGCATCATCTAATACCGATCGATTAAAAACAACATTTAATGTGGCTTCTGCAGAAACATCTCTTAAATCAACAAATACCCAATCACTTCCAGGTCTTATTTTTATAGAAGTAATTTGTCCTTCAATCCAGACAGAAGGCATTTGGGAAATAACTTCAGACAATGCTCTTGAGGCATCTTTGACTTGGATTGCTTCTTCGGGACTTTGACCTGACTTCATGAAAACAGCGTAGATGCTCAAGATGCTTTCCTCAACGCCAACGCATACGATATTTAATATGACTTCAACAGGCAAAGTTCTTTTAGCAGCACCTCGCGGTTATTGCGCCGGGGTAGATAGAGCTGTAGTAACAGTTGAAAAAGCGCTTCAAGTTCATGGCGCTCCTGTTTATGTAAGAAAACAAATTGTTCATAACAAACACGTAGTAGAGACTTTAGAAAAAAAAGGTGTAATTTTTGTTGATGAATTAACTGAAGTTCCAGAAGGTTCATTAGTGGTATTTAGTGCACATGGAGTTTCCCCTGCAGTTCATGAAGAAGCAAAACAAAGAAATTTAAAAACCATAGATGCAACTTGTCCACTGGTTACCAAAGTTCACAATGAAGCAAAAAGATTTGCTAAAGATGGTTACAAAATTTTGCTCATTGGACATGAAGGCCATGAAGAAGTTGAAGGCACAATGGGCGAAGCGCCAGAAAATATGATTTTAGTTGATGGTCTTGATCAAGTTGAAAAGTTAAATTTAAAAGAAGACGAAAAAGTTGCTTGGCTATCTCAAACCACATTGTCAGTTGATGAAACTTTAGAAACAGTTCACGCTTTAAAGAAAAAACTTCCAGTTTTAATGGATCCACCATCAGATGACATTTGTTATGCAACTCAAAATCGACAAGCAGCAGTTAAAAATATTGCGCCACAAGTTGATGTTTTGATTGTGGTTGGATCAAGTAATTCTTCTAACTCTGTTCGATTAGTAGATGTGGCATTAGAAGCTGGAGTTAAAAAAGCATTTCGAATTGATTTTGCTCACGAATTAAATAAAGAATGGTTTGATGGAGCTAAATCTGTTGGACTTACAAGTGGGGCATCTGTACCTGAAGAATTAGTAAATGGCGTATTGAAATGGTTAGATGAAAATGGTTTTGGCGATGTTGAAGAAGTTGAAACTATTGAAGAACATATTCAATTTGCGCTACCGGTAGAAATTAGAAAAGACTTAAAAGCAGCTCTTAAGAACTAAATCTTTTAATTCTTATATAAGTAATAAAAAATGCCAAAATTGTTGAACCAACCATCCAAGGTGCATTAAAAGCTAACGTTGTTAAAAGCATTGCTGCTTGCTTGAGCATAAAACTTCCTGCCGAACTTAGAGTTAATTGACCAAGAATTAAGACAATTAGGAAATAGGCGATTGGTCCAGAAATTACTGGATCCCAATAATGTTTCGATTCAATAGTTGCAGCTAAATAAATAAGGGTTACCGAATAGGCAAGGCTTGTAATAATGCCGATTCGTCCAGTTAATAAAACATCTAATAGACCAATTACTAATGGCACAACCAAAATTAAAAGCACTGCAGTTTTTGCAGGCAGTGGTGGTTGTAGCCAAGAAACTCTTTGAGAAAAAGAAATTCTTTCTCTTTCTTCTTGTTGAAGTTGTTCTGTTAAAACTGGATTACTTGCTGTGCCTTTATAAAAGTTTTCAACTTTTTTTGCAATTTCTTGCGAATCCGCAAATTTATCTGCTGCGGCAGATTCTTTTCTTCTTGCAAGTGCTGGATATGCATTTTCACTTTGTGGACCAGTTGCACCAACTGCGCGATAGTAACGAGGTTCTAATTCTCTACGATTTTCTTCAGCCACGACTACTACCGTATCCAATAACTATGGAATTAATCCTCCAGGCCTTCAAGTTCTAATTTTCCAGTCTCACCGCTGTAGCGAGAGTTAGTTAATCCTGTGGAGATTTCATCAGGCGCCTGTAATTGTTTATTAGAGGGCACACCCTTTTGGGCAAGTCTCTTTGCTTGACTTACAGCTTGTCGATCAAATGAGGAAACAAAACTGTTATAACCATCAACTGCTTTATTCAATCCAGAACGTAAATTTTCTATGTGTTCTACTAATTTTGCTAAACGTTTGAGCATTTCTGCTCCCATATTTCTAATTTCTTCAGCATTACTATTTAAATCTTTTTCATTCCAACCAAATGCAATTGTTCTTAAAAGTCCCAGCATCGTAGTTGGAGTTGCAGGAATTACATTTTTTCCAAAAGCTTTTTCTAGAAGTAAACCATCAAAATCTAGAGCTGCAGTTAAAAGGGATTCAAATGGTAAAAACAAAATCACAAAGTTAGGAGATTTACTACTAGTTGATTGATATTGCTTATTTGATAACTCATTAATTCTTTTCAATAAATCTTTAGAATGCTTATCAAGGAGAGAATTTCTTTGCGCTAGATCTTCAAAACCCATTGCATCAAAAAATGCATCCCACGGAAATTTTGCATCAATAACAACTTCGCCACCACCTGCTAAAAGGATGGAAATATCTGGTCGAGCAATTCCATCTTCAGCAACTCTTGAATCTTGTCTTAAAAAATGTGTACCTTCTATTAAACCTGCATGTTTTAGTAATTGTTCTAATTGCATTTCGCCATATTGGCCTCTGGTTTGGCCTTTGCCCATTGCAGCAGCAATTTGTCTGGTGGCAGTTTCTAATGACTCATTTCTTTCTCTAATTAATTCCATTTCGGTTTTTAAAATTGATTCTGCTTGAATTCTTCGTCTATCTGCATCTTCAGACTTTGTTTTTAATTCATCAAGTGCTTTTTGTACAGGTTTAAGCATTTGATCTAAAGAAGTGGCTGCAAGATTAGCTTGTTCTAAAGTGGTGTTTCTTTCTTCTAAGGATTGAACTTTTCCTTGTAAAAGAACAGATCTTTGTTTACCAATAAACCATGCAAAAGGTGTTGCGATGACAACACCAATCACAATTCCTAAAATTAAACTTGTTATTTGCATATATATAAGTGTGTATTAATGGGCTGACAATCGCATCTTGGACTCGCCAATAGGATAGAAACTATGGCTTTATCCGTGGGAATTGTTGGTTTACCAAATGTTGGTAAATCTACATTGTTTAATGCATTAACTAAAAATAATGTTTTAGCGGCTAATTACCCATTTGCCACAATTGAACCAAATGTTGGGGTTGTGGGAGTTCCTGATGAAAGATTAAAAACTTTAGCTCAAATTTTTTCATCCCAAGAAATACTTCCTGCCACAGTTTCTTTTGTTGATATTGCAGGCATCGTCAAAGGTGCATCTGAAGGTGCAGGACTGGGCAATAAATTTTTAGCAAACATCAGAGAAACTGATGCAATTTGTCAGGTTATTAGAGTTTTTGAAGATCCAGACGTTGTTCACGTAGACGGAAAAGTTTCTCCTCTAGATGATATTGAAACAATTAACACTGAATTAATTCTTGCTGATATTCAAACTATTGATAAAGCATTTCCAAGATTAGAAAAAGAAGCAAAAGGAAATAAAGAAAAAACAGCGCTTTTGGAAGAAGCAAAAAAAGCCAGAACTGCACTGGATGAAGGAAAAACTGTTTTTGCTGCCAAATTAGATTTGAAAATATTAAAAGAACTATTTTTATTAACTGCTAAACCATTTCTTTATGTGTTTAATGTTGATGAATCCGGTTTAGGAAATGAATCTTTACAGGCACCTTTAAGAAAACTGGTTGAGCCTGCTGAGGCTATTTTTGTTAACGCAAAATTAGAAACAGATTTAGCCGAATTAAGTGAAGAAGAAGCAAAAGAATTATTAGCATCTGTTGGTCAAAGTGAATCAGGTTTAGCCAGATTGGCTAGAGTAGCCTTTGACACCTTAGGTTTGCAGACTTATTTGACTGCTGGTCCAAAAGAAGCAAGAGCTTGGACTATTCATAAAGGTGACACAGCCCCTGAAGCTGCAGGTGTAATTCACACAGATTTTCAAAAAGGATTTATTAAAGCTGAAATTGTTTCATTTAAAGATTTAGTTGAAGCAGGCTCACTTAATGAAGCAAAAGCAAAAGGCAAAGTTCGAATGGAAGGAAAAGATTACGTCATGCAAGACGGTGACGTAGTTGAATTTCGATTCAACGTTTAAAAGGGATAAATGACAATAAAAACTAGAGAAGATATTAGAAATTTAGCAATCATCGCACACGTTGATCATGGAAAAACAACTTTGGTTGATGCCATGTTATGGCAATCAGGTGCCTTTAGAGAAAACCAAGATGTGAACGAAAGAGTCATGGACTCAACAGATTTAGAAAGAGAAAAAGGCATCACCATTTTGGCAAAAAACACTGCCATTAAATATGTGGAAAAAGATTTAGCACCAAATGGAGTAATCATCAACATTGTTGATACTCCAGGTCACGCTGATTTTGGTGGAGAAGTTGAACGAGGCCTTGAAATGGTTGACGGAGTTGTTTTACTAGTTGATGCAAGTGAAGGTCCACTTCCACAAACTAGATTTGTGTTACGAAAAGCTTTACAAAAAAGATTGCCCGTAATTTTAGTTATCAATAAAACTGACAGATCAGATTCTCGAATTGAAGCTGTAGTAAATGAAACATATGACTTATTTATTGATCTAGCAGATGATTCAATGACACACGTTTTAGATTTTCCAATAGTTTATGCATCAGCCCGTGCAGGAAGAGCAAGTTTAAATAGACCTCAAGATGGAAGTGTGCCAGATTCAGAAAATCTAAAACCGCTATTTGAAACTATTTTAAAAACAGTTCCTGCCCCAACATTTGAAGAAAATGCTCCCTTGCAAGCACATGTGACAAACCTTGATGCATCTGCCTATTTAGGAAGACTTGCGTTATGTCGAGTTAGAAATGGAATTATCAAAAAAGGTCAAACTGTTTCTTGGATTAAAACAAATGGAGATATCCAAAAAGTAAAAATTAGTGAATTACTTATTACTCAAGCTCTAGAAAGAGTTCCAGTTGAAGAAGCAGGACCTGGAGATTTAATTGCAGTTGCAGGAATTGAAGAAATTACAATTGGGGAAACTTTAGCTGATGCAGAAAATCCAATTGCGCTTCCCGTAATTAAAGTTGATGAACCAAGTATTTCTATGTTTATTGGAACAAATACTTCTCCATTAGCTGGAAAATCTGGTACAAAAATGACCGCCAGATTATTAAAAAATAGATTAGATCAAGAACTTATTGGAAATGTTTCTTTAAGAGTTTTTGATACCGACAGACCTGATACTTGGGAAGTTCAAGGAAGAGGTGAACTGCAGTTAGCAATTTTAGTTGAAATTATGCGTAGAGAAGGTTTTGAATTAACTGTTGGTAAACCTCAAGTTGTGACAAAAACTATTGATGGAAAAATTCATGAACCAGTTGAAAGATTAACTATTGATGTCCCTGAAGATTTTGTTGGTGTGGTAACACAATTACTTGGTTTAAGAAAAGGTCGCATGGAACAAATGACAAACCATGGAAGTGGTTGGGTCAGAATGGAATATTTAGTTCCTGCAAGAGGTCTTATTGGTTTTAGAACAGAGTTTTTAACTGAAACTCGTGGAACAGGTTTGATGCATCACGTATTTGATAGATATGAACCATGGCATGGAGAAGTAAGAACTAGACCGACAGGTTCTTTAATTGCAGACAGAGCAGGTAGTGCAACTTCTTATGCAGCTTTTTCAATTCAAGAAAGAGGATCACTGTTTATAGGTCCTGGAGTTGAAGTTTATGAAGGCATGATTATTGGTGAAAATTCTCGAGCAGATGACATGGATGTAAATATCACTAAAGAAAAGAAGTTAACAAACATGAGAGCATCAGGTTCAGATGACACAGTTCATCTTGTGCCACCAAAGGCAATGTCACTTGAGCAATCCCTGGAATTTTTACGAGAAGACGAATGTGTGGAGGTCACCCCTGAGACTGTGCGCATCCGCAAAGTGATTTTGAACCAGGGTGAGAGAAATCGCGCTAAATCACGTAATAAGTAGTCATTAATCCTTTTGTCTATTGCCAGGGCAGTACTAGATTAGAGCACATTGATTTTTAAAAAAGGGAAGTGATTAAAGAGTTGACAATTGAACAGGTAAATCAAATTGAAGGACGATCTCCTGCACAATTGGCGTGGCTTAGATTTAAAAAAGATAAAGTTGCAATCTTTGCTTTATTTTTTTCAAGTTTCATCATTCTTCTCGCACTTTTTGCACCATTTGTTACAGGACTTCTCAATATAGATCCTTACACCTTAAATAAAGAAACATTAAATGAATTTGGTTTACCAAACTCTGCTTTTGGCGGGATTAGTAGAGCGCATCCATTAGGTGTAGAACCTGGAACGGGTCGAGATATTTTGGCAAGACTAATTTATGGAGCAAGAATTTCTTTAATAGTGGCATTGCTTTCAACATTTTTTACTACATTAATTGGAGTTACTTTAGGAATTTGGGCAGGTTATAAAAGAGGAATAGTTGACTCTGTTATTGGCAGAACTATTGATTTACTTCTTGCGTTTCCAAGTCTTTTATTAATTATCGCTCTTGCTCCAGTAATTCCTGCACGTTTAGTTGGCCTAGGACTTCCGGAAGGAAATGTTTCGAGAATGGCCTACATTATTTTAGTTTTATCTTTATTTGGTTGGACTTATATTGCTCGCGTTATGCGAGGACAAGCTTTAAGTTTAAGAGAAAGAGAATTTGTCGCAGCAGCTCAAGCAAGTGGTGCCAAAACTTCATATATGGTCTTTAGAGAAATATTGCCAAATCTTTGGGCACCAATAGTTGTTTATGCTTCTTTAACAGTTCCTGGCTACATTGCAATTGAAGCAACATTTTCATTTTTAGGATTAGGTGTTGTTGCACCAACTCCTGCATTAGGTGCAATGTTGGCAGATTCTGTGAGGTATTTCAGATCTGATCCAACATATTTATTTATTCCCGGAACTGCATTATTTTTACTTGTTTTAGCATTTAATCTTTTTGGTGATGGATTAAGAGATGCACTTGATCCAAAAGGAGAAAGAGCGCAAAAAATATAAAGATTTCTGTTTAGTACTTGCAAGGCTAAACAGAGGTTAGAAAATCAAAAAATTTTCTAACAACTGTTATGACAAAGAGTCATAACAAGTAAGGAGAACAAATGAAGTTAAATTCACGCACCAAATTCGGTGTTGTGGTTGCAGCTAGCGCATTGCTGTTATCAGCATGCGGTGGTGGAAGTGGAACTTCAGCTGGTGGAACTGGTGAAGCAAGTCAAGGTGGAACTATTACCTTCTTGACAATTGCAGAACAGTTCAACCACGTTGATCCACAACGTAACTACACAGGTCAAGATCTTGCATTCTTTGGAGGGTTTGTAAACCGTACATTAACTTCGTACGCTTACGAACAAGGTCCAGCAGGTGCAGAACTTGTAGCTGATATGGCAACAGATACCGGTACAACTACCGATGGTGGAAAGACCTGGTCTTTCACACTTCGTGATGGTCTTACTTGGGAAGATGGCAGCGAAGTAACTTGCCAAGATGTTGCATACGGAACAAGCCGTGTATTTGCAACCGACATTATCGTTGATGGTCCAACATATGCAATTTCATATTTGGATATTCCAAAAGATGCCGAAGGCAATAGCCAATATCCAGGCCCATACAAAGCAACAGCTGAACAACAAGCTTTGTATGACAACGCAGTTTCATGCGATGGCAAAACAATCACATTCAAGTTGAACAAAGTTGTTGCTGACTTCAACTACACAGTGACCTTGCTTGCATTTGCACCAGTACCAAAAGCTAAAGACACTGGTGAAAAATATGATGACGCTGTTGTTTCAAATGGACCATACAAAATTGAGTCTTATGTAAAAGCTCAAAATATGACATTGGTTCGTAACGAAAACTGGAATCCAGACTCAGATCCATTGCGTAAAGCTTATCCAGACAAGATCGTGGTTAACTTTGCTCAAGATCAAGCAGTTATTGATTCACGTTTGATCGCATCTGCAGGTGATGATGCATTCGCAGTATCACTTGATGGAATTCAAACTGAAAATCTTCAAACAATTTTCGGTGATGACCAATTTGCAGATCGTCGTGTAAACGAACAAGATCCATATGCAATCTATACCGCATTAAATGTTAAGAAATTACCTTGCTTGCCTGTAAGAAAAGCAATCTTCTTAGCACTTGATCGTGAAGCATTAAGAACTGCTAATGGTGGCGAATATGTAGGTGACTTGGCTGACGGATTTATTTCCCCAACCTTGGCAACTGATTATGCGCCAAACACACTTCCTGAAGGTCTACAAGATGCAGGAAATCCAGAAGCAGCGATTGCTGAATTAGAAAAAGCTAAAACTGAATGTCCAGATGTTTATGCAAAAGCAACTGGCGAAGGTTTAGTTTTTGATCATCCAGATACACCACAATGGGCAAAAAATGCTGCAGTGTGGATTGAATCTATAAAAGAAGCAGGCATCGTAATCAAATCAAATCCAATTGAGCCAGGTAAGTACTACTCAGTTGTGATGGATACAGCGCTTCAAGGCGACATAAGTCGCGCTGGTTGGGCTGCAGATTGGTTGAATGCTTCAACTGTTTTGCCAGAACTTTTTGGTGAAGGTGGATTTAACCTTTCACAAAACCAAGAAGATCCAGCATTTCCTGCATATAAAGCATTGATGGATGAAGCATTAGCTACAACCGATCGTGCTGCACAAGCAGAAATCTGGAAGAAAGCAAATCAATATGTACTTGACCAAGTTTGGGCAGTTCCAAGCTGGTTTGGTCGTTCACAAGAATTCCGTGGATCAAAGATTGGCGGAGGTTATTTGTGGTACCCATACGGTTCACATAACTTCGCTTCTCTCTACGTAATTCAATAGTAAAAATTTTGGGAGCTTACAAGTCATTTGTAAGCTCCCAATTTTAAAGAAAGGTTAAACATGGCACGTTTTATTGTCAGACGTTTAGCTTTCATGATTGTTTTACTTTTTGTTGTATCAATCACTACTTTCTTTCTATTTAGTGTTCTTCCCGTAGATCCTGCATCTTTAAGTTGTGGTCAACATTGCACTCCAGAAAAAATTGAAGCAAACCGAATTCGTTTAGGTTATGACCAACCAATCCTTACTCAATATTTCACCTATATGAAGGGCATATTTTTTGGAAGAACTTATGGTGAAGGTGCGCAAGCTTTTTCTTGTCCTGCACCAAGTCTTGGTTATTCCTTTTATCGCGGACAATGTGTTACCTCAATGATTGCAAATGCTTTGCCAGCAACAATTTCATTAACTTTAGGTGCAGCATTTATTTGGCTAATAATGGGAATAAGTTTAGGCGTTATCTCTGCAGTGAAAAAAGGAAAAGCATTAGATCGTATTAGTACTGGTTTTGCCATTTTTGGATTATCAATGCCAACATTTTTTATAGGTTTACTACTTATTTATATATTTATTATTTGGCTTCCAATATTTCCTTTCCCAAGTTATGTATCAATTTTTGATGATCCTGTGTCTTGGTATCAAACCATGTTTTTACCTTGGTTAACTGTGGCAATAGTTTCTGCAGCCCTTTATACCCGTTTAACTAGAGATGGAATGCTCGAAACGATGAGTGAAGATTATGTTCGTTTAGCTATTTCTAAAGGTTTATCTAGAAAAAGAGTTTTATTTAAATATGTTTTAAGAGGAGCAATTACTCCAATTGTGACTATTGCTGGCTTAGATATTGCTGTTTTATTAGGTGGAGCAATTATTACTGAATCAGTATTTGGTTTACCTGGAATGGGAAGACTTGCCTTTAATTCAGTTTCAGATTCTGATCTTCCAGTAATTGCAGGAATTACTTTAATAACAGCATTCATTGTAGTTGTGGCAAATGCAATTGTAGATATTTTATATGCAGTGCTAGATCCTAGAGTAAGACTTGAAGCATGAGTGAAATTTTAAAAGTAGAGAACTTAAATATTTCTTTTAAAACTGCTGATGGAATTGTACGAGCAGTTGATAATTTAAGTTTTTCGTTATCAACTGGTGAAACTCTTGCTGTTGTAGGAGAATCTGGTTCTGGAAAAAGTGTTACAGCATCTGCCATTATGGGTTTACTTAATGCTGGAAACGTTGAAATTAGTGGAAATATTGAAGTAAACAAAACAAATATTTTGACTAGTAAAGATTCTGAAGTTCGAAATATTAGAGGTAAAGATGTGGCGATGATTTTTCAAGATCCACTATCAGCCCTAAATCCTTATTACACAGTCGGAGATCAAATCGGGGAAGCATACCTAACTCATCATCCAAAAGCTTCTAAAGAGGAAGTAAACAAAAAAGTATTAGATGTAATGAAAAAAGTTGGAATTCCTGAAGTTGAAAAAAGAATAAATTCTTACCCACATGAATTTTCAGGAGGCATGAGACAAAGAGTTGTTATTGCCATTGCTTTAATCAATGATCCTAAAGTTTTAATAGCTGATGAGCCAACGACTGCACTAGATGTAACAGTTCAAGCACAAATTTTAGATTTAATGAGAGAACTTCAAAAGCAAAGCAATACTGCCATTATTTTAATTACTCATGATTTGGGTGTAGTGGCAGAAATGGTTAATCGAGTTTTAGTTATGTATTCAGGAAGAGCTATAGAAATAGCAAATGTAGATTCAATATTTGAATCACCAAATCATCCTTATACAAAAGGATTATTAAGTGCTGTACGAAGTTTAGACACTGAAGTACACGCCAAATTAGAAACAATTCCTGGAACTCCGCCATCTTTATTAAATATTCCAAAAGGCTGTTCTTTTAATCCTCGTTGCGGATTTAAAAAATGGGTTGGTCCAAAATGTGAAACCGAAAAACCAGAATTACACCAAATAGAAAATAACTACAGTGCCTGTCATTTAAGTGCTGAAGATATAAAAAGAATGAATAATCAAGAAATGCCGGTTGCTTAAATGAGTACAGTTTTAGAAGTTAAAAATTTAGTTAAAAAATTTCCTTCTGGTAAAAAAGGATTTTTTTCAAAACCTGTTGGTTTTGTTCATGCGGTGGATGAAGTTTCTTTAAAAATTGAAGCCGGTCAAACTTTGGGAGTGGTAGGCGAATCAGGATGTGGCAAATCTACTTTGGGAAGAGTTATGACTCATTTACTTCCTGCAACTAGTGGACAAGTTTTACTCAATGGTCAAGATGTAACTTTTGCAAAAGGGGAACAGTTAAATCAAATGCGAAGAACTGTGCAAATGATTTTTCAAGATCCTTACTCATCCTTAAACCCAAGACATACTGTTGGTCGAATAGTGGAAATGCCTTTGTTAGTGCAAAAAATAAATCCACCTATGGGAAGAAAAAAGAAAGTTCAAGAATTACTTGAATTAGTTGGATTAAACCCTGAGCACTATAACCGTTATCCTCACGAATTTTCTGGGGGACAAAGACAAAGAATTGGTATAGCTAGAGCACTTGCTTTAGAGCCAAAAATAATTATTGCTGATGAACCTGTTTCAGCACTTGATGTTTCAATTCAAGCTCAAATTTTAAATTTATTACAAGATCTGCAAAAACAACTTGGTCTTTCATATTTATTTATTGCTCACGATTTATCTGTTGTTAAACACGTTTCAGATCGCGTTGCTGTTATGTATTTAGGAAAAATAGTTGAAGAAGCATCAAGTAAAGATCTTTATTCAAACCCGCAACACCCTTATACAAAAGCCTTGATGAGTGCAGTTCCAGAAGCAAATCCTAAAAATAGAAAACAAAGAATTCTATTAACAGGAGATGTGCCTTCACCTATAAATCCACCTTCTGGATGTCGATTTAGAACAAGATGTTGGAAAGCACAAGATATTTGTGCAACAAACGAACCTCAATTAATTCAAATTAGTACAAATCAAAAAGTGGCTTGTCACTTTCCTGGTAATTAATTCAAATATTTATTAAAGAAATCTAATTGAATTTTAAGTAAGTTCTCTGTAATTACTTCTTGAGGAGTCATATGACTTACTCCAGAAAGTGGCATAAATTCATGAAGTTTTGCATGAGTTAAAAGTTCTTGCGAAAACTTCAGGGAATGGGTAGCTAAAACATTGTCATCAGCTAAGCCATGAATTATTAAAAGTGGTCTACTTAATTTCTCTGCTTTATTAATTAATGAAAAATCATCATATTTTTTAGTATCTAGATTTGGATTTCCTAAATATCTTTCTGAATATGCAGTGTCATACCAACGCATATCTGTGACAGGTGCACCAGCAATTGCTGCATGAAATCTTTCTGGAGCATCAAGTACAGCAAGGGCTGCAAAATAACCACCAAATGACCAGCCAGTGATTCCAACTTTTCCTAAATCTAAAACATTAGGAAACTTTTTATTTAGTTCATCCATAACGGTAATTTGATCTTGAAGAATTTTTTCACTCCAATTTTCAAAGATTTCAAACTCCCAGTTTTTTCCTCTTCCAGGAGTACCACGATTATCAGCTACAACAACTGCATAGCCTTGGTCTGCTAACCATTGATCAGTTAGAAATAAAGAAGCGTTTTTTAAACAATTTGCAAAATGCGGACCGCCATAAGGAGCAAAAATTACTGGTAGCTTTTTATCATGTTTATACCAAGTGGGAAGTATTAAAGCTGCTGAAATATTGGCTTTACCTAAATCAAAAAATTCAATTCGTGGATTAAATTCAATTATTTCCTGCTCTTCCTTAATTTCTATATCTTTTTTGCCATCAGAGATTATGATTTTTCGATACCAGCTTTTTTCATTTTGTTCAATTAGTAGTGTCAAATGACCTTTTCTAGATCCTGTTACAAACCCGTCTGAATTTCCTACATGTGAAACTTGGCCTTTCCAATCAACATGAAGTAAAGAGGAACTATTTTGATGCTTACTAAATTGCAGAAAAATTCCTGAATCATCGATATTTAAAATACTTCTAACTTCAATTTCCTTGCTAGTTACTGCTAATCCATCAATAAATAACTGTCTTTTATCTTCACCATCAATAACTACTAAATGATCTTTGAACACTCTTGGTGAACCATGCTCAACCTCTATCCAAAAAGGATGAGTTTTTGACCATAAATCAGTTATTTTATTACTAGTTAAATCAAATTCTCTTAAAACCATATTTTTTTGGTCTCTGGAAAGAAGAGTTAAATTTACTTTATTTTCGAAACTAAAATCGACATCTGTAACGTATTCAAATTCGTTTTTATTAAACTCCAATTTGGATAAATTACCCTTCAAATCAACCACAAAAAAGTCACAATTTGGATTATTTGTTCCAGCAAATGGATATCTATGTGTTCTTACTGGATCTTTAGGATTTGTTGGATCAGCCAAATTAACTAGTTCTACATCATTTTCATCTACTTTTTCAACAACAAGTTTTGACGAGTCTTTGCTCCACCAAAAACCTCGGTAACGATTTAACTCTTCAGCACTTATAAAATCAACAAGTCCAAAGGTTATATTTTCTTCTTTGTTTTCAATTAAATATCTACCTTCTTTTTCCTCTATTGAGTAAATATATAAACCTGTATTAATAACTCCTGCGATAAATTTTCCATCTGGTGATATTCGTGGATCAATGATTGGTCCTGGAATATCTAGTTGCGTAATTTTTAGATCAATTAGATTCAAGAACCAAAGTTCACCATTTAAGGGAAAGCATAGAGATTGACCAAGATCATCTAGTGAAAAATTTGTAATACCAGAACCAGATTCTCTTAATCTTTCTCTTCTGGCTTTTTCTTCTTGCGGTAAAAAATCCTCATTCTTAATTTTCAATTTACTTGGATCAACAAGGCAAGTTATTTCTTCAGTATCAATTGAAAGTGAAAATATAGCTAGTCGGGCATCATTTTTTGAAATATTTTTTAAGAAATATACCTTGTTTGTTTCTGGGGAAAGAGAGAAATTCCTGATGCGACCTAAAGTGAAACGTTTAGTTTCTGCAAATTGTTTAGGAAAATTTGGCCACCTCATCACATATATATTCTGCTCGTTGCGTAATCTGTTACTTATGTCGAGTCACCGCTTATTACTAGTGCACGCTCATCCTGATGATGAAACTATCGGTACCGGAATAACAATGGCAAAGTATGCACAAATGGGTGCTCAAGTAACTCTTGTGACTTGTACAAGTGGAGAAGAAGGCGAAGTTTTAGTAAAAGAATTAGAGCATCTAGCTTCTAATAAAGAAGATAAATTAGGGAAACATAGACAAACTGAATTGAAGAATGCCATGAAGGCATTAGGAATTTCAGATCATCGATTTTTAGGAACTGCAGGTAAATATAGAGATTCAGGAATGATTGGAACAGAGCCAAACAATAGAAAAGATTGTTTTTGGCAAGCAGATTTACAAACTGCAAGCGATGATTTAGTGAAAGTTATTAGAGAGGTAAAGCCACAAGTTGCAATAACTTACGATGATTTTGGCGGATATGGACATCCAGATCATATAAAAGCTCATCGCATAACTCACTACGCAATTGAATTAGCAAGTATTGAAAGTTATAAACCCGAACTTGGAAGCCCTTGGGAAGTTGCAAAAATATATTGGACAGCCATTCCAAAATCTCAAATGCAAAAAGGTATTGAAGCTTTAGCAAGTTCAGGAGGATCAAAGTTTTTTGGAGTTGACTCTGCAGATGAATTACCTTTTGTTTTGGAAGATAAATACGTAACAACAAGAATTGATGGTCAAGATTTAGTTAATAAAAAACTAGAAGCACTCAAAGCTCATGCAACTCAAGTTCAAGACACTGGACCTTTTTTTCAAATGGCAGAAATTATAGGACCAGAAGCATTAGGTGTGGAATTCTTTAGATTGGTTAAAGGAAAAAGAACTTCAAGAGAGCTTGAAACTGATTTGTTTAGTGGACTAGATGCAAAATAAAGTAATTAATCTATTTACTTCAATTTTTCTTGGAGTATTAGTATCCTTGTTCGGTGGTTTTTTACAAGCTGCAAAATATAAATTTTTCATAAATATTCCTTGGGGATTTGCACTTTACCTATTGATTTTTATTTTTGCTATTAGATATATAAGGCAAAATTTCCAATCAAGATTTAATGTGATTGCATTTTCTCTTGGTTGGCTCTTTATTGCACTTTTAATGAGTGTTCGTTTAACAGCAGGAGATTTAGTTTTAACTAATAATCTAACGGCAATTATTTATTTGATTGGATCGGTAATAATTTTGGCGGCAATGTCAACATTACCTATTAAGAAATAATTTAGATTGAATCTTTAACAGATTGTGTTTTGTCAGCCACTGCTTGTGTTTTTTGCTCAAGTTCAGTTGCTACTGCTAAGGCGTCATCTAGTGCTTGGCGAAGAAGTGTTGAGGAAGAAGCAAGAGATCTTCTGACTTTGGCAGCTTCTGAAGCAACTTTGGCAGCAGCATCTCTTTGAGTTTCTACGTTTTCAATAACACGTTTTCTTTCAGCTTGAGCTTCATCAATTAAACGCTTTGCTTCAGCTTGAGCCTCAGAACGAGTTCTGGATAGTAATTCTTCTGCTCTTTTAGAAGCATCACTTGTAATTCTTAATTCTTCTGCTTTTGCATTTTCAAGAATTGTGTTTGCTTCACTTGTTGCAGTTGAAACAATTCTTTTTGCTTCTCTATCTGAAGCATCATATTCATTTTCAGCACGGCTTCTTAAATCTTTAACATATTTTTCAGTTTCAGCTCTTAGATTGTTAACTTCTCTATTTGCTTCATCAATTAATTTTACATTTTCTTCTTTAGTTGCAGCCAATTGTGCAGCAGAAGTTTCTCTAATACCTTGAGCAAGTTTTTCAGCTTCAACCAAAACTGATTGCGCTTTAGATTTTGCAGCTCTAATTAGTGTTGCTGCATCTTCACCAGCAAGTGCTGTGATTTCAGCATCATCTAGTTCAAAAACATTTGGTCTTTTAGCTAATTGTTTAACTTGTTGTTCTAATTCATTAATTCGTCTGGAGGCACTTGAACTTGAGACAACGATGGAACGAGAAAGCCAACTACGATTGTTACTTTTCTTTGAAGGTTGTTCATCTGACCATTCGGATGCAGCTTTGATTACATCGTTTTCCACTGCTACATCTTCGTTTTCAGTATTTGCCATGTCCCAATTGCTTTCTTTTTAAGTGCTTTGAATTAATAGATTATCGACTTGGCTAAAAATGTGCTAGTGCTCCCATGCTTTTCACGCTCAAAATGACTCATCTCTAATATTGGAGTTATAGATTTTTAATCAATTTTTTAATTGGGGTGGGTTTTAGCTTGGTTGAGCGCAAGAAAAATCCACCTGAAAAAAAGGCAAAAACTGCAGCACCTAAACACAAAGCCCCAACTAAATCAACAAGTAGTAGTGCAAAAAAAACTTCAACAACTAAACAAACTTCGGCGACAAATTCTGTAGCTCAAACAATAAATCCTGTTGTTGAACAAGAGTTAAATGAATTAATTTCAAATCTTGAATTACTAAAACCAATCAAAAAAGACTGGAAATACAGAATTGGTGAATTTCTTGGTCAGTTGATTTTAACTTTTATCTTTGTTGTTTTTTTGAGTTTGTTTATATGGTCTATATCTGTGGTTCCTCCAAAATCAACATTGCTTGGTTATCCTGTGGGTGGAAAACTTCCCCCAACAGTTTTTGAACAAATTAACCTTGCAATAAAAGATAAACTAAATGATCCGATTGAAGTTCAAACTCCACAAGGTATTTACACAATTACGCCAAATCAAGTTGGTCTAGAAATTGATTTACCAGAAACAATTAATTCAATAAATAAAAACCCTTTTACATTTTTAAAATCAAGTCTTTTCCCGCAAGAAATAATGCCGAAAATAACAGTTGATGAATTCTTACTAAGAAATACTTTGAATTCAGTTGCATTAAAAAATACTTTTGCACCGGTCAATGCCACTCTTACCACTAAAGAGGGTCAAATAATTACAACTCAAGCCAAAAGTGGTCAACAAGTTGATTGGGAAAAGACAGTAAAAAGTATTAGGGAATCATGGTTACATGAAATCAGAAAACCAGAGGTGGCGATTGCTTATGTTTTGCCAAAAGTAAATGATGAAGATGTTTTAACTGCCATAGAAAATTTGGCAGAATTAGCAGTCTCTGCCACAATTAGTTTGAAATTTGGTAAAAGAGTAGTGGAAATTACTCCTCAAGTTATCGGTTCAGCTCTAAATTTTGTTGAGGAAAATAATAAATTAGTTTCTAAATTCGATGAAAAAGTAATAATTAATGAAATAACTCGTCAAATTCCGAATATGCAAGCTCAAGCAACAGATGCAAGATTTGATTTTGTTGGTAACAAAGTTGTTTTAATTCCTGCTCAAGAAGGAATCAAATTTACTCCTGGTCAGCTGGATGCAGCTATGTCTTCTGTTTTTAGGCAAAAAAATAATAGACAAGTCAATCTGGATAGCGCTGTAATAAAACCTGCTGTTTCAACAGAAAGCCTTGAGGCATTAGGGATTAAAGAGCAATTAAGTACATATAGACAAGCTTTTGACTACATGCCTTATCGAGAAATTAATGTCGGACAAGCTGCTCGCTATATGGACGGAAAAATTTTAAAACCTGGAGAGATTTATTCCATGAACGAAACCATTAAAGAAAGAACTTCTGCAAATGGATACGTTAAAGGAATTTATATAGCTGAAGGTGGAAGATTTGATTACGGTTTAGGTGGTGGTGTTTCAATTATTACTGCTGCAACTTGGTCAGCTGCTTTTTATGCAGGATTAGAAAGAATAGAACAAAGGGCTCACTCAGTATTAATTTCTAGATACACACCTGGTTTAGAAGCAACTGTAAGTTGGCCAAGATTAGATTTGAAATTTAAAAACAATACAAAAAATCATGTTTTAATTAAAGCAATTCCAGAAAGAGACGGAATTACTATATCAATGTATGGCACAAAAGAGTTTGACAAAGTTACCGCCAAATTTGGAAAACCATATAACTTAAATAACAATATAGATACGGTTACTTCATATGATCCAAATTGTTTAGCTCAAGATCCAGCACCAGGTTTTAAAATAAATGTCACAAGACAATTTTGGAAAAATAATACAATTGTTAAAGAAGAAGATTTCTTAACAAGTTATCGACCAAGTGATCACATAATCTGCTTACAAGAAGGTCAAGTTGCACCTATTGCAACTCCTACGCCAACAATTGGGGGAGTAGAACAACCTGCACCTCAATCAGAAATAACCGCTAATTCCTGACCTTTTTCTGTATCTTTAACTTCAAATCCTAATTTATTTAATTCATTTCTTAATTCATCACTTAATTTCCAATTTTTTTCTATACGTGCTTTAGCTCTTTTGTCTAACAAATCTTGAATTTCTTTAGTAATTTCTAAAGTAATTTTTTGAGGTTCTTTATTTAAATCTAAGCCTAGGATTTCATCCATTTTTAGGATGGTTTTATATTTTGAACCACCTGTTATGGAATCATCTTTTTCTAAATTTTTTAGCACTAGAAGTGCTTTATTGGTATCTAAATCTTCATTGAGATAATCTTCAAATTCCTTTAAATAAGTATTATTGATTTCCCCAGGTTCCTTTGCCCATTGTTGCATTTTTTCTCGTAATTTATTTAACGCTTTAGCACTTGCTTTTAAACTATTCCAAGTTAAATCCATTTGAGATCTATATCTGTGTTCCAAAAAAGATAACCTAATTGAAAGAGGATCTAACCCTTTCTCAATTACGTCTTTAACCAGTAGCACGTTTCCAGAAGATTTACTCATTTTTCTACCTTCAAAAAGTAGATGTTCACCGTGCACCCAATGATTAACAACATCTTTATTAGTTGCAGCATTGCTTTGTGCTCTTTCATCTTCATGATGAGGAAAACGTAAATCAATTCCACCTGTATGAATATCTATTTTTTCCCCTAAAAATTTCAAACTCATGGCAGAACATTCAATGTGCCAACCAGGAAAACCTCTACCCCAAGGAGTTTGCCAAGTAAGTTGAGTTCGTGAATCTTTAGCCATTTTCCATAAAGCCCAATCTGCATGAAAATTTTTATTAGGATCTTCTTTACCTTCGAATCGATGTCCTGGTTTTAAATCTTCTAATTTATTTCCACTTATTTCTCCATAACTTGGAAAAGATCGAGCATCAAAAAATACGCTTCCATCTTTACCAACGTAAGCATGTTTTTTCTCAATCAATACTTTTATTAAATCAATCATTAAATCAATCGATTCACTAGCTTTTGGATATTTTGTGGCAGGTAATATATTCAAACTTTTTAAATCATCGTGAAAAGTTTTTTCATATTTTTGTGCAATTGAAAGGGCATCACTTGATTCCTTACTTGCTTGAGTAATTAAGCGATCTTCAGTATCAAGTTGTCCTTCATCAACTCCACCTAATCCTTGATCATCTGCCATGTGACCGACATCAGTAATATTTTGAATAAGTTCAACATTTAGACCTTGGTATTGAGCAAGTCTTTTAATTAAATCTGTTAGTAAAAAAGTCCTCATATTTCCAACATGAGCATCTCGATAAACAGTGGGCCCACAAGCATATATTTTTAAAACACCTTTAGTTAAAGGTGTAATTTCCACAACTTGCCTTAATCGAGTGTCATAGAGTTTCATGAGTTTAAGCGTAGTTGAAATTCTGCATTTAGCATGCGCATTGCGAAGTATTCTCTTAGTTCTTAAAGTATCGGTAATAGGCGTATTCGTGGTGGATTTTGTAACCAAGGGATTCATACATTTTTACTGCTATCAAATTAGATTTAAGTACTTGCAGAACTATTTGGTCATGACCAATTTCTGCTACTGAATTAGAAAGTGCTTTCATTATTTTTTTAGCAAACCCTTGATTTCTATATTTTTCATCTACCCACAATGTGGTAACCATTGCTTGTTTATCAGACGCAGAAATTCTTCCTGTGGCAATTATTTTTTTGTCTTCATTTTCAATTGATGCAAATCTTACAAATGAACCACTTGTCAGTAACTCTTTGCTGATTCGAGAACTTACTTCTTCATCTCTTGCGATAATTGCATGAAACCATTTATCACTTAAATCTGATTCTAAAATAACGTCTGTAACATTATTTTTTTCAGCAGGTCCAATCATGTAATAAGCTACATCTATTTCGTTGAAATTATTTCTCAATAAACTTTGATCAAATGCTCCAGGTTTTGGACTTTGAATAATTGCAACAGCATTTCTTTTTTTGTACCACTCAATTATTTTTTTGAAAGTTTCATCAATATTTTCTTCAGGCCTACCATCAAGAAGACAAGAATTTGCTCTAGCCGATTTATTTCCAGAAAATCTTAATGCCCAGTCATTAAGAAATTCTTTTTCATTTGCAACCCAAGTAGTTTCTGAATCCCTTTCAAGATCCAAGGCTCCAATTTCTGGTTCTATCACTTTGGCAGCAAAAATATTTCCCGAAATTATTTCTTGGATGCTCTTATCTTTTTTCTCAACTTTGATTAATCCTTCAGGCCAGTCATTGGTCCAGGAAATAAGAATTCCTAAGGTGTCAGTTAAATTCGATCCATCAAAATGGCGCACACTTACCCTTCGCCCAAGATCGGAAGGCGAAATCCTTAACCTGCCGATTGCGGCCATAGTAGAAATTTTGTTCCTTTCGGATACTCTTTATATATAAATAGTAGAGATGAAGTAGTTTTGTCTTACATACTTAGTAGAGGAGTATTTGCGTGACCTACGTAATTGCCGAGCCATGCATTGACTTGAAAGATAAATCTTGTATTGAAGAGTGCCCAGTTGATTGCATTTATGAAGGCGAACGCATGCTCTACATCCACCCAGATGAATGCGTTGATTGCGGAGCCTGTGAGCCTGTGTGCCCAGTCGAAGCAATTTATTACGAAGATGATGTTCCAGAAAATTACAAAGATTATTCAGCTTCAAATGCTGCATTCTTTACAGATTTAGGTTCTCCAGGTGGTGCTGCCAAACTTGGTATGACTCCAAATGATCCTGAAGTTATCAAAGCTAAACCTAAGAAATAAATAATTCTTGTGAGTAATCAAAAACTGGTCTACTTAGGACCACCAGGAACTTTTACTCACGCAGCAATTGATTTGATGACTGTGCCATGGAATGGCGAAATAGTTGCAGAAAAAGAAGTTTCAGATGTTGTCTTTGCAGTTGAATCAGGAAGTGCTGATGCAGGATTAGTTCCATTAGAAAATTCTGTGGAAGGTGATGTTTTAAGCACTCTTGATGAATTAATTTTTAGATCTGCTCAATGTTTCATAAATGAAGAAATAGTTGTCCCAATTTCTTTTGTTTTAGCTGTACCTTCTACGACAAAAAATGCTGATGTAAAAAAAGTTTTAACTCATCCGCATGCTGCAGCGCAATGTAAAGAGTTTATTAAATTAAATAAATTAGAAGTTGAATTCACAGCATCAACTGCGGATGCTTGTCGAATTGTGGCAGAAAGAAAAGAAGCAGGTCTTGGAGCAATAGCTGCAAGTAAAGGTGCTGACACTTTTGGTTTGTTTGTTAAACAAACAAGGTTAGAAGATTTTGCTGGTGGGAAAACCAGAATGGCTTTAATTTCTCGAAATTTATCTTCACCAACGGGACATGACAAAACCACTTTGGTAATTACTCCGGTTGCAGATAGAAATGGTTTATTGTCCGATATTTTGAATTGCTTTGCAAAAAGAGATATTGGTTTAACGGCAATTAGTTCAAGGCCTTTGAAAACCAGACTTGGCGAATACACATTTCTAGTTTCTGCTCGCGGACATATTGGAGAGCCAACATTGCAATCAGCAATCATGGATGTAAGTAGCATTGGTGCGGCTGTAAAAGTTTTAGGCTCTTATCCAATGAATCCTGAAATTAGTTCTGCGCGTGTAGGTGAATCTTTGCCACCAGGAAGTGTGACAGCAGATGTTTTGAAGGAATGGGTAGGACGTTTAGTTAAAGCTGCAACTGAAGTTCCCCGTTAATACTTTTTACTTATGAAAATTTCCATAATTGGCTTAGGCCTAATCGGTGGTTCAATTGCTCAAGGTTTAAAAAATAACCACGAAATCAGTGTCCTAGATCCTGATCTAAATTCTTCTGAAGCAGCAAAAAAATCTGGTTTTGAAGTTTTAAATAAAATAGATGATGCATTAATTTCTGACTTAATAATTGTTGCCGCGCCAACAAGTGTCAGTGAAGAAATCTTGAAAGAATTAAGTCTTAAAAAATACAAGAATTTTGTTTCCGATATTTGTTCAGTTAAAGCTTCTTTGCAAGATGCAGCAAAAGATCTCAACTATGTCGGAACTCATCCCATGGCAGGTTCGACCAAAGCAGGATTTATTAACGCTAATCCTGAAATATTTAAAAATGCTCCTTGGGCAGTAAGTGTTACAGCTAATACAAATAATCAAGCTTTAGTAGCAATTGTTTCAATCATTAATGAATTAGGTGCATTTGTGGTTCCAGTTGATCCCATTGAACATGATGAATCTGTAGTTTTAAGTTCACATCTTGCCCATGTTGTTGCATCTGCTTATGCCAAAAGCGTAGGGGAGTCAGAGTTTGCGCAATTAGCTCAATTATTAGCTGGAGGAAGTTTTAGAGATCTAACAAGAGTGACAACTTCTCCTGCAGAGCGAACTGCAGAAATCGTTTGGCCAAATCGAAAATCATTATCTAAAGTTGTGGAAAATTTGAGTGAAAATTTGGCTAAATTACAAAATCTTTTAGAGCAGGGAAGTCAAGCTGATATCGAAAAATATCTTCAATCGGCCAGTAGTTTAAGAACAATTTCTGATGCAACTATAAATAAAGTAAAAAATCATCAAGGTGAGAAAGTATCGACTAAAACCATGCAATTAAAAGATGAATTTTTAAAATACGCTCAGAAAAGAATAATAGCCACAGATTTTGCGTTTGATTCAGAAAATATAAGTTATTTAATTAACGAAATTTAATTTTTGTGAAGGACTGAATTTAGTCCAGTCCAATTACCTGTTTTATTTGAAGCTTCAATTGCTCCTGTTTGAGAATTTCTACGAAACAGCAAATTATTTGCTCCAGATAATTCTCTTGCTTTAACAATTTTTCCATCAGGAAGAATTACTTTTGAACCCGCAGTCAAATAAAGACCTGCTTCAATAATGCAATTGTTTCCTAAACTAATTCCAAGTCCTGCATTTGCACCAATTAAACATTTTTCGCCAACACTAATAATTTCTTGGCCTCCGCCAGAAAGTGTGCCCATGATTGATGCACCACCACCAATGTCAGATCCATCTCCAACAACAACTCCAGCAGAAATTCTTCCTTCGACCATTGAACTACCTAATGTGCCAGCATTAAAGTTCACAAAGCCTTCATGCATAACAGTTGTACCACTTGCTAAATGTGCGCCTAGTCGAACTCGATCTGCATCTGCAACTCTTACTCCACTTGGAATTACATAATCAAGCATCCTAGGAAATTTATCTAGCGAAAAGACAGTTAAATGTGTACCAACTTTTTTAGCATTAGCTCCTACTGATTCAACTTTTTCTGGTAAAACTGGTCCAATTGTTGTCCAAGCAACATTATTTAGAATAGAAAAAATTCCCTCTAGATTTATTGTTCTAGGTTTTACTAAACGATGCGAAAGTAAATGTAATCGTAAATAAGCATCTGCAACATCAACAGCTGGTTTAGATAAATCTTTAATAGAGGTTTTCACTACTTTTATTTCGCAACCTCTGATTGCATCTTTTCTTTCATATTTTGAACTGTCATTTAGTTGAATTGGTGAAATTGACAATGAAGGATTAGGAAACCAAACATCAAGTGTTTTATTGCCATCAACAGTGGCTATTCCTATTCCACTTGCGGCTTCTGTAATAAAACTCATGAGTCAAAACTATCTTGTAATTGGGGTTAATGGATACATAAGGGTTAGGTTGTTGGCACAATAGGAATGTGTTGAATATAAATCAAGAACTAGGCAAACTGACCCTTGATCTTGTCAATATTTCTAGCGTTTCAAAAGATGAAAAATCAATTGCAGATTCCATTGAAACGGCATTAAGTGAATGTAGTCATTTAAAATTAACCAGAGTTAATAATTCCCTAGTCGCACAAACCAATTTTGGAAATAAGCAAAGAGTTGTAATAGCAGGCCACATAGATACTGTTCCTGCAAACAATAATTTTCCTGGACAGATAAATAATTCAGAAGTAACTGGTTTAGGTTCTGTAGACATGAAATCAGGTATTGCTGTTGCCTTGAAATTGGCTTCAGAGATAACTAGTTCAAAATTTGATATTACATATTTATTTTATGAATCTGAGGAAATTGAAACAAAATTTAATGGCTTAGAGTTAATTACTAAGCAACAAAAAGATTTATTGAATTGCGACTTTGCAATTCTTATGGAACCAACGAATGGAATTTTGGAAGTTGGATGTCAAGGATCCTTAAGATTTGAAGTAAGCGCCAGTGGTAAAAGATCGCATTCTGCAAGATGGTGGAATGGAGATAATGCAATTCATAAAACAAATAAAATTTTAGAAATTTTAAATAACTATAAATCTAGAGAACCAGAAATAGATGGTTATAAATTTAGAGAAGGACTACAAGCTGTAAAGATAAATGGCGGTATTGCTGGAAATGTAGTTCCAGATTCGGTAAGTGTGTCCATTAATCATCGCTTTGCACCGGATACCACGATAGATCAAGCAACTACAAATATGAAAAATTTATTTAAAGATTTTAATTTTCAATTAGTAGATGCAGCAAATGCTGCGCCAACTGGTTTAGCAAATCCTGTTATTAAAGAATTTGTTGCAAGTATAGGTAAAAATATTGCCCCAAAATTTGGTTGGACAGATGTTGCCCGTTTTGCTAGCGCAGGAATTCCTGCTATTAATTTTGGTCCAGGAGATCCTAATTTGGCTCATCATCCAGATGAGAAAGTTTCGATATCTCAAATCAACGATGTGTATGAGTCTTTAAAGAAATGGCTTTCTAAATAGTGAAAGTTGATTTGAATTTAAGTATTGATATTGATGCAACTCAAAAACAAGTTTTTGATTCATTTGTTAATTGGGAAACCCAAGGTGAGTGGATGTTTGGGACAAAAGTTTATCGAACCAAAAATAATGGACAAGGTCTTGGAGGAGAAATTGTTGCCTGGACAGGTTTTTGGAAAATAGGTTTTAATGATCCAATGGTTATTACGAAATGGGAAGAACCAAGACTTGTTGACATGAAACATTTAGGAAAAGTAGTACGCGGTACAGGTTCCATGATTGCTGAAAAAATTACAGAAAATAAAACTAAATTTATATGGAGTGAAACTATCGAATTACCTTTTTCAATAATTGGTCGAATAGGTTGGTTTTTTATTAAACCGTTTTTTGTTATCGCAATTAAGCATTCATTGAAGAAATTTGCTCTCACTTTTGCACAAAAGGGGTCCATTTAGACAAAGTGCAAGTAATGCTGGGATAATAGATTTATCAATATTTAATTGAAATGAAAAAGGTGTTTAGATGGCCGCAATGAAACCTCGTACTGGTGATGGACCTATGGAAGTTACTAAAGAAGGAAAAGGTGTTGTAGTTCGTATTCCACTAGAAGGTGGCGGTCGTTTAGTTGTAGAAATGACAGTTGACGAAGCTAAAGAATTAGACGTTCAACTAGAAGTTTTAAAGTAATTTAATTAGGTCGGTAAGAACAGGCAATTACACCTGTTCCATTAGGAATCATTACTGAAACTAATCTTTCATCATTCTTGATTTTTTCTAGAACTCTAATGATTGCTAAATTATCTGGATCATTTTGAAATTGGGCATCATTTAAAACATTGTTATAAATTAAAATTCCACCCGGTCTTAATAATCTCATTGCTTCTTCCAAAAGTGTTTCATATTCTAATTTGTCACCATTTATAAAAACTAAATCGTAAGCATTATCTGTTAAACGAGTTATTACTTCTAGTGCTTTACCAGCAATTAGTCTAATTTTATTAGGGGAAATTGATGCACTACTAAAAATATCTTTACTTATGCGTTGTCTTTCTGGATCTTTATCTATTGAAGTTAAAACACCAGCAGAATTCATTCCTTTGAAAAGCCAGAGTCCAGACAGTCCTGTGCCAGTTCCAATTTCAACAACGTTGGAAGCATCAATTGTGGAAGCTAAAAATTTTAATAAACTGCCAACTCCAGAACCGATGGGTTTAATGCCAAGCTCTGAAGATTTTTCTCTTGCCTTTAGTTGAAAACTATCTTCTTCAATAAATTCTTGTGAGAATTTCCAATCTTCGACGCTTGGAAAACTTGTCATTTGACTACCTTCTATGGGTCTTTGAATCTATCTTAATGATTACTAAAAATTACGATGGAATTTACCAAGAATTGCCTTGTAAGTCCTTATTTAAAGTGCGAAATTTAAAGTCACGGCCTAAACTAAAAGTAAGACTTGCTACAGAAAGAAAAAAGCCAAGTAACAATGGAAGAAACCACTAGCTCACCAACACCAGGATTTGCCACAATGCCAACTAAACCTTCATGGGAAAGAAAAAAGAAAAGGACTCCGCTTTCAGCTGTCGTAGTTATTTCTTTGTTAGTCGGTGGTGTCGCAGGTGGCGCTGTTGGATATGTAGCTGCTGATTTAGCAAATGGAGTTTCAAGTACTTCGACTCAAACAGTCCAAACACCTGTAGTAAATACAAATGTTCCGATAACTCCTGCCAATGAAACAGTTTCCCAAATTGTGCAAAATGTTAAATCAAGTGTGGTTTCAATTAAGGCTGAAGGAAATTCAGGAACAGGAACAGGTTCAGGATTTATTTATAGACAAGATGGTTACATCATCACCAACAATCACGTTGTTGCACCTGCATTAAATGGTGGAAAATTAACAGTTTATTTAGAAAACAAAACAGAATTTGAAGCAAGATTAATTGGTAGAAATCCTTCTTATGATTTAGCAGTTTTAAAAATTGAATCAACTGGATTAAGTCCGGTAAAGATTGGTGATTCAAATGCTTTGAATGTTGGAGATTTAACAGTTGCATTTGGTTCACCTCTTGGTTTAAGTGGCACTGTTACTTCAGGAATTGTTAGTGCAGTAAATAGACCAGTAACTGCTGGTGGACAAGATGATCAATCATTTATTTCAGCTATTCAAACAGATGCTGCAATTAATCCTGGAAATTCAGGTGGACCGTTAGTAAATGGGCAAGCAGAAGTAATTGGAGTAAATTCAGCAATTGCAACTTTGGGTTTTGGCGGACAAAGTGGAAGTATTGGTTTAGGTTTTGCAATTCCTATGAATCAAGCACAAAGAATTATTACTGAGATTATTAATACTGGAAAATCCACAACACCAATTGCAGGTATCAGCATTGATTCAACCTTCCAAGGAACAGGGGCTCGAATTGCAGAAGTCGTTGCAGATGGCCCTGCATCAAAAACTGATTTAAAGGTTGGCGATGTTGTGACAAAAATTAATGGTGAAATTGTGGGTGATTCAACAGAATTGATTGTGGCAATTAGAAGAAATAATCCTGGTGACACAATTATCTTGACTGTAAAAAATTCTTCAGGAAATGAAAGAGAAGTTAGTGTAGTTTTGGGAAGCAGGGAAGAAGGTTAATTAGTAATTAACCCTAAATTCTTTCCTACTAAACCTTTTGGATTTTTAACTAAAGAATTTGCAATATTCATTATTTCCTTACTTGCTAAAGATTCAGGATCAGACAAAATTAATGGTTTACCATCATCTGCTCCCTCTCTAAGTTTTACATCAAAAGGAACTTTTCCTAAAACTTTTACTTCTGTGCCTAATTCATTAGTAAGTGCTTTTGCAACATTGTCGCCGCCACCTTTACCGAATAAATCCATAATTTCTCCACACTTAGGACAAATAACTCCACTCATGTTTTCGATAACACCAATAACTCTTTGATGAGTTTGTTTAGCTAAAGTTCCAGAGCGAACTGCGACTTCTGCAGCACCAATTTGAGGAGTTGTGATCACAATAATTTCTGATTTAGGAACTAGTTGGGCAACACTAATAGCTACATCACCTGTTCCAGGTGGTAAATCAAGAAGTAATACATCTAAATCTCCCCACCAAACATCTGTCATAAATTGCTCAACAGCTTTATGAAGCATTGGTCCTCTAAAAGCAATAGGTTGAGTTACACCACCTGGTTTAAATGCCAACATAGAAATCACTCTGATGCCATGAGCAAGTTGTGGCATGATCATGCCTTCAACAACAGTTGGTGCATTTGTTACACCCATAATTCTGGGAATTGAATGACCATAAATATCGGCATCGAGAATTCCTACAGATAAACCTAATTTAGAAAAAGCAATTCCTAGATTCGCAGTAATTGATGATTTGCCAACACCACCTTTACCAGAAGCAATTGCATAAACTCTGGTCAAATTTTTCTCACTTGCAAAAGGATTTTCCTTTACAGGTCCTCTAAGTTGCTCTCTTAATTTCTTTCTTTGATCATCATTCATTACATCTAAATCAACTTTTACATTTGCATTTTCATCTATCTTTTTAACAGCATTTGTTACCCGGTTTACGATTTCTTGCCTTAAAGGGCATCCTTCCACAGTTAGATAAATATCAACTTGAACATTTAAATCTGTTACAGAAACATTTTTGACCATACCAATTTCTGTAATAGGTCTTCTGATTTCTGGATCTTGCACACTAGCAAGAGCGGTCATTACAGATTCTTTAGTTAAAGACACTTTTTAATTTGATTCCGATTCTTTTTTCTCGTTAGAGAATTGAATTTCTTCAATTAATTCTCTTAACTCATTTTTTATGTAGTCGCGAGTTGCTACATCATTTAAGGCTATGCGTAAATCCGCTAATTCGCGAGCCAAGAATTCAGAGTCGGCTAGAAGCCTTGCAGATTGTGTTCTATCTTGAGCAATTTGAACTCTATCTCTATCTGCTTGACGATTTTGTGCAAGTAAAATTAGGGGAGCAGCATATGAAGCTTGTAGAGAAAGCATCAAAGTTAAAGCTAAGAATGGCCATGGATCTACTCGATAATTTTCTGGTCCTATTGTGTTCCATGAAATCCAGGCAATAATAAAAATTGTCATTAAAGCAATAAATCGCCATGAACCAATTTTTCGGGCAACTCTTTCACTTAATAATCCAAATCTTTCTGGATCATAAGGATTTTTAAATTGCAATCCTCTGCTTCTTGGTTGATCAAGACGAGATGATCTTATTTTTTTACTCATCTATTTACCTCAATTGCATCTTGATCGCGCCAATCATCAGGCAACATGTGATCAATCACGTCATCAACAGTTACTGCTCCAAGTAAACGGTTTTCAGAATCAACAACAGGTAATGCCACTAAGTTGTATGTTGCAAAATATCTAGTAACTAAAGCAAGTGAAGTGTTTGGTTCAACTGGTTTTAATTCGGTATCTATAACACTTGAAACTAAAGTTCCAGGAGCTTCTCTTAAAAGTCTTTGCATGTGTGCCACTCCAAGATATTTTCCAGTTGGAGTATCTAGTGGTGGTCTTACAACATAAACCTGACTTGCTAGTGAAGGAGGTAATTCTGGATTTCTAACATTTGCTAAGGCTTCAGCCACAGTTGCATCTGGTGGTAAAACAATTGGTTCTGTTGTCATCATTCCACCAGCTGTGTAATCGCCATAAGTTAAAAGTCTTCTTAAATCATCTGCTTCTTCTGGTTCCATCAACTCTAAATATTCTTCAGCTTTTTGAGGTGGTAATTCTTTTAATAAATCTGCAGCATCATCTGGTGCCATTTCTTCAATAACGTCTGCCGCTCTTTCTATTTCTAATTTTTCAACAATTGAAACTCTTGTTTCTTCACTCATTTCCTCTAAAACATCTGCAAGTCTTTCGTCATCTAATTTAGATAAAACATCAACTTGTTTATTTAATTCAAAATCTGCAATATAAGTAGCAACATCGGGAGCTCGCATATCATTTATGGAAATTAAAGTGTTATCAACAGGTTGATTTGATTCTTGCAAAGATAAACCTTCAACTTCACTCCAATCTGCAAAGAACTTTTCACCACGTCGACCAAATTTTGTCGAAGCGCGTTTTAAATAAATTTTTGTTATGTGCCAATCAGCACCAGGTCTTGATTGTTCCATGGCAATGTCTAGCAAAGTAACTTCTTCACCAGTTTTCTTCATTTTCATTTTTCGATCCAAAAGTTGTCCCACAACACGAGATTCTGATTCTCTTTGCTCAAATCTGCGCATATTTACTACACCAGTTGAAATTATTTGTCGTGGTTCAAAATCGTTTACTCTAGAAATTGGTAAAAATACAATTCTTCTTTGTGGTACTTCAACTAAAAGTCCAATAATTCTTGGGGGATTGTTGCTATGTCTTAAGTGAACGAGGGTATCGCGAACTTTGCCCAGCTGATCTCCTTGTGGATCAAATACAGCTGTGCCGGTTAAGCGAGAAATAAATATACGGTCAGTCACAACGCGAGTCTACTTCTTAGTTGTGATTGACTTTTACTCTTATATGAAATTTACGAATACATTAAGCAAAAATTCATTTGATTTTGTATTTCTTGCTGTCGCGATATTAGCCATATCCACCTCTGGACCCTTAATAACTATTACTGCTGCTCCTGCACTTGCTATTGCATTCTGGCGATGCTTAATAGGAGCAATAGCAACAGCACCTTTTGCATTTAAATCTGGAAACAATATTGATAAGAAAGCCTTTAGGGCATCTTTACTTGCAGGCTTTTTATTAGGAATTCATTTTGCAGTTTGGATACCTTCTTTAAGATTTACAACTGTTGCTGCCTCAACTGCAATGGTGGCAACACAACCTGCATGGGCTGCGTTATTTGCAAGATTAAAAGGAGAAAGTTTTCCTAAACAAGTTTGGTTTGGAATTTTTGTTGCCTTAATTGGTGTAATTCTTTTAACTGGAATAGATGTTTCGTTAAATAGAAATGCAGTCATTGGAGATTTACTTGCCTTACTTGGAGCAATTTTTGCAGCTTTATATGTAACAGTTGGACAAAGTGCCAGAGAAAAACTAACCACAGCGCAATACACATTTATTGCTTATTCTGCTGCAGCATTTTCACTTCTATTAATATGTTTATTTTTATCAGTTCAGTTAACGGGATTTTCAAGACAAGCTTGGATTTATATATTTTTATTAACTTTACTTGCACAAATTCTTGGGCATACTTTGTTTAATGTCACTTTAAGATCACTTTCTGCAACGGTTGTGAGTATGGGAATTTTGTTTGAGATGCCAGGTTCAACAATTATTGCTGCATTATTAATTGGGCAAGTACCGCCTTGGCAAACAATTCCTGCAATTGTTTTATTAATGACAGGAATGGTTTTTGTAGTTAAAGGTTATAGAGCTAAATAGTTTTAAGAAAAGTATCTATTTCAATAGCAGTTTTTTCTGGCATTTCTCTAGCAGGAGAATGTCCTGCCCCAAAAATTTCTACATAATGGCCATTTAAATTCCGTGCCATTTCTTGTTGCACGGGTAATGGCCAAATGTCATCTTTTTCACCAGACAGTACTAAAACTGGCACTTTATGTTTTTCTAAAGTTTTTATTAATTTTTCACTTACTGGTTCAATATGCATCAACATATTTCCAATAGTTTTAATCGAAAGTGGATTAGTATTGATCCAACGTTGTCTTCGCCATTTTCTTACTTTTCTAGAAAATTTTCGGTAACCAACCATTTTTTCAGCAAGTGTTTTTAAAAACCAAATAGTTGCCATGTTGTATTTTTCAGTTGCTTTAACAAGTCGTGGCAATCCTCCCCAACGATTTCTTGGTAAAGAACCTGGACCACTGCACATCAAAGTAATACTTGCAAAAGATTTTGGAGATTTACTTACTGCAATTTGACTTACTAATCCACCAAATGAATGACCAATTACATGTATTGGTTCAGAAAAACTATTTGCAATATCAATTACATCTTGACTGAGTAAATCAATTGTGAAATCTTTTTCATCTTTAGAACCATAAGTTGCTGGTTGACCAAACTGGTCAATAGCAAAACAATGCCAACCAAGAGAAGAAAGAATTGGCATTATTGCTACAAAATCTTCTTTACTTCCACTAAATCCTGGAATCATTAAGATAGTTCCTGCATGAATAGATTCAGGTTCTGAAACTAAAGCACCTACCATGCAACGTTGAGTTATTAATTTTTCTTCCTTCACTCCAGCTGGATTTTTTAATAACTGTTCTTGCATTAATTTAGCCAGCAAAACCTACACGACGTGGTTCGGAAGCCCCAATTTCAACAAAGGTCAAACGTTCTCCCGGGATTAAAATTTTTCTTCCTTTGTCATCAATTAATGACAATAAAGTTTTATTTTTTACCGCATTTTCTATTTCTTTAGTAATTTCTTCAGCTGAAGATTTTGTTTCAAAAATTACTTCTCTAGCGCTATCTTGAACACCAATTCGTACTTCCATTTGGACCTTTTGTCTCCTAAATTCTCGTACTTCCAACAATATAAGTATTCAAGCACTCCTGCATCCTCTAGGTTTGCGGCTTATCTTGTGCTGACCTAAAGTGAATAATTATGTTAGAAACCAATGTTTTGACCAGTAATTCATCAATCAGAGTCAGAAGAGCAAACGAAGGTGCTTCTGAAAAAGTATTGATGCTGCATGGACTTGGTGGCACAGGACTTAATTGGAAACATTTAATAAATACTTTTGATTCCTCATTTGATATTTTGGCTCCTGATTTTCCTGGTTTTGGTTTATCAACTCCAATGACTAATAAGAGTTATCATCCTAAAGATTTTGCCTCAAGTATGGCTGAAGTTGTAATTAACCAATTTGGAAATCAAAAGGTACATTTATTTGGTAATTCCCATGGCGGATCTGTTGCTGTGCATTTTGCGGTTATGTTTCCAGAATTAACCAAATCATTAACATTAATTTCTCCAGCTTTACCTGATCTCTTTCTAAAATTAAGCGCTTCTCCAGTAATTCTTTCAGCAATTCCTGGAGTGGGCGAAAAGTTACTAGAAAAATATCAAGAACTTTCCATGGAAGAAAGAGCAAAAAACACAATTAATCAATGTTTTTATGACATCACTCATGGAGAAAAAATTTGGCTTGATGATTTATTGCACGAAATGAAAGATCGTCAAGGTCAAACCTACATAAATGAATTAACACTATCCACTTTGAGAAATCTATTAAAAACTTATTTTGATTTTTCTTCAACGAATCCCTGGCAATTGGCCAAAAATATAAAACAACAGTCACTATTTATTTATGGAGCTAAAGATAAACTTGTGCACCCAAAAGCAGCACATGTTGTCCATAAATATTTTGAAAACTCAAAAGTCTTAGTTTTACCTAGGATTGGCCATGTGGCACACATTGAAAAACCTCAAGCCGTGAGGGATTTCTTTTACAAGCACCACTTTTCAAACCTCTTAGTAACGGAGTAATGTTTAGGCCACAAGAAGTCGAAGAGGGTGTGTTCTTATGGCGGGAAATATCAAACAATCAGCAAGTGCTCCATTAAAAGTTGCACAACTAGAAGCAGACATAAAATCAGGAAAAATTGACACAGTAATTGTTGGTATTACTGACATGCAAGGCCGTTTGCAAGGTAAAAGAATACATGCACCTTTCTTTTTAAAAGACACTATGAATCATGGAACAGAAGGTTGTAATTATTTATTAGCAGTTGATGTTGATATGAATACAGTTTCTGGTTTTGCAATGAGCTCTTGGGATTCAGGTTATGGCGACATGGTGATGGCGCCTGACTATGACACTCTTCGCTACATTCCCTGGCTTCCAGGTACTGCCATGGTTTTAGCTGATTTATTAAAAACTGATCACACAGATGTTTATGCATCCCCTAGACAAATTTTAAAGAAACAAATTAACAGATTAAAAGAACACAAACTTGTTCCTTACGTAGGAACAGAATTAGAATTTATAGTTTTTAAAGACACTTACGAAGAAGCATGGAATAAAGGCTACAAGGATTTAATTCCTGGAAATCAATACAACGTTGATTATTCACTTCTTGGCACTACACGTGTTGAAGGTTTACTAAGAGCAATTCGTTTAGGAATGGATGGTGCAGGTCTAGAAGTTGAATCTGCAAAAGGTGAATGCAATTTTGGTCAGCATGAAATTGCTTTTAGATTTAAAGATGCATTGACCACAGCAGATAATCATGTGATCTACAAATTAGGTGCTAAAGAAATAGCAGCTGAACAAAATATGTCTTTAACTTTCATGGCAAAGTTTAATGAACGTGAAGGAAGTTCCTGTCACATTCATTTATCTGTGCGTGGAGAAAATGATGAACCTGTTATGGCCGATGATAAAGATTCTCAAGGATTAAGTGCTTTAGGAAAATCTTTTATTGCAGGACAACTTAAATATATGCGAGAAATGACACTATTTTTTGCTCCAAATATTAATTCCTATAAACGTTATGTAGAAGGTTCATTTGCACCAACTGCCATGAAGTGGGGAAGAGACAATAGAACTTGTTCTATTCGCTTAGTAGGACATGGTCATTCACTTCGTTTTGAAAACAGAGTTCCAGGTGGAGATGTAAATCCATATCTAGCAGAAGCTGCCATGATTGCAGCAGGAATTGCAGGAATCGAAGAGAAACTAACTTTGGAACCAGCATTTGAAGGAAATGCTTATGTTTCAGATGCAGTTAGAGTTCCTTCCACATTGACAAAAGCTGCAGATCTTTGGGAAAAGAGTGATTTTGTTGCCAAAGTATTTGGTCAAGAAGTTAAAGACCACTATTTAAATATGGCTAGAGTTGAAATAGCAGCATTTGATAGAAGCATTACTGATTGGGAGAGATTCAGAAGCTTCGAAAGAATGTAGTTATAAAGTAATTTAATCAAGAATTTAAGGGGTTAATAAATTGACGACTTTGCATGATGTTATTTCTCCAATCAATGAGCAAAAGCTGACTCAAGTTCCAGCACTTTCTGCATCTCAGACAGTTGAGGCAATTACTAGATCGCAAAAAGCATTTGAATCTTGGAAAAAAGTTTCACCTGCTGATAGAGCTAAATTACTAAGAAATTTTGCAAGTAAAGTTGAGGCAAATATTGAAGTTTTAGCAAAACTAGAAGTTGAAAATGCAGGTCACACAATTGGTAATGCCAGATGGGAAGCAAATAACGTAGTTAATGTTTTGAATTACTACGCAGGTGCTCCTGAAAGATTATTTGGAAGACAAATTCCAGTACCTGGTGGAGTTGATGTAACTTTTAGAGAACCAATTGGAGTTGTTGGAGTTATTGTTCCTTGGAATTTTCCAATGCCAATTGCCGGATGGGGATTTGCGCCGGCACTTGCCGCAGGTTGCACAGTTGTATTAAAACCTGCAGAAGTTACACCTTTAACTGCTATGAAGTTAGCCGAATTGGGTTTAGAAGCAGGACTTCCTGAAAATGTTTTCCAAGTTGTAACAGGTGCTGGAAAAATAGTTGGAGAAACTTTAGTTCAAGATCCAAGAGTTAGAAAAATAGTTTTCACAGGTTCTACAGAAATTGGTACACAGATTATGGCTAAATGTGCACCAAATGTTAAAAGAGTAACTCTGGAATTAGGTGGTAAATCTGCCAACGTTATTTTTGCTGATTCAGATTTAGAAAAAGCAGCAGCTAGTGCTCCTGGATCTGTATTTGATAATGCTGGACAAGATTGTTGTGCCAGATCTAGATTATTGATTGAAAAAAGTGCATTCGATAAATTTATGCCGCTTTTGGAAAAAGCAGTTAAGTCTTTTAAGTGCGCAGATCCATTTGATGCTTCAACTGAAATGGGACCACTTATTACTAAAGCTCACATGGAGAAAGTTGCTTCATATGTAGATGAATCATTGGTTGCCTTTAGAGGAAGTGCACCATCTGGTTCTGGTTTTTGGTTTCCTCCCACTGTTTTACATATACAAGATAGAAATCATCGAGCACTAAAAGAAGAGATTTTTGGACCAGTTGTTTCTGTAGTCACATTTGAAGACGAAGAAGATGCAATTAATTTGGCGAATGATTCCGAATTTGGATTAAGTGGTTCTATCTGGACCAACAATGGTGCTAAAGCTTTAAGAGTTGCCCGTGGAATTGAAAGTGGCAACCTTTCTGTTAACTCTCATTCATCAGTTAGATATTGGACTCCATTTGGTGGGTTTAAAAAATCAGGTTTGGGACGTGAATTAGGTCCAGATGCACTAAACGCGTTTACCGAAGAAAAAAACGTATTTATAAATACAGAGATATAAGGAGAAAATATCTTGAAAAGACTAGAAGGAAGAGTTGCCACAATTACTGGTGGCGGTTCAGGTATCGGTAGAGCAACTGCAATTCGATTTGCATCTGAAGGTGCTCATGTAGTTATTGCTGACATGGATGAAAAAAATGGACAAAGTGTGGCAAATGAAGTTAATGGCACATTCATAAAGTGCAATGTCACAGATAAGCAAAGTGTTGATAATTTATTTGCTGAAGTCTTCAAAAAGTTTGGCAAAATTGATATTGCGTTTAACAATGCTGGCATTTCTCCACCAGATGATGATTCAATTTTGATTACCGAACTTGAAGCTTGGGATAAAGTTCAATTAGTCAATTTGACTTCAGTTTATTTATGCTGCAAAGCAGTATTGCCTTACATGTTAGAAGCTAAAAAGGGTTCAATTATTAATACCGCTTCTTTCGTGGCCACTTTGGCGGCTGCAACTTCTCAAATTTCTTACACTGCATCTAAAGGTGGAGTGCTTGCAATGACAAGAGAACTTGGTGTGCAATTTGCTCGCGAAGGAGTTCGAGTTAACGCTTTATCTCCGGGGCCAATCAATACTCCACTTTTGCAAGAATTGTTTGCTAAAGACAAAGAAAGAGCACAACGTCGTTTAGTTCACATCCCAATGGGCAGATTTGGTGAAGCTCACGAAATTGCAGCAGCTGTTGCATTCTTAGCAAGTGATGATTCATCATTTATTACTGCATCAAATTTCTTAGTTGATGGTGGAATTACAGGAGCTTATGTAACACCGCTATAAATTTATAGCGGTCTTGCTCCACTAATTCTTACAGATTTTGCACCTAATTGGTTTGCTTTTTTTAAAGTAATTTGTGGTTCATCTTTGTTGATAACACTTACTAAAAATCCTGCTGCAAAAGCATCTCCTGCTCCAATTAAATCAACAACTTCTACTGGTTCAGGAATATCTTTTATTTCAAATTCATTAGAAATCCATAGACTTTCTTTACTTCCTTGTTTCAAAATCAGATTTTTACATAAAGATTTTATTTCTGATATGTCACCTAGAACTTCAGCTTCATCTTTATTTGCAAATAGATAATCCCATAAAGCAAGATCTTTTAATGCATTAAAACCATCATTATCAATTAAAGGCTGACTTGAGGCAACATCAACAGAAGTTTTTAATCCATGCTCTTTAGAAACTTTAATTATTTCACCAATTGCCTTTTTAGTTTTTTTTCTCAATAAACTGTAGGCAGAAATATGAATTATTTCTGCCTGACTAAACCAATCTTTAGGGATATCTTCACTTGATAAGTAAACATTTGCACCAGGATCTGGAAACATTGTTCTTTCCCCTGTGGCATCAATTAAAATGGCACAGCTTCCACTTGCGACATTGTTAGTTTTAACTAAATTTAATTTTAGATTAGGCCTATTAAGTTCTTCTAAAATTATTTTTCCTGTGTTGTCATTACCAATTCTTGCCACTAGTCCAACTTCTAAGTTTTGAGTTGAAGCCCAAACTGCGGTATTGGTAGCAGATCCTCCACCTTGCATTTTTATATTTGCTTGAGTATCTGAACCAAAAGCTATTTCATCTTTATGAGATATCAAGATGTCTTGCATGACATCTCCTACGAAAATGATTTTTACAGTCATTATTTTGCGATAGCTACTGCGATTTGCGCAGCAAGTTGAGCATTACTTTTAACTAAGGCCACATTTGCCTTTAATGATTGACCTTGAGATTCAGAATGCATTAGACCTAGAAGAAATGGAGTCACAGCTTTGCCTGAAATATTTTGCTCTTTAGCTAATTTCATTCCTTTTTCTAATATTTTTTGTTCTAGTTGCGGATCAAATTCATCTTCTTTATTAATAGGATTTGCAATTAGTACTGATTCTGAGAAGTTATTTGTTTTTCTAAATTTAAATATTTCTGCTACCTCTTCAACTTTGTCTACTTTTTCTCCGATATCAAAACCTGAATCTTTAATCCAAAATCCTGGAAAATCATTGGTTTTCCAACCATAAACTGGCACATGCCAAGTTTCCAATCTTTCTAACGTTGCCGATACATCCAAAATAGATTTAATTCCACTTGATACAACCACAATTGGAATTTGAGCTAAGGCTGTAATGTCACCTGATTCATCGAATGTTTCTATTGAGCCTTTATGAACTCCACCTAATCCACCTGTTGCAAAGGTTGTGATTCCACTTAAATGTGCAATCCAAGCTGTACTTGCCACAGTTGTTGCTCCAGATTGTTTTCTGGTTACACAATGAGCAATATCGCGAATACCTAGTTTTAAAATATTGGGATCCGTTGCAACTTGAGTCAATTGGTTTTCATCTAAACCAACACATATTTCTCCATTTAAAATTGCAATGGTTGCAGGAACTGCTCCTTGTTCGATAACAACTTGTTCAATTTCTTGGGCGATTTTGAAATTATCAGGACGAGGTAATCCATGGGCAATAATTGTTGATTCTAATGCCACAATTGCTTTTTTGTCATTTAATGCTTCTTGAACTTTCGAACTTATTTTCATTTTTTACAAGCTTTAACTAAAGCTTCAAATAATCTTTTATCTTCACTCATTTCAGGATGCCACTGTACTCCGAGAGAAAATTTTCTGTTTGTGTCTTCTAAGACTTCAATTGTGTCATCTTCTGCCCAGCCGGTAATTGTTAAGTTTCCTGGATTTTCTACTGCTTGATGATGAGAAGAATTAACAATGGTTTCAGTGGAATTTAATATTTTTGAGATTAACGAGTCTTTAGTAAATCGAGCACCATGATTTACAAATTGAGCAGGAGCTGGGCGATGATTTAATTTTGTAACATCTGGTAAATGTTGAATTAAAGTTCCACCTTCACTAACCGCCATAATTTGTAAACCTCGACAAATTCCAAGAAAAGGTAAATCAATTTCTTTAGCTTTTTTATATAAACTTATTTCTCCCGCATCTCTTGCAATTCTTGGTTTATCACTAGTCTCATGTGGATTTTGCTTATAAAGTCTTGCATCAATGTCTGCACCACCTGCAATTATTAATCCATCTAATTTTTCTAAAACATGAGAACCTTGCTCATCAGGTGGAAGTATTACGGCACGACCACCACTTTGTGTAACTGAAGAAACATATTCAAAAGGTAAAACTGCTGCAGTGATATCCCAAGCGCCCCACTTGGCAGGTTCGACGTAACAAGAAATTCCTATAACTGGTGAATACATGAATGTAGTCTTGCATAACTTTATTTTCATTCAATGGGAGTGATTAAGAAACCACTCCCACCGAGTGAGCCGTTGATGGGATTTGAACCCACACTTTTTCCCTGCGAGTGGAAATGCTCTTTCCTTTGAGCTACAGCGGCGTTTTAATAGATTTACATTTTGAAAACCTTCTTAAAAAAATTAAATATTTTTTGTTAATAACTCATGGTTGTGGATTAAGTCAAAAGACGTACAAAAGATTGACAGGTCTTTTTTAAAATGTCAGAATTAACGTGCGAGTGGAATTTAAATTATCCTTTGAGACTTTCCCATTTGGCCCCGTGAAAGCGGGGCCAAATCATTTTTACAAGTCTTGCAAGATTTAAAAAACATTTATGCTCTACGGTAGTAGTGTGAAGATTCAACCACTAGTCATAAATTCAAAAGAAATTTCTATTGAAGAAATTAAGCGCTATTCGCGTCATATTCTTCTTCCAGAAATTGGATTAGAAAATCAAAAACGAATCTCTAATTCAAAAATATTAGTAATTGGAGCAGGTGGTCTTGGTTCACCTATCCTTCTTTATTTAGCAGCATCAGGAGTTAAAGAATTAGGAATATGTGACTTTGATGTAGTTGATGAAACAAATCTTCAACGCCAAATTCTTTTTAATAACCAAAGTATTGGAAAAGATAAAGCACAAGAAGCAAAAGAAAAAATTAATGAATTAAATCCAAATGTCAAAGTAACAGTATTTAATGAAATGATTACATCAAAAAATGCTGAAAAGATTGTAAAAGATTTTGACTTGGTTATAGATGGAAGCGATAATTTTGCAACAAGGTATTTATTAAATGATGTGTGTGTAATTTTAGATAAACCATATATTTGGGCAAGTATTTATCGATTTGATGGTCAATTAAGTGTGTTTTGGAAAAAACATGGACCATGTTATAGATGCTTGCATCCTGAACCTCCTCCAACAAACATGGTTCAAACTTGTGCATCAGGTGGAGTTTTAGCAAGCATGTGCGCCACGATTGCATCTTTACAAGTCACTCAAGCTTTGCAATTAATTACTGGAGTGGGAGATGTATTAATTGGACAAGTGCTTTCTTACTCAGCTCTTGATGCCAACTTTAGAAAAGTAAAAGTGGATAAAGATCCAGATTGTGTCATTTGTGGTAAAAATCCATCGATTACTTCACTAATTGACTATGAGCAATTTTGTGGACCTGTTAAACCTAGAAAAGATCCAGGAATAAAAGCGATTGAGTTAAAACAAATGTTAGATAAGAGAAATAAGAATGAATTAGATTTTTTATTAGTAGATATTAGAGAAGAACCGGAAAAAAATCTTGTAGAAATTGAAGGTTCAATTTATATAAACAAGGATGACATATTTGCAAACGACGGGATTTCGTTAATTCCAAAAGATAAACAAGTGGTGCTTTATTGCCGATCTGGAAATCGCTCCACAGAAGTGATGAATTATTTGAAACACAATGGATTCTTGGAAGTAACCCATTTAGAAGGTGGGATTATTTCTTGGGTTCAAGAGGTTGAAACTCACAAAGCTTCCTATTAGTTCTCTCACGAAATGACCCTGCAAGTCATGGTGAAATCGTGCATTTCATAGACTATTTATTCGGTTATTCAAAAAGCTGAGAAAAACTAAGAGTTAAGAGAGGTATGGCAAAAGACGGGGCTATTGAACTAGAAGGCACCATTGCAGAGACCCTGCCAAATGCGATGTTTAAAGTTCAACTAGACAACGGCCATATGGTTTTAGCTCACATCAGCGGCAAAATGAGAATGCACTACATCAGAATTTTGCCTGACGATCGCGTAATCGTGGAGTTATCTCCTTACGATTTAACTCGCGGTCGGATTGTTTACCGCTACAAGTAACAACTATTACTAAAGGAAAGTATGAAAGTACAACCAAGTGTTAAGAAGATTTGCGACAAGTGCAAAGTAATTCGTCGACACAAAAAAGTAATGGTTATTTGTGAAAACCCAAGACACAAACAACGTCAAGGCTAATTACAACTTGTAGATAACCATTTATGGTTATCCGTCACCTCAAATTAAATCTTGCCGATTTAAATAGAGAACGAAACCTCTAGTAATTTCAGAAGCTAGAGACTTACCCAGGGCGGGTAAGACCGATAACCGTAAGAGACTTCTGAAAAATTAAAAGAAAAGGAAAAACCGCCCCTTATGGCACGTTTAGCTGGAGTTGATCTTCCAAACGACAAACGCGTGGAAGTAGCACTGCAATATATATATGGAATTGGTAAAACTCGTTCCATCGAAATGTTAAAAGCATCTGGTGTTAATCCAAATACCAGAGTAAAAGATTTAGGTGAACCTGAATTAGTAAAACTACGTGATTATTTAGATCAAAACTTTAAAGTCGAAGGTGATCTTCGTCGTGAAGTTTCTGCAGATATAAGACGTAAAGTTGAAATTGGTTCATATCAAGGTATTCGTCATCGTCGTGGTTTGCCAGTTCGTGGTCAAAGAACTCACACCAATGCACGCACACGTAAAGGTCCGCGCAAAACCGTTGCCGGCAAAAAGATTGCAACGAAGTAGAGGGATTTGATTAATGGCTGAAAAAGAAAAGAAAGCAAAACCTGCAGCAGCAAAAAAAGTTCGTAAAAAAACTAAAAAGAATGTTGCTCACGGTCAAGCTCACATCAAATCAACTTTCAATAACACAATTGTTTCAATTACAGATTTGACTGGTGCAGTAATTGCATCATCATCAAGTGGACATGTTGGTTTCAAAGGTTCAAGAAAATCAACTCCATTTGCTGCACAACTCGCGGCTGAAGATGCAGCAAAAAAAGCAATGGAACATGGACTTAAAAAAGTCGATGTTTTTGTTAAAGGGCCTGGATCTGGTAGAGAAACAGCTATTAGATCTTTACAAGCCTCTGGTCTTGAAGTTGGTTTAATTCAAGACGTCACCCCAGTTCCATTTAACGGTGTTCGTCACCGCAAACGTCGTCGCGTCTAGTTACAGAATTAAAGGAGAAAAGAAAAACTTATGGCACGTTACACAGGGGCAGATTGCAAGAGATGCCGCAGAGAAAAAGTAAAACTATATTTAAAAGGTTCTAAATGTGATTCACCAAAATGTCCAATGGAATCTCGTCCATTTCCACCAGGACAACACGGTAGAAATCGTGGTAAAGAATCTGAATACTCATTACAAAAACGTGAAAAACAAAAAGCTGCACGTATTTATGGTGTGTTAGAAAAACAATTCCGTAACTATTACGAAGAAGCTTCACGTAGATCTGGTAAGACTGGTGAAAACCTTCTTGTCATGTTAGAAAATCGTTTAGACAACGTTATTTATCGCGCAGGTTTTGCTAAGAGTCGTGACATGGCCAGACAAATTGTTCGCCACGGTCACATTTTGGTAAATGGTAAGAAATTAAATATTCCTTCTTACCAAGTAAAAACTACTGACATCATCGAAGTTCGCCCAGAGTCACGCGAATTGACACCATTTGTGGTGGCAAGAGCTGAATCTGGTGAAAAAACAATTCCAGCATGGCTTGATGTGTCCGCACACAACATGCGCGTAATTGTTACTGCAGTGCCAGTGAGATCACAAATCGACACAGCTGTCCAAGAACAGTTGATCGTTGAGTTGTACTCCAAGTAAGAAAAAGCAATATCCCCGACAAGGGCGTCAAATAGTGGTCGCCTGAAAGGTAAGAAAAAAATATGTTAATAGCACAACGTCCGATACTGGTTGAAGAACCAATTTCAGATACTCGCGCAAGATACATTCTCGAGCCTCTAGAACCAGGTTTTGGTTATACGCTGGGAAATTCATTACGTAGAACACTTCTTTCTTCAATCCCAGGTGCAGCAATTACAAGCATCCGCATTGAAGGAGCATTACATGAATTCACAAACCTTGAAGGTGTTGTGGAAGATGTAACCGAAATAGTTTTGAATGTGAAAGACATTGTGGTTTCTTCAGATAATGATGAACCATCAGTTATGCATTTAAAGAAATCAGGTCCTGGAGAAGTAACTGCAGGAGATATTTCAGCACCTGCAGGTGTTGAAGTACACAATCCAAAACATCACATCGCAACTCTAAATTCCAAGGGTAAATTAGAAATGGAATTAGTTGTAGAACGTGGTCGAGGATACGTGACCGCAGTGCAAAATAAAGTCAGTGGTGCAGAAATTGGTCGCATCCCAGTTGACTCTTTATATTCACCAGTTGTCAAAGTTACTTACAAAGTAGAAGCAACTCGTGTGGAACAAAGAACAGACTTTGATCGTTTAGTTATCGAAGTTGAAACCAAACCATCCATGAAACCTTCATATGCTGTGGCTTCAGCAGGAAGAACTTTGGTTGAACTATTTGGTTTAGCTCATGAACTAAATGTGAATGCAGAAGGTATTGAAATTGGGCCAAGCCCAGTTGATGCTTATGCATTAGAACAACTAAACATGCCAATTGAACAACTTGATTTAACAGTTCGTTCTTACAACTGTCTAAAGCGCGAAGGCGTGCACACTGTTGGTGAATTAATCACCAGAAGTGAAGCAGATTTGATGGATGTAAGAAACTTTGGTCAAAAATCAATTGATGAAGTTCATGCCAAACTACAAATGCTTGGTTTGAAACTTAAAGATTCACCAGCTGGTTATGACAGAACCAAAGCAGCAGGATACATCGAAGAAAACGATGAAGAAAATCTTGCTGAAGACGAGAAGTTTTAAAACCAACCAACGACGCATAAAAGTAGGAGAACAAAATGGCAGCACCAACCCAAGGTACGCGTCTTGGTGGTTCACCAGCACATCAAAAATTGATCTTGGCAAATCTTGCAACATCACTTTTTGAAAAAGGCAAAATTACAACCACAGAAGCAAAAGCTAGAAAACTTCGTCCGTTTGCAGAGAAATTAATTTCTCAAGCAAAAAGAGGAGACCTTGCTTCTAGAAGACGTGTGTTAGCTGTAATAAGAAACAAATCAGTAGTTCATTCATTGTTTACTGAAATTGGTCCAAGCTTTGCAAAAAGAAATGGTGGTTATTTAAGAATCACCAAACTTGGTCCAAGAAAAGGTGACAATGCGCCAATGGCAGTAATTGAATTAGTAGAAGCTTTGGCTGAAAAAGTTGTTGCCGAAGCAGAAGGTGCAACTAAGAAGGCTGCAAAAGATCAAGCAGCACCAGTTGCAGAAACTAAAGCAAAAACTGCAAAGAAAACTGAGAAAAAAGAAGAATCAAAGGAAGCTTAAATAAAGTTTTAAGTAGAATTTGGTAATGAAAATTAATAAGCCCGCTGCTCATAACAGCGGGCTTATTCGTATCCGTTTAGATGTTGCATACGATGGTACAGATTTTTCAGGTTTTGGCACTCAACCACAACAACGCACTGTGCAGGGTGAATTAAATAAAGTTTTAAAAAAATTCTTAAGAGTTTCAACTATAAAAACAATTGGAGCAGGCAGAACAGATAAAGGTGTTCATGCTCGCGGTCAAGTAGTACATTTTGATGTTTTAGAAAACACTTGGAAAAGCATTAAAGATCCAATGTATAAATTTAGAAGATTATTACCAGTTGATATTCAAGTTAGAAAAGCAAGCATTGTGCCACTTGATTTTGATGCCAGATATAGCGCTTTAACTAGAAGATATTCCTATACAGTTTGTGATTCTAAAGAAGGTTTAGATGTTTTTAATTCTAGATTTGTTTTAGATTATCGTAAAAATCTAGATGAACACGATATGAATAAAGCAAGTCAAATGTTAATTGGGTTAAATGATTTTTATGCATTTTGTAAAACACGTACAGGTTCAACCACAATAAGAAATCTCATAAAATTTAAATGGACTAGGAAAAGTAAATTTTTAACAGCTGAAGTGATAGCTGATGCATTCTGTTATTCAATGGTTCGAGGTTTAGTGGGTGCAATTTTACAAGTTGGAACTGGGAAGAAAAATATTAATTGGCCAAAAGAAATAATGGAGAAAAGGAAAAAAGTTACTGATTTAAACGTGGTATCTCCAAGTGCTCTTATTTTAGAAGAGGTTACCTATCCTCATCCATCCCTTTATAAATCACAGTACGAATTAACTAGAAGATTAAGAACTCTGGAAGAATAAGGCTATGACTTCTCAAATATGGCTAAATGATCAATTAGTTGATAGTGAAAATGCAAAGGTTAGTGTTTTTGACCATGGCTTCACAGTTGGTGATGGGGCATTTGAAACTTTAAAAGTCGTTGAGAAAAATCCAGTAGCACTTACTAGACATATTCAAAGACTTACCTATTCTTTGAAAACTATCGGAATCGATTTTGATAAAGATGATTTATTGCGAAAAGCAGTTAATGAAGTGATAGCTGCAAATCCACAATTAGGTTCCACCATGAGAATGAGGATTACCTATACCAGTGGCATTGGACCACTTGGAAGTGATCGGACTAAAGATAATTTCACACTTGTTGTCGCAGTAAGTCCTGAAGCAAACTGGCCAGAAACAGCTCTTGTTGTAACAGTTGATGAACCTAGAAATGATAAAAGTATGTTGGCAGGTTCTAAAACAACCTCCTATGCGCAAAATGCTGCAGTCTTAGCTATGGCAAAAGCAAAAGGTGCTCATGAAGCAATAATGCCCAACACTAAAAATCAATTATGTGAAGGAACTGGTTCTAATATTTTTGTTGTTAAAGAGGGCAAAGTTTTAACTCCACCTCTAAGCAGTGGTTGTTTAGGTGGAATTACTAGAGCTTTAGTTTGCCAATGGTTTGAAGTAGAAGAAGTTGATATGCCTATGTCGATATTGAAAGAAGTTGATGAAGCATTTTTAACTTCATCTACTAGAGACATTCAGCCAATTTCAAAAATAGATGACCGCATATTGAAAGCCCCAGGTCCAATAAGTGTTAAATTGCGGGATGAATTTAAAGAAAAAATTTCTAAAAATTGGGATGCTTAAAGTCCTTATTTCTTGAGGAAATCTTGGCTTTGACCCTCGAATTTAGGCTGAAATCGACCATTGGGTAATCTGTAACCTCAAGTGTTTTTTTGGAAGTTAACTAAACCCCAAGGAAAAGAAGAGTAGAAAAGTATGCGCACGTTTAGCCCAAAGGCAAGTGAAGTGACTCGTCAATGGCACATTCTTGATGCCACGGATATTCCACTTGGCCGTATTGCTTCTGCTGCTGCAACTATTCTTCGCGGAAAACACAAACCAACTTTTGCACCCCATGTTGACACAGGTGATTTTGTTATCGTTTTGAATGCTGGCAAAGTTTCACTTTCAGGTTCTAAGAAAACTGAAAAGAAAGCTTTTTCATACTCAGGTTTTCCAGGTGGTCTTACCGCAATTGGTTACGACAAATTATTAGAGAAAAATCCTGAAAGAGCAATTCAATTGGCTGTTAAGGGAATGCTTCCACACAACAAACTTGGAAATAAAATGATCAAGAAATTAAAAGTTTATGCAGATGCAAACCATCCACATTCTGCACAAAATCCAAAGCCTTATGAAATTAAGCAAATCAAACAAATAGCTAACTAAAGGAAAATATTTTGACCGAGTCACTAACTTACGTAACTAGCGAATCAGAAAAATCTTTTAAACCATTAAAGACTGGTAAGCAGGGTCCTTCTGCTGGAACTGGTAGAAGAAAAGAAGCAATTGCCAGAGTGAGAATTGTTCCTGGAAATGGCAAGTTTGTAGTTAATGGTAAAGACTTGGCAACTTATTTTCCAAATAAACTACATCAACAATTAGTAAATGATCCATTTAAAATTCTAGGAATTGAAAGAGCTTACGACGTAATCGCAGAAATTGTGGGCGGTGGATCAAGTGGACAAGCAGGTGCTTTAAGACTTGGAATTGCAAGAGCTTTAAATGCAGTAGATGTTGAAGTAAACAGACCAATTTTGAAAAAAGCAGGATTCTTAACTCGTGATCCAAGAGTAATTGAACGTAAAAAAGCTGGTTTGAAAAAAGCACGTAAACGCTCGCAATACAGCAAGAGATAAATTTATGGGCCGATTATTCGGCACCGATGGTGTGCGTGGTTCTGCAAACAAAGATCTGACTCCTGAATTAGTTTTTTCACTTGGTAAATCAGCATCATTAGTTATTGCAAAACAACATGGCAAAGGTAGAGCAAGTGCTGTTGTAGGACGAGATCCGCGTGCAAGTGGAGAAATGTTGGAAGCTGCATTAATTGCAGGACTTGCAACAGTTGGAGTTGATGTTTTAAAAGTTGGAGTTTTGCCAACACCTGCAATTGCCTATTTAACTCAGTACTACAAAGCGGATTTAGGAGTAGTTTTATCTGCTTCACATAATGTGTTTTCTGATAACGGCGTTAAATTCTTTTCCAAAGATGGTAAAAAATTACCTGATGAAATAGAAGATGAAATTGAAAAAAATCTAGACACAAAAGTGCCTCATCCAACTGGAAGTGAAGTTGGACGAGTAAAAGAAATGGCTGATGCTTACGAAGCTTATTTATCTCACCTTTTAGAAACTGTTGAACCTGGTGCATTAAAAGGTTTAAAAGTTGTAGTTGATTGTGCTAACGGGGCCGCAAGTGAAGTTGCTCCGGATTTGTATCAACGTGCAGGAGCTGAGGTTATTGCAATACATAATGCCCCAAATGGCATAAACATAAATGACAATTGCGGATCAACTCATATGAGTTCATTAATTGAAATAGTTAAAAAAGAAAAAGCAGATTTAGGAATTGCACACGATGGTGATGCCGATCGTTGTTTAGCTGTTGATGAAGCAGGAAACATAATTGATGGCGATCATATTTTGGCACTTTTGGCTAAAGATTTTAAGAAAACTAAACAATTGACTTCTGAAACAGTTGTTTCAACCGTGATGGCTAATTTAGGTTTCAAACTTGCAATGAAAAATGAATCTATATCAATTATTGAAACTCAAGTTGGAGATCGTTACGTTTTAGAAGCTATGGAAGAAAATAATTTCATTCTTGGAGGAGAGCAATCAGGACATGTGATTATGAGAAATTATTCGACAACTGGAGATGGCTTGCTAACTGCATTGCAATTAATGAATGTGGTTTCAACAGAAAAGAAACCCCTTTCTGCTATTTCTCAAATAGTGAAAAAGTATCCACAGATTTTAATTAATGTTTCAGATGTTGATAAATCTAAAATTGGCAATCAAGAACTACAGGATGCAGTTAATAAAGCTGAAACTACTTTAAACCAAAAAGGAAGGGTTTTACTTCGCCCCAGCGGTACTGAATCACTTATTCGAGTTATGGTTGAAGCAGAAACTCAAGATTTAGCTGAAAAAATTGCGCAAGAGTTAGCTGGTGTAGTTAAAAAAACTTGTTAATCTAAAAGTATTTTGTCAAATATTGAATAGATTAAATCAACCCAACGGTCTTTATCCATAGGTTGGGTGCTTATATCGTCAACTACGATTCCAATTGTGTAGGCCTGTACAAAAACTGAAATTACTTTTGGATCTAACTCTTTTTTAATAAAACCTTTTTCTTGTGCTTCTCTGAATACATCAGTTAGGGCATTAGTTAATCTGTCTTGGGATTCTGCTAATTGCGCGGCGAGTCTTGGATTATTTCTAGTAATAGAAATTGTTTCTGTTCTTTCTAATCTGAAAGGAGCTCTTTGGGCGCTATGACTATGTGTTGCATATTCTCTTAAAACTTTAAGAATATCTTCTCTGGATTTAGATGCACTTAAATGATTGGTCAAAGTAATAATTGATTCATCCACCCATTGGCTAAATCTTTTAACTCTGACAGTTTCAACAAGTTCACCAAAATCTTCAAAATGATGATACAAAGAACCTTTAGTAATTCCAGAAGTTTCTAAAACCATGTCAGAAGTAATTTCATGCCAATTATTTGTTTTGGACAGATCAATAAAGGTTTGAATTAGTTTTTCTTTTGTCGGATGGATAACAGGCATGAGAATAATTTATCTTATTAAGAAGCAATCACATCAAGGAACCAACTAGTTTTACTTGTCGGTTTTATTAGTTCGCACTTAAATTTCTTATTTATTAACTTTTGTAACTCTAAAGGGGTTTTAGGAGACTTGGTTGATTGTACTAAGAGTTTAGTTACATCTCCTCTCGTCTTTTTTGACATATGAGTGACTACTGATTTCTTTCCATTTTTAATTGTAAAAACTCTGATTCCAACTGTTTTATTCAAATCTGGAGTCCATACACCTTGGTAAGTGCTAGATCTGCAATCAATAATTAAATCTGTTTTAATTTTTTCTAAAGCTTCAGGTAAAACTTTTTTCCATAATGTATTCAATGAACCTAATTTTGGTAAAGATTTTGCCATATCTAATTTATAACTTGGAATTCTATCTTCTAATTTAACTGCACCAAATAATGCAGAAATAATTACAATATTTTTAATTGCTCTTTTTTTGCTTAAAGCATCTAAAGAATTAAAATCTAGAGCTTGATATAAAACTCCAGAATAAACTTCAATTGCTTTGGCAGTGGGAAGTTTGCTAATTTTTGAACCCATTGCTTCTAGCGTTTTCTTTCTTGTGCTGGTTAATTCTTTAGCAAAAGAAAGACTAGACAAATTGACTAATTTGCCCTTTTCAACAGAGTTTTTCCCTTCGCTGGGTGGAAGAAGAATCAACACAGACATAAACATTACCCGTATATCCAGTTCGTCTAGGCTGTAAACACAATGTGTGGAATTGTCGGTTACGTAGGAAATAACCAAGCGCTCAATGTTGTGGTTGAGGGCTTAAGACGACTTGAGTATCGTGGCTATGATTCAGCAGGTGTTGCTGTAGTAAATGACAATAAGTTAAATGTTAGAAAAAAAGCAGGTAAATTAACAAACCTAGAAACTTTGTTAGGTACAGATCCTCTACCTGATTCAACAACTGCAATAGGGCATACCCGTTGGGCAACTCATGGAATACCAAATGATGCTAATGCTCATCCACATGTGGATGAATCAAATGAGATTGCCGTTATCCACAATGGAATTATTGAGAACTTTTCAGAATTGCGAAAAGAATTACAAAAAAATGGTGTGAAATTAAATAGCGATACAGATACCGAAGTTGTCGCACATTTATTAAATGTGGAATATCCAAAATCAAATAACGACCTAGCAGAAAGTATGAGAAAAGTTGTAAGAAGACTAAAAGGCGCATTTACCTTAGTGGCAGTTCATGCTCAACAGCCAGATGTAGTAGTTGGTGCCAGACGAAATTCACCTTTAGTAGTTGGTAAGGGTGATGGCGAAAACTTTTTAGCATCAGATGTTGCAGCATTTATCTCATATACAAAAAATGCAATAGAACTTGGCCAAGATCAAGTTGTAGAACTAAGACATAACAAAATTACAATTACTGACTTTGATGGAAAACCTGCTCAAACCAAAGAATATGTAGTTAATTGGGACGCTAAAGCTGCTGAAAAAGGTGGCTTTGATTTGTTCATGTTAAAAGAGATCTTTGAGCAACCAAAAGCAGTGGCTGAAACTTTAGTAGGAAGACTTGCACAAGATGGAAAATTAGTATTGGAAGAAATGAAACTTTCTATTGGAGAAATTGCCAATATTGAAAAAATTGTTTTTGTTGCATGTGGAACGGCCTATCATTCTGGACTAATTGGAAAATATGCCATGGAACGTTGGACAAGAATTCCTTGTGAAGTAGAACTTGCAAGTGAATTTAGATACAGAGATCCCATCTTGAATGAAAGAACTTTAGTGGTTGCTATTTCTCAAAGTGGTGAAACTATGGATACTTTGATGGCAATAAGACATGCAAAATCTCAAAAAGCAAAAGTTTTAGCAATATGCAATACACAAGGTTCAACTATTCCTAGAGAATCTGATGCAGTTTTATATACCCGTGGTGGTCCAGAAATTGCAGTTGCATCAACTAAAGCATTTTTGACCCAAGTTGTAGCCGTTGAATTACTCTCTCTTTACTTTGCGGAATTAAGACTTGATAAACCAACAGAAGAAATTAAACAAGTTATGACAGAACTTGCTGATATTTCCTACCAAATCGATACAGTTCTTGACACCACTGATGCAGTTAATGAACTTGCTAAAAAATATGTGGATGCGCAAAGTGTGTTATTTATTGGAAGACACGTTGGCTACCCAGTTGCTTTGGAAGGTGCTTTAAAACTTAAGGAACTTGCTTATATGCACGCAGAAGGATTTGCAGCCGGTGAATTAAAGCATGGACCCATCGCATTAATAGAAGAAGGAATTCCCGTAGTAGTAGTTGTGCCAAGTATTAGAGAAGAAAAGGAATTACATGAAAAAGTAGTTTCTAATATTCAAGAGGTAAGAGCAAGAGGTGCAAAAACTATTTTGATTGTTGAAGAAGGCGATGACTCCATAACTGATTTTGCAGATCACATCGTAAGAATTCCAAAAACTAGTTCACTTTTGCAGCCGCTAGTTGCCACAGTTCCATTACAAGTATTTTCTTGCGCACTTGCCACACTCAAAGGTCATGACGTTGACCAACCCCGTAATCTGGCTAAATCAGTAACAGTTGAATAAAAGGATTGAGAAAATGATTATTGGAATTGGTGTTGATGTAGTTGATACTCCAAGATTTCAAGGATCATTAATTAGAACACCTGGTTTATCAACCAGATTATTTACTCCCAAAGAATTAGCTCAGCCTGGTGGTAAGGGAGAAAATGCAGTTTCATTAGCGGCAAGATTTGCGGCCAAAGAAGCAGTTGCTAAAGCATTAGGGGCTCCAGCCGGACTAAGTTGGCAAGATTGCGAAATTCTTTTAGGAGATAGAGGAAAACCTTATTTAGAAGTTTCTGGAACTGTTTTAAAAGAAGCTCAACGTCAAGGAATTACCCATTGGCATTTATCTTTATCCCACGATGGAAATGTGGCAACAGCATTTGTTATTGCCGAAAAACAATAGTTATATAGGAAAAATTACGAATGAGTAATTTAAGAAGTGCCTATGTTGATTTATCAGCAATTAGAGACAATGTAAAAGTTTTGCAAGAATTTGCTAAAAACTCTGAAGTAATGGCAGTAGTAAAAGCAGATGCATATGGCCATGGCTTAATCGAAGTTTCAAAAGCTGCCAGACAAGGTGGTGCTACTTGGCTTGGTACAGCACTTTTAGAAGAAGCAATCAGTCTAAGAAATTCAGGGGATAAAGGAAGAATTCTTACTTGGCTAGGTTCGCCAAATGATAAATGGCAAGACTGCATTTCACTTGACATTGATGTTTCTGTTTCATCAATTGAAATTGCATCAGAAGTTATTAGTGCTTCTAAGAAAGTAGGAAAGCCTGCAAAAGTTCACATAAAAGTTGACACTGGGTTAGGAAGAAATGGCGTCATGCCAGATGATTTAGCCGAACTTTCAAAATTATTAGAAGAAGCAAAAGCATCAGGGCTGATCGAAGTTGTTGCGGTGTGGACGCATTTCTCATTAGCAGATGCTCCAAGTAGTCCAACTATAAAAAGACAATTAATAGTTCTTGATGACAGTTTTAAATATTTAGAATCAAGAGGTTTTAAGAATTTAATGAAACATGCTGCCAATAGTGCAGCAACATTAACAACACCAGAAGCCCACTTTGATTTAGTAAGACCAGGAATTGCAGTTTATGGAATTACTCCCGGGGGAGAATTAAAAAGTGCCAATGAATATGGATTAAGACCTGCTATGAGTTTAAAAGCTCAAGTTGCTTTAGTAAAAGAAGTACCTGCTGGCCATGGTATTTCTTACGGTGCTGAATATGTCACAAAAACAAATACCAAAATTGCTTTAATTCCACTTGGTTACGCAGATGGCATTCCTCGAATAGCTGGAAACAAAGGTCCTGTAGTTGCTAAAGGCAAAAAATTTAATGTGGCAGGAAGAGTTTGTATGGATCAATTTGTAATTGATATTGGAGATTTAGATTTAAAAATGGGGGATGAAGTTACCCTCTTTGGCGATGTTTCAAGAAATGAACCTGATGTGGAGGAGTGGGCAAAAGCATCTTTAAGTATTGGTTATGAAATTGTCACAAGATTAGGTCCTAGAGTTCCCAGAGTTTATTTAAACGAAATTTAAAATGGTTTTTAAAATAACAACTAAATCAAATAAAGAAACCAAAGAATTAGGTGCCAAGTTAGGCAAATTACTAAAAGCTGGCTATGTAGTTTTGTTAGATGGCCAATTAGGTGCAGGCAAAACAACTTTTACTCAAGGCTTGGCAAGTAGTTTGAATATAAAAGGTGAAGTAACTAGTCCGACATTTGTAATAGCAAGAGAACACAAATCATTAGATAATAAAGCAAATTTAGTGCATGTTGATGCTTATCGACTTTCAACTTTAGCCGAAATTTCTCAACTTGATTTAACAAGTGATTTGGACGAATCCATATTAGTCGTGGAATGGGGAAAAGATTTAGTAAATGATTTAGTACAAAATCCAATTAAAGTAATAATAACAACTACTGAAAATGAAAACGAAAGAGAAATTGTAATCGATGCTACTGATGAAATTTTAGGAAAACTTAAATGAGTGCGCCAAATAATGTTTTAGCAATTGATACTTCAACAAATCGGATTGCTGTTGGTTTAATTCAGTTTGCAAAAGATGAGAAGATAATTGTTAAAGATGATGCTTTAAGACATGCTGAATATGCTTCAGAATTAATTAGAGAAATAGTAGAAAGTTCAAAGTTAAATTTCTCAGAGATTGGTGCAGTAGTTTGCGGTATTGGCCCTGGACCATTTACAGGACTTCGCGTAGGAATTGTGAGTGCTCAAACAATTGGTTTTGCCTTAAACATTCCAGTTTATGGAGTGTGTAGCCACGATGCTATTGCTTATGAATTTAACTTAAATAATCCTAATAAAGAAATAACAGTGATCACTGATGCCAGAAGAAAAGAAGTTTATTGGACGCATTATGCAAATGGAAAAAGAATTTCTACTCCCAAAGTTTCAAAATTAGATGAAGTAGTAGTAAAAGGAGAAAAACTTCTACTAAAGCCCCTTAATCCTTTGTATTTAGCAAAAGCTGCAATTGAAGCATTAAATAGATCAGAAATTGGCAAAGAGATAAATAGTTTTTCTACCGATTTGGCATCAGGAGATGGGTCTGTGGTGGCATTACCAAATCAAGTTTTACTTCCTCCAATTCCACTTTATTTAAGAAAACCTGACGCACTAACTTTGGCTGAGAGATCATGAATTTATCTATTACAGATTTTTCTTGGTGGCATGTTACAAAAGCTCACAAAATTGATCAAGCAGCATTTAATGCCACAGCTTGGTCTCTAGAAACATTTTGGTCAGAACTTTCTGCTCCAAATCGCTATTACATTGCTTTGATTGACGATGAAAAAGAAATCGTAGGATTTGCAGGACTTGCATTTAATGGATCAGATGCTGATATTCAAACAATGGTCATAAAACCAGAATTTCAAAATATGGGTTATGGAAAAAAGTTATTAGATAACCTAATTGAGAAAGTCAAAGAAAAGAAATCAAACAGAGTTTTCTTGGAAGTAGTAGCAGATAATGAAAATGCAATTAAGTTATACAAATCTAGAGATTTTGAAATCATTTCAAAACGAAGTAACTATTACCCAAATGGAAAAGATGCAGTAATAATGCAATTAGATTTGAGAAAAAAATGAATCCTTTAATTTTAGGAATTGAAACTTCTTGTGATGAGACTGGAATAGGAATTGTGAGAGGTTCAGAATTACTGGCAGATGTATTAGCTTCTTCTGTTGAAGAACAAGCAAGATTTGGAGGAGTTGTTCCAGAAGTAGCATCAAGAGCTCACGTTGAAGCCATGGTGCCAATTTTAAAAAGAGTTGTTCAAAAAGCAGGAGTTAAATTAAATGAACTTGATGCAATTGCTGTAACAAGTGGTCCTGGTTTAGCAGGAGCTTTAGTCGTTGGAGTTGCAGCAGCAAAAGCATTGGCTGTGGCAATCAATAAACCAATTTATGGAGTAAATCATTTAGCAGCACATGTAGCAGTAGATACTTTAGAAAATGGAGAATTGCCTCAACCTTGTCTGGCACTTTTAGTAAGTGGAGGTCATTCCTCTTTATTACAAGTAGACAATATTTCATTCAAAATCAATTCTTTAGGAAAAACTTTGGATGATGCAGCAGGAGAAGCATTTGACAAGGTGGCTCGCGTTTTGGGTTTACCGTTTCCGGGAGGTCCTTGGATTGATAAAGCAAGTCAATGCGGGGATCCATTAAGTATTGAATTTCCTAAAGGTTTGATGAGTAAAGAAGATTTAGTTGAACATAAATTTGATTTTTCATTTTCAGGATTAAAAACAGCAGTTGCAAGATGGGTTGAAGCATGGCAAAGAACAGGTGAGATCTTGCCAGTGTCTGACATTGCAGCATCTTTTCAAGAAGCAGTTGTTGAAGTATTAGTTAAGAAAACTTTGATGGCGGCAAAAGAAACAGGTATTGACACAGTAATCATTGGAGGTGGTGTTGCTGCAAATTCTCGACTAAGAACTATGGCTCAAAGTATGGCTGAAAAAGAAAATATCAAAGTAAGAATTCCACGCCCAGGTTTATGTACAGACAATGGAGCTATGGTTGCAGCTTTAGGTTCACAATTATTCAAAAATCAGATTGAACCTTCAAAAATTACTTTTGAAGTTGATCCAATATTACCTATTAGTGTGCAAAAGAATTAAAGTTTAAAGCTTGGATATTCATCAGTTACCAAAATAACTGCATATCCTAAAACTCTATTCCAGTATTGAAATGTTTTATAAACAAATTCTCCAGCCCATTTTGGATATTGTGCAGTTATAAATGTATAAACCCAGGCAACCAAAGTTAATACGATGGCAATTGCTAAATAAATGAATCCAACAATTGCTAAAGGTAGTGCTAGAAGCCATTTAATTAATGGAAGGAATCTATTTAACTTTTTTCCTCCATTAATTTCTGGAAAAGTAATTTTAACAACTTGACTTGATTCAATTGACGGATATTTATCTGTCAATAAATATAGATAAGCTAAAAATCTTGTACCAAGTCCTAGTAAATCTTTATTAAAGTTTAGAAAGTAACTTGGATAAATTCCTGTAAATAATAAAGACAAAACAATAGGTAAAGAAAACAAGACCACAGGTCCCCAAGCGTTAGGTGAAAATTGGCCAATAATTGCGATGAATGCAGCAACTGGAAGAGCATAAATTAATCGAAAGAAAACACTTAAGCGATCTCTCTTGGTGTAGCTAACTTTGATTTGGGTTTGAATTTGATTTTTCATTGCTGCCTTTCTGGGCGTTACTTTTTAGACTACTGCCACAAATGAGGCTTTAAGGCCAGATTGGCCCTATTGAGTCCAATTTCACCAAGGCTCTGGCACTCAAGTTGAGGGAGTGCTAAAGCATTGGTAAGTTATAACCCAAGACCTTTTTAGGGAGAAATCCTTCGAAAGGTTAAATCCAAAAACTCAATCCCATGAAGGGGTAACAGATCCGTGGCGGTCCAAATTAAACCATTAGAGGATCGAATCCTCGTTGAAGTACTAGACGCTGAAACCAAAACTGCGTCAGGCTTAGTAATTCCTGACACTGCTAAAGAAAAACCTCAAGAAGGAAAAGTATTGGCAGTTGGCCCAGGTCGTTTTGATGAAGACGGCGAAAAGCGCGTTCCTATGGATATCAAAGTAGGAGACACCGTTATTTTCTCTAAATACGGCGGAACCGAAGTTAGCTATGACGGCAAAGACTATTTGTTGTTATCAGCACGCGATGTGCTCGCAGTCGTTTCAAAATAAGAAACCTTAATTATCAAATTTGCTCCGGAATTAATTTTCCGGAGCAAATAAAAAACTTATAGAAGGAAAAAAATAAAATGGCAAAAATTCTTGATTTCAACCAAGATGCAAGACACAAACTTGAACACGGTGTCGACATTTTGGCAAACACAGTTCGTGTAACTCTTGGACCAAAAGGTCGAAACGTTGTACTAGGTAAAAAATGGGGTGCACCAACAATTACTAATGATGGTGTCACCATCGCAAAAGAAATTGAACTAGAAGATGCATTTGAAAACTTAGGTGCGCAACTAGTTAAAGAAGTAGCAACTAAAACAAATGACATTGCTGGAGATGGAACAACAACTGCAACTGTTTTAGCCCAAGCTATGGTTCATGAAGGATTAAAACAAGTAGCAGCTGGTGCAAATCCAATGGGAATCAAAAGAGGAATTGATGCCGCAGTTGCAGCAGTAAATGAAGAATTACACCGATTAGCAAAACCAGTTAACGGTAAAGCAGAAATTGCTCAAGTTGCAACAATTTCGGCTCAAGATTCAAAACTTGGCGAACTAATTGCTGAAGCTTTTGACAAAGTTGGCAGAGATGGCGTAATCACAGTTGAAGAATCATCCACCATGGATGTTGCACTTGATTACACAGAAGGTATGCAATTTGATAAAGGTTACATCTCTCCATATTTTGTAACCGATGCAGAAAGAATGGAAACAGTTCTAGAAGATGTTTACGTTCTTTTAGTTCAAAACAAGATTGCCTCAATTAATGAACTACTTCCTTTAATGGAAAAAGTTGTTCAAGCAGGTAAACCACTTGTTGTAATTGCTGAAGATGTTGAAGGCGATGCTTTAAGTGCCATGATTGTTAATAAAATTAAAGGAACCTTTAATTCAGTAGCAGTTAAAGCTCCAGCTTTTGGTGATAGAAGAAAAGCAATGCTAGAAGATTTAGCAATTTTGACTGCTGGCCAAGTTGTTTCTCCAGAAGTTGGACTAAAACTTGATCAAGTTGGCTTAGAAGTTCTTGGTAAAGCAAAAAGAGTTGTTTCAACAAAAGACAACACCACAATCATTGGTGGTGCTGGTGATAAGAAAGCAGTTGATGCTCGAGTTGCTCAAATCAAAGCTGAAATGGATCGCACAGATTCAAGCTGGGATAAAGAAAAACTTCAAGAGCGTCTTGCAAAAATTTCAGGTGGTGTAGCAGTAATCCAAGTTGGAGGCGCTACCGAAGTTGAATTGAAAGAAACAAAATTTAGAGTTGAAGATGCAATATCTGCAACTAGAGCTGCAATTGAAGAAGGAATTGTGGCAGGTGGTGGATCTGCGTTAACTCAAGCGGTTTCAGTTTTAAAAAATAAACTAAATAAAGAAGGCGATGAAGCGGCAGGTGTAGAAATAATTAGAAAGTCTGCTGTTGAACCACTTCGCTGGATTGCACAAAATGCAGGTGCTGAAGGCTACGTTGTTACTTCAAGAGTTTCAGAAATGAAAACTGGCGAAGGATATAACGCAGCAACTGGTGAATTTGAAAACCTACTAAAAGCAGGAATTGTTGATCCTGTGAAAGTTACCAGATCTGCTTTGGAAAATGCTGCTTCAATTGCAGCAATGCTTCTAACAACAGACGTTTTAGTTGTGGAGAAAAAAGAAGAAGCACCAGCTCCTGCCGCAGGCGGACACGGTCATTCTCACTAATTAAGTAAATAATTTTAAGAGGCGCTTAAATTTAAGCGCCTCTTATTTTTTACGCATTTTTAAGAAAAAAGTAATTGCTACCCCAATTGCTGCACCCAAAGATAACCATTGCAACCAAGAAATATTTGAAGTTGATTCAGGATTTGGTGCAATCACAGGCATGGGAGATTCAATAACTTCTTCTTCATTAGTTTGGCCTTGTTCGATATCTAATTGATACACAAGTTCACCATCTAATGGATGGCCATCACTTGCCACAGTTTTATAAGCAATTGAAAAACTTGTTCCAGTTAAGTCTTGAGGAATTGAAATAAATAGATTCGCCTCTTCGATTCGAATACTTGCTTCAACACTTCCTGATTCAGATGTAATTGAAGCAAAAGTTCCATCTTTAATTACTGGTTCAGAAAAAGATAATTTAACTTCAGTTGGTAGTACTGTAAGAGTTTGACTTACATCAGGCTCAACACTAACAACTTCTGTATGAGCAAAAGAACTTATTGGTATAAATAAAAAAGCACTTACTAAAACTATTCTTAACGAGTTCTTAAAATTAAAAATTGAAATCTTCCTTCCATAAAATAAGTACGAGAGTACATTATTGGCTCTCCATCCCCAGCGTAGTGTATTTGTTGTAGCAAAAGAAATAAATCATTAGTAGGACGTTGGTCACCCCAACCGATATTTTTATCAATCACTGCATGAACTTCAGCTAAAGCTCTTAATGGCCGTTGATTAATTGAGTCAAGACTAGAAAAAACACTTCCTATTTTCATTTCTTCCACCACTTCTGGTGGCACTGAGGCAATATTTATGGTGTCATAGGAGTACGCCACGGCTTTATTATCAGCTAAAACTGCTCTTTCTAAATAAAGAACCGAATCAGGATTGTCCAGTTGTAGTTTTTCTATCTCTTGTTTGTTAGCAGGTCTAATAATTGCAGTTTTGTATTCCATTCCTGGGTTATAACCAAGTTCACTGATTGTTTCTGACATGGATCTAAGTTCATTAAGTCCTGTAGGTATTGCTCTTCCAAAATCATTTACATATGTACCTGAGCCATGACGAATATCTACTAGACCTTGGTATTCCAAAGTTTTTAAAGCAGTTCTAACCGTGACTCTTGAGACTTTATATGTGGACGCCAATTCAGATTCACTATGTATTTTTTCTCCAGGGTGCCATTCTTTATTTAAAATACGTCTTCTAATGTCGTCGCTGATTCGACGGGTGAGGCTAGCCCGTGCTCCAAACTGTTCTGGAGAGCTACTCATAAATACCCCATTTTCATTTCTTTTTGATAACGCTTTTATTCAGGGAGTTGACAATTTACACGATATCTATGAGGCTATTCCCAATAGTTGTAGGACAACTATTGACTAACAAATAAGGATTGAAATTGATAGCAGAAATTAGAGCCATTTCTTGGGTTAACGATGGTCTAACTTTGATCGACCAAACTAAACTGCCGCATGAAGAAATTAATTTAAAAATAAATACCGTTGACCAATTAGTTGAAGCCATTCAAAAGTTATCTGTAAGAGGAGCACCAGCACTTGGGGCAGCTGGAGCATGGGGTGTTGTTGTGGCAATGCGACAAGGACAAATTGAAAAGTGGAACGAAGACAAATTAAATAAAGAGATTTTAAGAATTAGAGATGCAAGACCAACCGCCGTAAATTTAGCTTGGGGTGTAGATAAAGTTATTCCATTTATTGCCCAAGGTGTCGAAAAAGTTTTAGAGCAAGCAAACTTGATTGCCAAAGAAGATGAAGATGGCAATCGACAAATGGGAAAATTTGGTTCGGACTGGATTGAAGCAAAAGTAAAAAATAGACCGATAAGAGCTTTGACTCATTGCAATACAGGATCACTTGCCACTACGACCTGGGGAACTGCATTAGGTGTTATTCGAGAAATGAACTCAAGAGGAATTTTAAAACATGTTTTTGCTGATGAAACAAGACCATTGTTGCAAGGTGGAAGATTAACTGCTTGGGAATTAGCACATGAAAATATCGAACATTTTGTAATTGCAGATGGTGCTGCTACAAGTATCATTGCTCGCGGTGAAGTTGATGTTGCACTAATTGGCGCTGATCGAGTTGCTGCAAATGGTGACACAGCAAATAAAATTGGTTCATTTGCTGTTGCTCTTGCTTGTAAGTATGCAGGAATTCCATTTGTGGTGGTTGCTCCAGAATCAACAGTGGATGTAACTACAAAATCTGGAAAAGATATTCATATTGAATATAGAGATGAAAATGAAATATTAAGTTTAAATGGTCAAAGAATATCCCCCCTTAAATCAAAAGGTTTGAATCCAGCTTTTGACGTAACTCCGGCTGAGTTAATTTCAGCTTTAGTTACAGAAAAAGGTATTTACGAAATAAATAAAGGTATTACACCAGAATCAAAAATGGCAGGAATTAATAAGTGACAATTCCTAAACCCCTACAAGACTTAGTAGAAAGATCAAAATTCTTAGGTAACAATCAAGATTTTGTTGTTTATGGAGGCGGAAACACTTCTGCTAAAGGTGAAATTGTTGATCATCTAAATAGAACTAAAAATGTCTTATGGGTTAAAGGCTCTGGTGCTGACATGATGAACGCCGAAGCAGTTGATTACCCAGCTCTTTATCTAGAGGAATTAATTGCTTTAAAGAAATTTGAAAAATTAAGTGATGAAGAAATGACAGACCTGGTAGGAAAAGCTTTGGTTGATCCAAACAGTAGAAGACCTTCAATTGAAACTTTGTTGCATGCATACTTACCTTTTAAACACATAGATCATGTTCATGCTGATGCAATCTGTGCTTTGACTAATCATCGGGATGGCAAAAAAGCGGTTAAAGAAGCTTTAGGCGAAAACTTTGCTTACGTCGATTGGATTCGACCAGGTTTTGAATTAAGTAAACAAGCATCAGAATTAGCAAATTCAGATGGAATAATTCTTGCTCATCATGGGCTCATTGTCTGGTCTGATGATAGTGATGAATGTAAACAAAAGAACATTGATGTGATAAATAAAGTTGAAAATTATTTATCTAGTTTAAATAAAAGACCAGAATCAGTTTTCAATCACACAACATATTCCGATGAAGAGTATGAAAACTTATTATTAGTCATTAGAGGAAAACTAAATAAAAATTCTAAAAAAATTATTTCTGTAGATTCGCGATTAAAAGAAACCTCCGATAGAAAAGACATCAAAGAAA
>JBJOGR010000045.1:0-57905 GCA_046048135.1 Actinomycetota bacterium
GATGAAGAGTATGAAAACTTATTATTAGTCATTAGAGGAAAACTAAATAAAAATTCTAAAAAAATTATTTCTGTAGATTCGCGATTAAAAGAAACCTCCGATAGAAAAGACATCAAAGAAATTGTCAAAGCTGGTGTTTCCAGTGCAGATCATATGTTAAGAATTAAGCCGTGGTCTGCAGTTATTGAAAATGGAAAAGATGAAAAATCTATTTCTGATTCGATAAATAATTACAGAACTACCTATGAAAAATATTTTGAAACTAATAAAAATCTGTTACCTAAAGGCTATTCAATGCATGATTCAAACCCTAGAGTTTTACTTGCTCCAGGGATTGGCGCATTAACAGTTGGATTAAGTAAATCTGAATGCAAAATGTATGCCGATATTTCTTTTCATACTCATAAAACTGCCGCAATGGCAAAGGATTCTTTTGAAAATGTAGAAGCATTGCCTGATTCAGAAATTTTTGGGTTTGATTATTGGCCAATGGAGCTTTATAAATTAGCAAGTAGACCTGCACCTAAAAAGTTTGCTGGACATGTATTTATTGTTACTGGCGCTGGAAGTGGAATTGGTAGAGGAATTGCTTTAGAACTTGCTAAACAAGGAGCAAGTTTAGTTTTAGCAGATCTTGATTCAAATGGATTATCAGTCGTTGAAAATGAAATCCAGAAGCAAAAAGGATCAAAACCTCAAATAATTCAAGGCGATCAATCAGATGAAAGTGTTGTAAAACAAACTGTTTCTGAGGCAATCAAAAACTTTGGCGGGATAGATGGAGTGGTCTTTAGTGCCGGAATTGCAGTTACAGATAATTTGCAAGACCTAACAATTGAAAAATGGAATAAAGGAATAAGTGTTAATTTAACAAGCGCATTTTTACTTACTAAATATGCAATGAAGGCATTAGCAAAACAAAATTCTGGTGGTTCACTTGTTTATATTGCTAGTAAAAATGCTTTTTCACCTGGAATTGGTTTTGGTGGTTATTCAGTCACTAAAGCTGCAATGATTCAACTAATGCGAATGGCTGCAATAGAAGGTGGATCTCTACAAATTAGATCAAATGCAATTAATCCAGATGCAATTTTTGATAACAGCAAATTATGGGAAGGGGGAATCAGAGAAGAAAGAGCTAGGGCACATGGCATAAAACCTGAAGAATTAGAAGATTTTTATGCCAAAAGAAATATTTTAAAATCACATGTCTCATCAATAGATGTAGCAAACATGACTAGTTTCTTATTGTCTGATGATTCCGCCAAAACAACAGGCTCGGTCATTGCCGTCGACGGCGGAGTGGCTGCTGCATTTCCGCGCTAAACGGAAATGAAAACAAACGAATAAATACAAATTTATTCGTTAAAAGAAGGAGAAGGAATGGTAAGAAATAAAAGCAAAGCTTTGGCTGGTATTTCAGTCGTTGCTGCTTTACTTCTTGCTGCATGTGCACAAAGTGGTAGCGATACCTCTGCACCAGCAGCTGAAGAAGGAACTGTTGAAGAAGCAACTGCAACTAAGCCTGCACCATTTGATGCTGGCCCAGTAAAAATTGCAATTGTTCAAAACAGTGGCGCCGGAGATTACTTCCAACAATGGACAAACGGTGCTAATCAACAAGCTGAAGCAATCGGATTTGAAGTTCAAATTTACGATGCTCAAGCAGATAACGCAAAACAAGCAACAGATATGGAAACAGCTATTGCTTCTGGAGTAGCAGGAATCATTGTTGACCACGGTCAAAAAGACACCATGTGTCCATTGATTAAAAAAGCAACAGATGCAGGAATTCCAGTAGTTGTTTATGACGTTGTTGTAAATGATTGCGCGCCAGATGCTGTTCAAACACAACAAAGTGATGCATCACTTGCACAAGCTGTGTTGGATCAAATGGCTGCAGACTTAGGTAAAGATGCCAAAGTTGGTTACGTAAACGTCTTGGGTATTGCACCGCTGGATCGTCGTCACGTTGTTTGGGAAAAAATTGTTGCAGACAACAATTGGACTCAATCATTCTTCGTTGGTAAATTTACCAACGCAGTTGCAACTGACAACGCACAATTAGTTGATGCTGCTCTAAAAGCAAATCCAGATGTCGTAGGTATTTTTGCTCCTTACGATGAATTGACTAAGGGTACAGTTTCTGCAATTGAACAAAACAATTTACAAGCTTCAATTAGAGCTTATGGAATTGATATTTCAAATGCTGATATTGAAATTATGACCAAAGAGGGAAGCCCATGGACTGCAACTGCAGGTACTGATCCAAATGCGATTGGTGCAGCAGTAGTTAGAAATATGGCGCTTGAACTTGCTGGTCAACTAGGAACAAAGTCCGTTGATTTTCCAGGTGTACTAATCACTGCTCAATTCCTAAAGGATAATGCAGTAAAGAACATGGTTGATCTACGTGCTGCACTTCCAGAATTAAATCTTGCAGAGGTAAGTTCTGCAGATTGGATTCCAGCAGTTAAGTTCTAGATTTAACTAGAAACTAAGGATAGGTGAGTTGATGGCGACGGCAGTTGAAGTAAGAGATATTTCAATGTCATTTGGTTCAAACCAAGTGTTGACTGGAGTTGATCTTGCAATCAATAAAGGACAAACCACTGCACTATTAGGTGCAAATGGAGCCGGCAAGTCAACGTTGATAAAAATTTTGTCAGGAGTTTATTCATCCTTTACCGGGCAAATAATTATCGATGGACAACTTGTAACCATTGACTCACCTGTCACTGCAAGAGCTTCTGGAATAGAAACTGTTCATCAAAGAATCGATGAAGGAGTAATTCCGGGATTAACAGTTGCTGAGAATTTACTATTTGAAAGAATAGTTTCAGGAGATATTAAAAAAACAATTTCTCCAAATGAAGTAATAGATATAGCTAGTGACATAGCAAAAGCATTAGATTTAAATTGGAATAAAAATATATTAAAAAAAGATGTCTTTGAAATTGGTATTGCCGAACAACAATTATTGATTTTAGCTAGAGCGCTTTCACGTAAACCAAAATTATTAATTTTAGATGAACCGACATCGGCTCTGTCAGCCTCTGAAAGTCAAAATCTTTTTAAAGTAATTAAGAATTTAGAAAATCAAGGAATCGCGATTCTTTACGTTTCACATAAATTGAGTGAGATTGAACAAATTGCTCAAAGATTAGTGGTTATAAGGGATGGAAAAATTAGAAATGAACAAAGCGCACCTTTTAGCTGGGAAGTGGCACTAAAAGAAATGTTGGGTCAAGAAACTCTTACAAAAAAGAATGATTTTGAAGTAGTAGAAGGAAAAGAAACTTTATTAAAACTTAATAACATAAAACTTTTCAAAGAAAGCGAACCATTAAACGTCGAATTTAAAAAAGGGGAAGTGGCTGGCGTTATAGGTTTACTTGGAGCCGGCAAAACAGAGCTTGCAAAAATAATTTTTGGCGCAGATAAACCTTTAAGTGGCGAAATGCTTTTGGATGGCAAAAAATATGAACCAAAACATCCTTCTGAATCCGTTAGCAAAGATATATTTCTAGTTCCAGAAGATCGCGCTGCAGAATCAATGATTTTAGGTTGGAACATAAGTGAAACTTCAACTCTGCCATTTATGAATAAATTTTCTAGAAGGGGAGTAATAAACAAATTAAGTGAACTTGCAAGAGGTAAAAAGCTAGTTGAAGATTTAAACGTAGTTACTACCTCTCATATTGCATCGGTTGATTCACTTTCTGGCGGAAATCAACAAAAAGTTGTTGTTGGTCGATGGTTACAAGAATCACCAAAAATGATGATGCTAGATGAACCTTTTAGAGGTGTAGACATTGGAGCAAGAAGAGATATTTCAAAAAGAGTAAGACATCTTGCAGCAAATGACGTCGCAGTCTTAGTTCTAGCATCAGACGTAGATGAAATACTAGAAGTTGCTGATCGAATTATTGTATTAGTTGAAGGAAAAATAGTTCTTGATGTAAGTTCAACAAACACATCAAAAGATAAAATAGTTAACAAAATGTCGGAGGTGGCATAAATGTCAGTAGGTATAACCAAAGAAGGTCAAGGTTTTGACATTAGAGAATTTGTTGTCAAATATGGATTTATTGTTGTAACAGTGTCGTTATTTCTATGGTTTGCCTTAACAGAGCCATCTTTTCGAATGCAATCAACTTTATTTTCAATGCTTAAATTTACCTCTGTTGTTGCGATTACTGGTTTAGGTGTGACCTTAACGATGGTGGTTGGAGGATTGGATTTATCTGTTGGTTCAGTTGCTGGACTTTCAGTAACACTTTCAGCTATGACAATGGTTATTTATGCCCAAACAGGTGGGGTAGCTTTGTTTGTAGTTTTATTAGGTGGCGCTTTAGTTGGTTTATTCAACGCGTTTTTAATTGTAGTTCTAAAAATTCCAGACCTATTAGCAACATTGGCAACCATGTTTACAATTATGGGATTAAAACTTGTTCCAGTTGATGGTCAATCTGTTTCTTCTGGATTAATTTTAAGAGATGGAAGTGTTGCACCTGGAAAATTTACTCCGGGATTTTTACTAATTGATAGAGCATACATTGGGCCAGTACCTCTGCCAGTCGCAATATTTTTTATTTTGGCATTTGTTGTGTGGTTCTTTTTAACTAGAACGCGTTGGGGCAGAGTTATGTATGCAATTGGATCAAATCCAGAAGCAGCAAGGCTTGCAGGTGTAAGGGTAAAGAGATACCGTGCATTTGCATACGTCATGTCTGGTGTATTTGCCTCAATTGGTGGATTAATTTTGTCTTCTCGAATTGGTCAAGGAGATATAAGTGCGGGAAATTCGTTACTTCTTGATGCAGTAGCTGTTGCTTTAGTAGGAACCTCTGTTCTGGGAATTGCAAAACCTAATGCATGGGGCACAATTCTTGGTGCAGTTTTGATTGGAATAGTAATTACTGGTTTAACGATTAAAGGTTTTCCATATTACGCGCAAGATGTAGTAAAAGGATTAGTTTTATTGACGGCTTTAATTTTTTCATTTACTTTGTCCCGTAAGAAATCTAAATTCGTACCAGCTGTGTAAAGGATAAATAATGGCAAAAGATTATGAATTTTTAGATAAAGAAAACATTTCAAGCTATTTAAATAGTAAATCGGTTTTCAAGAATTTAATTGATGCTAATAATATTGTGGAATTTAATGAAGTTGGAGATGGAAACTTAAATCTAGTTTTCATTCTAAAAGATTCAAAAGGAAAAGGAGTTGTGCTTAAACAGGCGCTTCCTTACGTAAGATTAGTTGGACCAGATTGGCCTATGACTCCTAGTCGAGCAAAAATTGAATCCGAAACAACTATTATTCATTCAAAATTTGCTAAAGATTTAGTACCAGAAATTTATGATTTTGATGAAGACCGTTTCATAATTGCGATGGAAGATCTTTCTGACCATAGAGTTTGGCGCGGAGCTTTAAATGAAGGTTTGCGCTATGAAGGTGTTGCAAAACCATTAGGAGAGTATGTCGCTAAAACTGCATTTGGAACTTCAATATTTGGTTTAGGGCATGAAAAGCATAAGCAAGAAATTGCAAGAGCAATAAATCCTGAGCTTTGTCTTATCACTGAAGACTTGGTTTTTACAGAACCATATTTTGATAATGGCAGAAATTCTGTCTTGGAGCAAAACAAAAAAGATGCTCAAGAATTAGCAGATGATAAGGATATGGTTAGAGAAATTGGATTGCTGAAATATAAATTCATGACTTGTGCGGAGAGTTTAATTCACGGAGATCTTCATACTGGATCTGTAATGATTAAAGGCAATGATAAAGAGCAAGCGATTAGTGTAAAGGCAATTGATTGTGAATTTGCATTCTATGGACCATTAGGCTTTGATTTAGGTGCATTAATTGCAAATTACACAATCGCAGCGGCTAGAGCTCGAGCTCTTGGCAATGTTGATCAAATGAAATGGCTTTTGTCTTTGGCAGAACAGACTTGGGAAGGTTTCGAAACAACCTTTAGAGATTTATGGCCTAATAGAGTAGATAAAAGAGTGTTTAATGAAGAGATGTTTGAAAATTTAATGCAAACTTGGAGATCAGATGCTCAAGGTTACGCCGGGGCCAAGATGGCAAGAAGAATAGTTGGTTTAGCAAAAACATCCGATATTGAAACTTTGGAGCCAAACTTAAGAGAAGGTGCTGCGCGTGCTGTGCTACAAATGGCACGACTTTCTACAAAAGAAAGAAATTTGGGTAAATCTTGGAAGAATATTGCTCAACAATTTGAAACTATTATCGAAAAAACCGTAACAAAATAAGGAAAAACATGAAAACTCCCAGAGAAATTGCCGAATCATACTGGAATGCTGAGTGCTCAAGAGACACTGAAGCAGTACTTACCCATTATCACCCGGATGCAACTTTTTGTCCTCCAGGCCAAATTTTGAAAGGTCACGAACAAATTAGAACTTTTTATGATTCATCAGGAGAATCTTTTCCAGGTTTAAAAGTAGAAATCGTTCATGAAGTTAGAAATGGTGATGAGAGTTGCATTGAGTGGTATGCAACATTGACTGACAAAAAAGGAAACATTTTCAATATCCCAGGTGTAAACGTAATTAAAGTTAGAGATGGAAAATTTGAATCAGTTCATGCTTATTTTGATCCAACTGTTTTGAATTCCTAAACCTCGTAACTCTCAACGTATTTTCTTAATTTTGAAGCATTTTCCAGTAAATTGCCTCTATGTAATGCGCCACCAATTAAGAGAACCGTGTCATTTCCGAAGAATTTAACAATCTCATCAATTCTTTCCAAAGTCATACCTCCACCAGGACTTGGAAATATTGTTTTTAAATTACCAAAATTAATTTTACAGTGATTTGAAATTTTTAAACATTCTTCTTTAGTTAAACTAAATCTTCCTCCATAGTTTGGAAAAACCGTAATATCTGAACCACCTAATCGCATCAATTTAGCTAAAACAATTTCATGATTTATTCCATGATTTGGATTCATAAATAATGAACCAAGCATCGAAGGGTGACTCATTATAGGTAAATTAATTTCATCTGAATCTGCAATATTTCGCATCGCATCAAAACTTGAAACACCCGGTAACACCATTAGAGCACCTGCTCCCAATTTTCTTGCTTCAGCAGCTTTTTCAAATATTTGATTTGAGGGCAGGTTAACACTTGGTGCGTAAACTGAATTCCGATTAAATTTAACGTTTGCATTATTGACGGCATCTGAAATTATTTTCGCTCTTTCATTCCAATTCGCCCAAGGCTGATTTGCCAAACTGTGATCATCTTTGATCAAATCAATTCCAGATTCAACCATTATTGATGCAATATTTGCTAGTTCTTTAGCACTTAAACCCATGGGCTTTAGTGCTGTTGCCAAAATAGGTCTTGATTTAGCTTTAAATAACTTTCTGATTCCTTCTATACCAAAACGGGGCCCATTAAATTTATTTAAAAATATCTCATCAATTTGAATATCCGTAATTCGTACTTCTGGAAACATTGAAACATTTCCCCAAAGTACATTTAAAAATTGGGGAATTTCATAACCTGTTGTGTCAAGATTAAAAGAAATCTTAACTTCAGATCTTTTGTCGTTTAATTTTTTACTCGAAATAAAGTGAGCAACTACATCATTTTGAATCCAAGAGGGAGCAAGATCAAAGGGAAATTCTATAGTTTGTTCGACCCTGATCGCATCTACTATTTCTTTTTCATGACTTGAATTAATTTCATACGTAACTTCAAAATTCGGCATTACGTTTATAGCGCCTCTGCTTTGGCAGTGCTGTGGACATCAATCTCTCTGGAAAGCTCTAAATCTTTTTCAGATATATCTAGTTGTTTTTCAATTAGTGCTTCTATTGTTGAAATTAATCTTCTTGCTCCTAAATCATACTTATTTAATAAATATTTCAAAGAAGCCCCATGGGCATAAGTATCATTAAGTCCAATTCGAACCAGTTTTTTTCCGATTCCTTCATCTGCCATTATTTCTGATACTGCTGTTCCAAGTCCACCAACGATAGTGTGGTTTTCCATCGTTATAACGCCATGCTTTGCAGTTTTTATTGCTTCAATAATTTGTGGATCTGTAAAAGGTTTTATTGTTGAAACGTGTAAATGTTGAATAGATATACCTTTATTCTTTAGCGCTGGAATTGCTCTTAAAGCTTCTTCGGTTGAAATACCTGATGATATAACCGTTACATCAAAACCACTACTTAATATTCTTGCTTTGTTAAACTCCATAACTTCATTTCTTGGAAAAATTCTAGAAATTTCTCCCCGAAGCATGCGAATATAAACTGGACCATCTATTTTATGCGCTACGTCTAACACAGATTCAACTTCTGTGGCATCACCAGTTTCTAAAATTGTCATATTTGGAATTCCACGCATGACGTTTATGTCATCGATTGCTTGATGTGTAACTCCACCTGGAGTAGTAATTCCTGGTAAAAATCCCACCATTCGCACAGGAAGATTTGGGTATGCAACAGACATTTGTAATTGATCCAGAGGTCTTCTGTAAATAAACACCGCAAAAGTGTGAATCCAAGGCTGGAAACCTTCACGAGCAAGTCCACCAGCAAAGCCCAACATATTTTGTTCACCTAATCCAAAAGAAAAAAATCTATCTGGGTAAGTGTCTCTAAATTTTCCAACTTCACATGAACTAGTTAGATCAGCCGATAAGACTACAACTTCTGGTTTGTATTTACTCCATTTAACAAAATTTTCGACGTGAGGTCTTTTTACAATTTCATAAGCCATTATTTCCACCTGCTCAAAAATTGCATATATTTATTTTTTTCAAAAACATTTGCAAATCTTACATAATGCAATGCGTCTGGTCTATCTTTTAATATTTCAATACCTTTTGTGGGATCTGTATAACCAAGTATTACTTTTGGCTTTGATCCAATATTTAAGCCAGAATTCAGAATTTGCTTAATGTCGTTTCCATCAATCTCATCAACATCCCAACCAAAGCTTTTAATGCGATTTGCTAATGGTTCAATTTTCATAACTTTATCCATTGGTCCATCAACTTGATTTTTATTAACGTCAACTAAAATTCTTACATTATTTAATTCATGAAATGAAATAGCACCTAGGGCTTCCCAAGTTTGTCCTTCTTGGAATTCTCCATCAGACATAAAAATCCACGTATTGCCAGTTTCTCCTTTTAGTTTTCTAGCCAAAGCAACTCCTCCAGCTTGCGAAATTGCTTGAGCAAGTGAACCGGTGGTTGTTTCAAAACCGGGTGAGTGCTCTGCTCCAATCATTTCTACTGTGGAACCATCTTTATTAAATTTTTCTAAAGATTTTTCTGTTAATCTTCCACATTCAATTAACGCTGCATAAACAACTAATGCGTAATGTGCAGGGCTAATAAAAAGTCGATCTAGTTCAGGTTTTTTTTCTCCATGAAATTCTGCTCCAGTTATGTATTCTCTAAAATTTTTACTTGGAACATTTATAAATTCTCTTGGGTTTAATGGTTCTTTTAGTGGGGATAAGTTCACTAATCCTGAATACAAACTTGCCAACATTTCAGCAGCAGAACAAGCTTGACTTAAATAGCCCCCATTGTTTTTTACGGTGTGTTCTAGGACTCGATGTCTAATTCCATGCGCCATGGAGGCAATTTTTGAAATATCTGAATCAGTGACGATTCCTGAGGCAACCATTGCCTCAGAATAGCAAAGAGAATAGTTGTCCTACAAGTTTTATTTTCGAAATATAAGGGCTCTTGGGGATTATTCAAGAGCCCTTATATTTATGGAGGGTTATTAGGGAAAAGACTTAATTAGCCAGCTACTGGCATTACTTCTTTAACTGGTGCATAGATTGCTTCGCGATCATCTTCACTCATCGCACCCCACACACCATATGGTTCTCTAACTTCTAGTGCATGTGCTGCACATTGTTTCAATACAGGACACTTTGCACAGATAGATTTCGCTAGAGCAATTCTTTGCTCGCGAGCAGGTCCGCGCTCACCTTCAGGGTGAAAGAAGATTTCTGGATCTTCACCACGGCAAGCACCTTTTAATTGCCAATCCCAAAGATCGGCATTAGGTCCAGGAAGTCTGGTTATGTCAGCCATTTTGAGATAAATCCTTTGTTAGAGATTGTTTGATATAAATATACAAAATTGTTCATAACTTAGTCAATCGCCCTAGATGACTAATTTTGTGAAGTCGCTCTCACTTAGGCCTCGATTGGCCAAAGTTGTTCACTTGGGGAACAATATGCTCATGGCTTCAAATCCTGAGGAAGATAACGTCATAACCCTTGGCCTTACGGTGGCTGTAGTGGCAAGGCGTGTGGGGGTGGCTCCGGCAACCTTACGAACCTGGGAACGCCGTTATGGACTTTGCCCCACAGATAGATCCCAAGGCGGACATCGCCGCTACTGCATCACAGATATAGCTCGATTAGAAATCATGCGAAAGTTAGTTTTATCTGGAATGCCTGCAGGAGAAGCTGCCAAAGTTGCCTTAAGCACCAAAGTTGAAAATATCTCAAATATTTCACCCGTTGATCCAAACTCATTAAGTAGCAAAATTGAAAATTTAGTTAAAACTCTTGATCATTCAGAAAAATTTGGCCATCCAGGTGGTGGACAAGTTTTATCAATGGAAGGTGCATCAAGTGCAGCACGAGGACTTGCCAAAGCAGCTCATTCCTTAGACACTCAAGCATGTAATCAAATAATTGCAGCGAGTATAAATTCTCGAGGAGTTATTTGGACTTGGGAAAATTTAATTTCAAAAGTTTTAATTGCAATTGGTGCTAAATGGGAACAAACAGGGGATGGAATTGAAGCAGAGCATGTTTTAAGTGAAGCAGTGATAGGGCAGATGAGACTTAGAGCAGATCAATTAATCGCTCCTGTAAATATTCGCCCAGTATTAACCGCATCTGCTCCAGATGAATTACACACCATCCCACAATATGTAACTGCTGCTGCTTTAGCGGAACGAAGAATTAGTTCCAAAGTTTTGGGAGCACGTGTTCCTTATTCATCTTTAATAAATTCGGTTAAAAGACTAGCCCCTGCAGCAGTTTTAATTTGGGCCCAAATTCCTGTAAAAAACATTGATCCTGAATTAGAAAATTTAAGTAATTTAAGACCAAGTCCTTTAATGCTGGTAGCAGGTCCAGGTTGGCCTATGCAATTACCAAGTAATTTTAGAAGAAGTAGTGATTTAACTAGCACTATTACTGCAATTACAAATTCTGTTGGGTTGTAAAGAAACTTAAATAATCCATGATTCGTCTGAAGAATCATGAACATATTAGTAATTGAAGAAAACTTATCCAGAAGAAAGATTATCCACAGAAAACTTCAACTCACAAAAATACCAGCTCATATTGTGTTAGTTAAAAGTATTAGACAAGCTTTTATTTGTTTGAAAAATTCAAAAATAGATTTAGTTTTAATAAATGAAAAATTATTTGATTTAACAACAAAACAGCAAAAAGAAGTCTTAAATCAGTTAAAAGTTACTCTTTTAACCATGAATAAAAAGATTTCTAATCCAAAAATTTCAACCCTATCTATTGATGCAAATGTTGAAGAATATAAAGTAGTTTTATCTAAAGTGTTATTAATCAAGCCAAAAATCAGACTTTTGAGCAAAAGAGAAAAAGAAATACTATTTCTTATAAGCCATGGCTTAAATAATAAAAAGTTAGCTAAAAACTTAAATCTTCAAGATGCCACCATTAAGACTCATCTTCGAAGAATCAGACTAAAACTTCACACCGAAAATAGGACTCATTCTGTGGCTTTGGCCCTTCGGCAAGGCTATATTTCTTGACTAAATTTTTAAAGTTTTAGTCCAAAACAGCCAAAACTTCTAACTCAAGATAGGCTTCTTTTTTGTGGCCGAAGTAGAAATTGGTGGAACCAAGCGAGGCAGAGTCGCCTATTCATTTGACGATTTAGCTCTTGTTCCAACTAGAAGAACTAGAAATCCAGAGGAAGTTTCCACCTCTTGGAAAATTGATGCTTACGAATTTGAATTTCCAATCATGGCAGCACCCATGGATTCTGTGGTCTCTCCAGAAGTTGCGATTAATTACGGCAAATTGGGTGGTTTAGCAGTATTAAATCTTGAAGGATTATGGACTCGTTATGAAGATCCAAAAAAGGAATTTAAAAAAATACAGGCAGCAAATCCAGAATCAGGTGTGAAAGTTTTACAACAAATTTATAGTGCAGAAATAAAACCAGAGTTAATAAAAGAAAGAATTAAAGAAATAAAATCTGCAGGAGTAATTGCCGCAGCAGCGCTTTCTCCAAGATCTGTTTCAAAATATTTTAAATCAGTTGTTGATGCAGGAATTGACATTTTTGTAATTAGAGGAACAACTGTAAGTGCAGAACATGTCTCTAAGACAGAAGAGCCAATTAATTTAAAGAATTTTATTTATGAACTTGATGTTCCAGTAATTGTTGGAGGATGTGCTTCTCATCAAGCAGCACTTCATTTGATGCGAACTGGTGCTGCTGGCGTTTTAGTTGGTTTTGGTGGAGGAGCAACTCACACAACTTCAGATGTGTTGGGTGTAAAAGTTCCAATGGCTACTGCAGTTGCAGACGTAGCAGCTGCAAGAAGAGAATATTTAGACGAATCAGGTGGCAGATATGTTCACGTGATTGCAGATGGCTCAATTGGAAAAAGTGGCGACATCAGTAAAGCAATTGCGATGGGAGCAGATGCAGTAATGATTGGTTCTGCCCTTGCAAGATCAACTTCAGCTCCAGGACTTGGTAAACATTGGGGAGTTGAAGCTGTTCACAAAGATTTACCACGTGGTCAAGTTGTAGAACTTGGCACAGTTGGAACTTTAGAACAAATTTTATTTGGACCTTCAACTAATGCTCAAGGAAATTTAAACCTAGTTGGAGCCTTGAAGAAAGCAATGGCCACCACAGGCTACAGCGACTTAAAAGAATTGCAAAGAATAGAAATAGCAGTAAATCCAGAATAAATTTTACTTTTTAAGTTAATATCAAAGTATGGAAATTATTTATAACACGTTAGTTTTATTACACTTCGTTGGTTTAGCAGCATTATTTGGTGGATTCTTTGTTCAAATGAAATCGACAAATAAAGTTGTAAACTCTGCCATGTTTCATGGTTCTCTTACTCAATTAGTCACAGGTCTTATCATGGTTGGTTTGGCAGAATCTGGCGTAGTTGAGGAAGATTTAAACATGACCAAAATCAGTATTAAATTACTGATTGTTTTAATAATTACTGGAATAGTTTTTGCGAACAGAAAGAAATCATCTGTTTCAAATTCAATATGGTTAAGTATTGGTTTATTGACTTTGGCCAATATGGCAATAGCTGTTTATATTTAAGCGTTAACTACAAAAAACATTTCAGCTAACTTACCTTTAGGTAAGTTAGCTGCTTTTGCAGCTAAAGTCATCCAACTGGTAACACGATCCCTTAAATCTGAAACATGTGCAGTTTGCGATACATGTTGCTTTAATGCTTCAAATTTTTTCTCAACTACATTTGTGATTTCAACATAATTACTTGGTGAGTGATGAGACATCACCCAAATAAGTGGCACATTCCACGGTTCTAAACCTTCTTTTAATAAATGTGGGAAAGCAAATTGATTTCTTGCATCTGGATAAACGGCTTGAATAGCAGTTTCTCCAACAGCCATGTGATCTGGATGTGAAGCAGGCATTCTTGCCCAATTTCTTTCAGGTGATTGAGTGATTAATACATCTGGTTTTACTTGTCGTATTACTTTTACAAAATCTTCTCTTAGTGAAAGAGTTGGAACTATTGATCCATCATCTTTGCCTAAATAAATAACTTCTTTAACACCTAAAACTTTTGCTGCATCACTTTGTTCTTTTTGACGAATTTTTCTCATTTCATCTCTTGAAATACTTGCATCTTCGCCACCTTGATGACCATCTGTTGTGATGCAATAGGTAACTTCAACACCACTTTCAACTAATAATGCGATGGTTCCTGCGGCACCAAAATCGACATCATCTGGATGAGCAGTTATTACTAATACTTTTGATCCAGGTTTGGGAAATTCTAAAGGTGTTAGAACAGGCGAATTCATATAGAACAATTTAGACTTAAGCAGTGTCTGTAACTCATTCGGCTTTAGATGATTTAAATCCTCAGCAAAAAGCTGCGGTGATGCATCAAGGCTCACCTCTGTTAATTGTGGCAGGAGCCGGTTCTGGGAAAACCAGAGTTTTAACCAGAAGAATTGCATATCTTTTAAGTGATCGTGCAGTTTCGCCCCAAGAAATTTTGGCAATTACATTTACCAATAAGGCTGCTGGGGAGATGAAAGAAAGGGTTTTAGAGCTTGTTGGAAATAAAGCCAAGCTCATGCAAGTTTCCACATTTCACTCAGCATGTGTTCGATTTTTAAGAGCAGATGCTCAAAAATTGGGACGCACTTCGACTTTCTCAATTTATGACTCTCAAGATTCTTTACGACTAATCACGATGGTTGCAGCAGGTTTAGAAATTAATTCGAAAGTTTTAAGTCCTAGATCTTTAGCTGCACAAATTTCAAATGCAAAAAGTGAATTGATTGATCATGAAACTTATATGAGTAAAGCTGAAACTGAACAAGAAAGACTAGTTGGACAAGTTTATTCAGAGTATGACCAAAGATTAGCAAGAGCAAACGCCTTTGATTTTGATGATTTAATCGGAGCAACAGTTGCACTTTTACAACTTTTCCCAGATGTGAAACAAAAGTATCGTCATAGATTTAAACATATTTTGGTTGATGAGTATCAAGATACAAATCATGCTCAATATATTTTGATTAAAGAATTAGTTGGTACTGAAAAAGATGGATTACCTCCTGCAGAGCTATGTGTTGTTGGCGATGCTGATCAATCTATTTATGCATTTAGAGGTGCCACAATTAGAAATATTGAAGAATTTGAAAGAGATTATCCAAATGCTAAAACAATTTTATTAGAACAAAATTATCGATCAACTCAAAATATTTTAACTGCAGCAAATTCTGTTATTTCACAAAATGCAGAAAGAAGAGAGAAAAAACTTTGGACTGATGCAGGTCAAGGAGAACCAATTGTTGGCTATGTTGCAGACAATGAACATGACGAAGCGTCATTTGTTGCTCTTGAAATTGAAAAACTAAGAGATGAATTCGAATATAAATATGGCCAAATGTCAGTGTTTTATAGAACTAATAATCAATCAAGAGCATTTGAAGAAGTGTTTATAAGAATTGGTATTCCATATCGAGTAGTTGGAGGATTAAAATTTTATGAAAGAAAAGAAGTTAAAGACGTTTTAGCATATTTACGAGCTGTAATTAATTTTGATGACGAATTATCAATCAGAAGAATAATCAATGTTCCAAAAAGAGGAATTGGTGAAAAAGCTGAAGAAATTATTGATACTTTTGCAAGAAAAAACAAATTAACTTATGGCCAAGCCATTCAAAATGCAGAAAAAATTAGTGAACTTACCCCTAAGGCAAGAGCAGCTTTAATCGATTTTGCACAAATGATGAATGTCTTTAGAGAAATGTTTTTAAAGGATGCAAAGCCTTCAGAAATTGTTCATACTGTTTTGGAGAAATCTAGTTATTTAGAAATATTATTTAATTCAGATGATCCACAAGATCAAAGTCGAGTTGAAAATTTAACAGAATTAGAAGCTGTTGCAAGAGAATTTGAAAACACTAATAGTGCAGGTGAAAATGGTTTAGCCCAATTTTTAGAACATGTTTCACTGGTAGCAGATTCTGATGATGTGCCTGGAAATAATGAAGGTTTAGTTACTTTGATGACACTTCATACAGCAAAAGGATTAGAGTTTCCCATCACATTTTTAACTGGGATGGAAGAAGGAATTTTTCCTCATTCAAGATCGCAAGTAAACGATAAAGAATTAGCAGAGGAAAGACGACTTGCTTATGTAGGAATTACTAGAGCCCGAGAAAGACTTTATGTCACAAGATCAATTTCCAGATCAGTTTGGGGAGCACCTTCTTATAATTCAAGTTCAAGATTCTTAGATGAAATTCCTGCATCTTTAATAAGTTGGCAAAGACTTGAACCAATGAATGAAAGTTATTCTTCAGGTGGTTTTGGTGCGGCACCTGCCATGGTTAAAGCAAGTAAACCAAGAGTTGAAAAACAATATTTAATTTTAAATCCTGGCGACAAAGTTTTACATGAAAGATTTGGTTTAGGCACAGTTAAAGAAACTGCCGGTAGTGGTGAAGGATCTGAAGCAACAATTGATTTTGGATCACATGGCACAAAAAGATTACTTCTTAGATATGCACCAGTTGAAAAACTTTAATTAATCCTTACCCCATAGCCAAACCCACGGATTTCTAAAACTTCCATTAACTAAAACTTCAAAATGTAAATGAGCTCCAAATGCTTTTCCAGAAGCACCTATATTTCCTATTCTTTGCCCAACATCTACTTCATCCCCTGGATTTACTCTTATGCGAGACAAATGTGCATATCGAGTAACTGCTCCGTCTGGATGTTTAATTTCAATTGTTCTTCCATATGAAGGACGCCAGCCTGTAAATAAAACTGTGCCAACTCTTGCGGCATAAACAGGATCACCATAGTTTCCATTGAAATCAGTTCCGGTGTGCCAACCTAAATCCCATATTCTTCCTCTTCTGCCGTAAGGAACTGAAATTCTTGCGCGAGCAGGATTAACTGTGTATTTAGCTCTTAGTGCTCTTCGCTCTGCTGCCTGTTTTGCTTTTTCAGCAGCAATTCTTGCTTGTTCGCGCGCTGCAATTACTGCAGCTTGATCTTTAAATCTTTGAATTTTTTCAACTGTGGCAGGAGCACCTAATTTTGCAGTAATTGGTTTATCAATAATTGGAAGTTCAGCAGCACCCACATCTTGATTTGCCACCGATAATTCTTGGGGTGCATCTGCAACAACTACTGGCTCACTGGATGCAGAAAAGTTAGATGGCAAAGCCATTGCAATAGTTAAACCAATTGCAACCACCAGGATTCCACCTGAGAGCCAACGATTATTTGGTGCTTTCAGTTTCATCATCGTCTACTCAACCATGCCAGATGTCACATCCGTAACACATGGGGTTGGTGACTTATCTCATTTGCACTCAAGATTCAAAAGATTGTTGGGGTTCAATAGGCTTATCTAGGCTTCAAAAAACTATTAGGGAGTTTGACAAAAAACCGTGGATTTATACGAGTATCAAGCAAAAGAATTATTTGCCTTAAATCAAATTTCTACACAAGTTGGAAAAGTTGTAACAACTGCAGATGATGCGAAAAAAGCTGCCGAAGAATTTAATAAACCAGTTGTTGTCAAAGCACAAGTTAAAACAGGCGGCAGAGGTAAAGCTGGTGGAGTAAAACTTGCAACAAATCCTGATGAAGCATATGAAAAAGCTAAAAATATTTTAGGTTTAGACATTAAGGGACATATTGTTAAAAAAGTTTTAATAACGCCTGCAGAAGATATTAAAGAAGAATATTATGTTTCATTTTTATTAGATAGAACTAATAGAACATTTTTAGCAATGGCCAGCGTGGCAGGTGGAATGGATATAGAAGAAGTTGCTGCAAAAACACCTGAAAAACTTGCAAAGATTTCAATAAATCCAATCACAGGTGTTGATAAAGATAAAGCAACTGAAATTGCTCAAAAAGCAGGTATTCCTTCAGATGTTTTAAATCCAGTTGCTGAATTGATAGAAAAAATGTGGAAAGCTTTTATGCAAGTTGATGCAACACTAATTGAAATTAATCCACTAGTTAGAACTAATGATGATCGAATAGTTGCTTTGGATGGAAAAGTAACTCTTGATGATAATGCTTTATTTAGACATCCAGATTTTGAAAAATTTATTGACACAGCAAATGTTGATCCACTTGAAACTAGAGCAAAAGAAAAAGATTTAAATTACGTAAAACTTGATGGTTCTGTAGGAATTATTGGAAATGGTGCAGGATTAGTCATGAGTACCCTCGACGTGGTTGCATACGCTGGTGAAAAATATGGCCAGGTCAAACCTGCAAACTTTTTAGATATTGGCGGAGGAGCTTCTGCTCAAGTTATGGCAGATGGTTTAGGAATAATTTTATCTGATCCATCAGTTAAGTCAGTTTTTGTAAATGTGTTTGGTGGAATTACAGCTTGCGATGCAGTTGCCAATGGAATTGTTCAAGCATTAGAAATTTTAAAGTCTGATACAACAATTCAATCAAGACCAATTGTGGTTCGTCTTGATGGAAACAATGCGCAAGAAGGTTTAAGAATTCTAAAAAGTGCAAACATTGAAAATGTGGAAATAGTTGACACTATGGATGATGCAGCAGCAAAAGCTGCACAACTTGCAGCAGGAGTGAAGTAATGGCAATTTACTTAGATCAAAACAGCAAAGTAATTGTGCAAGGCATGACAGGTGCTGAAGGTAAAAAACATAGTGAGCGAATGATCAAGTCAGGAACTCAAATTGTTGCAGGGGTAACTCCTGGCAAAGGTGGTCAAACTCTTGAGGTAGCTGGGAAAAATCTGCCTATCTTTAATTCAGTTAAAGAAGCAATGGATCAAACGGGTGCAAATGTTTCTGTGGTTTTTGTACCGCCAAAATTTGCCAAAGCTGCAGTAATAGAAGCTGTTGATGCTTTTATGCCACTAGTTGTTGTAATAACAGAAGGTATACCTGTTCATGACACAGCTAACTTTTTTGCTTATTCTCAAAAAGTTGGAAAAACAAGAATCATTGGTCCAAATTGTCCAGGAATAATTTCACCAAGTTTAAGTAATGCAGGAATTATTCCAGCAGATATTACTAATAAAGGAATTATTGGTTTAGTTTCTAAATCAGGAACGCTTACGTATCAAATGATGTATGAGTTAAGAGATTTAGGTTTTACTACAGCAATTGGAATCGGTGGCGATCCAATAATTGGCACTACTCACATTGACGCTTTGAGAGAGTTTGAAAAAGATCCTGATACAAAAGCAATTGTGATGATTGGTGAAATTGGTGGAGATGCTGAAGAAAGAGCAGCAGATTTTATTAAAGAAAACATATCTAAACCCGTGGTTGCCTACGTTGCAGGTTTTACAGCCCCTGAAGGAAAAACTATGGGTCATGCTGGTGCGATTGTGTCTGGTTCCAGTGGCACAGCAGAGGCTAAAAAAATTGCGTTAGAAAAAGTTGGAGTTAAAGTTGGTAAAACTCCAAGTGAAACTGCACTTTTATTACGCGCAGCCATAAAATAATTTTGTGGCTGACTCACCAGTTCAACGTCATAACGTTGTAGTTGCTGGATTATTAGTTACATTTTGGACTTTTTTAATAACTTTTGGATTATCTGTAACTTTAGTTTTTACAACTTGGATATTAGCTGGAGATAGATCAAGTTCTTTAACAGATGCTTTCAAAGTTGTGGTGTGGGGATTTTTAGCAATGCAAGGGGTTCCTCTAGTAATAAACTCTGTAACTTTATCTTTACCATTTCTTGGTTTTATTTTCATTACTTTGATTTCTTTATATAGATCATCTCGCTGGGCAATTAGATCGGCTTTACATGAGGAAATGAAAAGACCAACTCTAATTTCTCTATTAGTAGTAAGTGTTGCTTCAATTTCATATGTGATTGTTATTGCTTTATTAAGATTTGTAGTAAGTCCTGAAAATATTAATTGGTTAGAGGTGATGCTCAAACCTTCTGTAATGGTTATTTCAATGTCAATTTTGGCAGTTGGCACAGTTGGGGGAACATGGTCTTTAATATTTGATGATTTAGACGAACCTATAAAGAAAATCATTAAATTGATATTCAGATTTAGTTTAATTATTTTAATAATTTCTATGATCTTAATTTTGGTAGCAATTGCTTTTAATTATGAAAATATGCTTTTAATGCAATCGTCTCTTTTAGGTGGAGTTGTTGCCATCATTGCGGTCATTATTTCTGGAATTGGATGGTTTCCAAACTTTATTCTTTGGGCATGGGCTTTTTTAACTAATTCAACAATTGTTTTAGGAATTGGTTCAAGTATTAGTTTGAACTCTGTGACAATTGCACAACTTCCTGCCTGGCCTTGGTTTGGCTTAATTCCAACAACTTTGCCAAGTTATTTGAAATATTTTTATTTCATCCCAATACTTTTTGGAGTATTGATGGCAATAAGTACAAGAAATAAGAATGTTGGTATTTGGATTGTTTCTGCTTTTTTTGTTTCTCTAGGAGTAGCTAGTGTTGTTTCATTATTAAGTTTTCTAAGTTCAGGATCTTTAGGAAGTAATCTTTTACTAAATTTTGGGGTTAGTTCTAGAGAAGTCTTTCAAAGAAGCATGATTTGGTTTTTGCTAGGAGAAGCAATTTTTATATCACTAATTTTGCTTTGGAATGGCGCAAAAAATAGAAATAAAATTGAAGATGATCTAGTAGATTCAAGTCTTACTCAAAGTTAAGACACCTAATTTCTGTTTAAATCAACTGGTAGGTAGGCTTCCTATGACTAAAAAGTTAGCAAGCTTTTGAAGGGAAATTTTTACCACTATGTCGAATAAGAAAATAAACAGAGCTTTAATAAGTGTTTCGAACAAAGATGGTTTAGAAGATTTAGCAAAAGCACTGCACGGTAAAAATATTGAAATAGTCTCAACAGGCAAAACAGCTGAATTTATTTCTCAACTTAATATTCCAGTTACAAAAGTAAGTGAAGTCACCAATAGTGAAGAAATATTAGGAGGTAGAGTTAAAACTTTGCATCCAAATATTCATGGCGCTATTTTGGTAGATAGAAATAATTCTCAACACAATCAAGAATTAGAAAAACTTAACGCAAAACCTTTTGATTTAATCGTAGTAAATCTTTATCCATTCCTAGATACAGTTTCATCTGGAGCAAATTTTGAAGACTGTATTGAACAAATAGATATTGGGGGAGTAGCACTGATCAGAGCTGCTGCAAAGAATTTTGAACATGTTGCAGTGATAGTTTCTCCAAATGAATATAAAAATCTAATTAACCAATTAGATTCAGGAGTTTCACGTGAACAAAGAATGCAATGGTCTGCACAGGCTTTCTCTCACACAGCCACTTATGACACTTTGATTGCTAGATGGTTTTCAAGAAAAGTAACTGATGAGCAAGATGCTCCTAAATGGGTTGGAGCTTCCTTTAAAAGAACTCAAATTTTGAGATACGGAGAAAATCCGCATCAAACTGCTGCTTTGTATTCGGGAATAAGTTCTGAAAAAGGTATAGCACAGGCTAAACAACTTGCTGGTAAAGAAATGTCTTACAACAATTTTATTGATGCAGATGCAGCCAGAAATGCTGCATTCGATCATGTTGAGCCTTGCGCAGTGATTATTAAACACGCCAATCCATGTGGACTTGCTATAGCTAACGACTTATCTTCTGCTTTTGAAAAAGCTTTAGCCACAGATCCTATTTCTGCTTTTGGTGGCGTCATTGGAACAAATAGAAAAGTTGATATAAAAACAGCAAATTTAATAAACGAAGTTTTCACAGAAGTTATTGTTGCTCCATCATTTGATGAAGATGCATTAGAAATATTAAAACAAAAGAGCAACTTAAGAATTTTACAAATTTCAGGGCCCCACATGGGTAAGCGAGTTGAATGGAGAACCGTTTCTGGTGGGGTTTTGATGCAAACTGTTGATGATGTTGAAAGTTATGGTGATGATCCTGACGAATGGAAATTAGTTTCAGGAACAAAACCAAATGAAAATGTATTAAAAGATTTAGAATTTGCTTGGAGAAGTGTAAGAGCTCCAAAATCAAATGCAATAGTTTTAGCTAAAGATGGTGCGATGGTCGGAGTTGGGATGGGCCAAGTAAATAGAGTTTCAGCGGCAAAATTAGCAGTAGATGGGGCAAAAGAAAGATCAAAAAATAGCGTTGCAGCAAGTGATGCATTTTTCCCATTTGCAGATGCATTAGAAGTTTTAATAAAAGCAGGTGTTAGCGCCGTAGTTCATCCTGGTGGATCAAAAAATGATGAAGAAGTAATTGCGCTTGCAAAAAATGCAGGTATAACAATGTATTTAACTGGAGTTAGACATTTTTCTCATTGAGAAAGCAAGTGTCCCACTTTCAATAACACTTGCCTTTGTTGCTGGAGTTGCTGCGACTTTGCAAGCTGGAGTTAGTGGTCAATTGGCGCATGAATTAAATGATGGAATTATGGCCGCCTTAATTTCAAATATTGGTGGCACAATATTTATGAGTTTATTTTTACTTAATTCAGAAGTTAGAAAAAAGTTTAAGAAACTGTTTAAGTTGGTAAAAGATAAAAAGTTTGCTAAATGGCAACTCCTGGGAGGAATTGCTGGAGCAGTTTATATTTCAACTGCATCAAGTACGGTAAGTATTATTGGGACAGGTTTATTCACAGTTGTGTTAGTTGCATCGCAAAATATAAGTGGAATTTTTGTTGATAAATTCGGATTTAGTTCTGGTAAAAAAAGAAGAATCACTAAAAAAAGACTTTTAGCGATGTCAATTGGTATTTTGGCAGTATTTTTCTCAGTATCAGAATTTAACGGAAAAATATTATGGATTCCAATATTTGCAGTAGTAGTTGCAGGTTTAGCAGTAACTCTGCAATTTGCTTTAAATGCTCGAGTAACAAAAGCGGCTAATTCTCAAGTTTCAGCTTTTATAAACTTTCCAATGTCTATGCTTGCTGTAACAATTGCTTTAATTTTTATGAATCTATTTGGTAAAGATTGGACTAGTTGGCCAAGCCAATGGTGGCTTTATTCTGCAGGAATTCTTGGCGCCATTGTGGTTTATTTAGCGGCTGCAGTTGTCAGAACTTTAGGTGTTTTACTTTTTAGTCTGGCATCAGTAGCAGGTCAACTAATAACTTCTATTTCCTTAGATGTGCTTATGCCAAATGCCAACATAAATGTAGGGTGGGCACTAATTTTTGGAGCAGCATTGATGCTATTTGCTGTCTATCTTGCAAGTGATTTAAGGTAGTGTGAATTTATGCCTGCGACTAATCCAGCATCCAATTCTGAAAATAGAAATTTAAGAGCAATCTCAAATAATGAAGTTGAAATAAAAGTAAATCGTTGGCAAAAATTATTTAGAAGGCAATGGCCAACTTTATTGCCAATGACTATTGCAATTTTGGGAATATTTCTTGCTACTCAAATGATTTTTCGCGTTGGAGTTTTAGTCTTTTCATTTGGAGTAACAGTAGCTGCAGTGTTACGTGCATCACTTCCAAGATTTTCACTTGGCTGGCTTTATGTGCGTACCAAATGGATTGATGTAACAGTTTTAACATTTTTTTCAGTTTTCTTAATAATTCTTTCTATAGTTGTGCCCTCATAAAATCACGCCTTTTATCCTTACTAGAATTATCTTTAGAATTTAAATTATTTTGAAGGGTTTGTGATAAATCTTGGCTAGATCCGGCAAAGTCTCAGTTATTGGAGCAGGTTTCTATGGCTCAACTACAGCAATGCGTTTAGCAGAATATGACATTTTTGAAACAGTTGTTTTAACTGATGTGGTTGAAGGTAAAGCCGAAGGTTTAGCACTGGATATGAATCAATCACGACCAATTCAAAACTTTGAAACTAAAATTGTTGGACAAACAACATTGCCTGATGGCAGTGGTTATGAAGCGATAAAAGATTCTTCAATAGTGGTAATAACTGCAGGACTTCCAAGAAAACCTGGCATGAGCAGAATGGATTTAATTGAAACTAATGCCAAAATAGTTCGACAAGTTTCAGAAAATATTGCTAAACATGCACCAAATTCTGTCGTAATTGTTGTTTCGAATCCTCTTGATGAAATGACGGCTCTTGCACAAATTGCAACTGGATTTTCAAAAAATAAAGTTATGGGTCAAGCTGGAATGTTAGATACCGCCAGATTTTCTTACTTCGTTGCAGAAAAAACTGGATCAATGATTAGTGAAGTTAAAACCCTAACTTTGGGATCGCACGGAGAAACTATGGTTCCAGTTCCAAGTCAATCAAGTGTCAAAGGTAAATCACTCAGTGAAGTATTACCAAAAGAAGAAATAGATAAATTAGTAGAACGCACAAGAAATGGTGGGGCAGAAGTTGTTGCGTTATTAAAAACAGGATCTGCATATTATGCACCAAGTGCAGCTGCTGCAGAAATGGCAAAAGCGGTAGCTACGAATTCAAATAAAGTTATGCCAGTTTGTGCCTGGGTTGATGGCGAATATGGAATTAATGGTGTTTATTTAGGAGTTGAAGCACAACTTGGTTCAAACGGAATAAATAAAGTAGTTGAAACAAAGTTAACAGATGAAGAATCAGCTGCATTAAAAGTTGCGGCAGAAGCAGTTAGAACTAAACAAGCAGACGTCAAGAATCTCTAAGGGAAAAAAATGGCAAAAATTAAGGTAGCAAATCCAGTTGTTGAATTAGATGGCGACGAAATGACTCGCATTATTTGGCAATTTATTAAAGATGAATTAATTTTGCCTTATTTAGATGTCAATTTAGAATATTACGATTTAAGCATCGAACATAGAGATAAAACAGATGATCAAGTAACAATTGATTCTGCCAATGCTATTAAAAAACACGGAGTTGGCGTAAAGTGCGCAACTATTACTCCTGATGAAGCAAGAGTTAAAGAATTTGGTTTAAAGAAAATGTGGAAATCCCCCAATGGAACAATTAGAAATATTTTAGGTGGAGTAATTTTTCGTGAACCAATTATTATTTCTAACATTCCAAGACTTGTACCAAGTTGGACTAAACCAATTGTGATTGGTCGTCATGCTCATGGAGATCAATACAAGGCAACTGATTTTGTAGTACCTGGTCCTGGAAAAGTTACGATGACTTATCAACCAGAAGACGGTTCAAAACCAATGGAATTTGAAGTCGCAAATTTCAAAGAACCTGGTGTTGCTATGGGTATGTATAACTTTGATGACAGCATAAAAGATTTTGCTCGGGCTTCTTTTAGATATGGTTTGTCAAGAAATTATCCTGTTTATTTATCAACAAAAAATACAATTTTAAAAGCTTATGATGGCAGATTCAAAGACATCTTTGCAGAGATTTATGAAAACGAATTCAAGAAAGAATTTGAACAAAATGGATTAACTTACGAACATCGACTAATAGATGACATGGTTGCTACAGCTTTGAAGTGGAGTGGTGGTTATGTATGGGCTTGTAAAAATTATGATGGGGATGTTCAAAGTGACACCGTTGCACAAGGTTTTGGTTCCTTAGGTTTAATGACAAGTGTTTTAATGACCCCAGATGGCAAAATAGTTGAATCAGAAGCAGCACATGGAACTGTGACAAGACATTACAGAAAATATCAGGCAGGTCAGCCAACTTCAACAAATCCAATTGCTTCTATTTTTGCATGGACTGGTGGATTAAAACATCGTGGCAATTTAGATAACAATAAAGAACTAATTGGTTTTGCAAATAAACTTGAACAAGCATGTATTAAAACTGTGGAATCAGGTTTGATGACAAAGGATTTGGCAAGATTGATCAGTCCTGAGCAAGCTTGGGCAACAACTGAGGAATATTTGGCTGGTATTAAGCGCCAATTAGACTCAAGCCTTTAAGAGAAAAATAACTTAGGTAGTATTAAAAAAATATGAGTACTTGGGTTAGTGCCCTTATAGTTCTAATTTTTATTATGATCGGTGGTTTTTTTGCCGCCGCTGAAATTGCTTTAGTTTCAGTTAGAGAATCACAAGTAAAAAGATTAGCTGAGACTAAGGGAAGACGTGGTCGATTACTCAAACAATTGCATGATCACCCAAATAGATTCTTAGCCTCAGTGCAAGTAGGGGTAACGGTTGCAGGATTTATTGGTGCAGGTTTTGGTGCATCGAGTTTAACGCCCGTGCTTTCACCAATTTTAGATCAATTATTACCTGAGTCAGTGGTATCAATTTTGGCTTTCATATTAATTACTCTTTTTATCTCTTATTTTTCTTTAGTTTTAGGTGAACTTGTGCCAAAGCGATTAGCATTACAAAATTCTGAAAGCTGGGCTTTAATTGCAGTTTATCCAATTGAAATACTTGCAAGAATTAGTAGACCATTTATTTGGTTTTTAAGTAATTCCACAAATTTAATTGTCAAGTTATTGGGTGGAGATCCAACAGCGAGTAGACAAGAATTAAGTGGAGAAGACTTGCGTGATTTGGTAGCAGGTCATGAAGAGTTGAGCGATAACGAACGAGCTTTAATCGATGATGTGTTTGAAGCAGACGATCGAGAAATAAAAGAAGTGATGACTCCTAGAACTGAAGTTGAATTCTTAGATGCAGATTTAACTTTGGCTGATGCGTGTAAGAAAGTTGAAAAATTGCCTCACACAAAATATCCAATAATAAACAAAAGTGCAGATGAAATTTTAGGTTACGTCCATATCCGACAATTAATTTCTAATGATGCCAGAAATTCCTCAAAAACTTTAAAGGAAATTTTATCCCCTGTAGAAGTTATTCCAGGAACAACTTCAGTTTTAAATGCACTTGGACAAATGAGGAAAAGAAATCATCACATAATGATTGTGGCAGATGAATATGGCGGTACAGCTGGAATTGTTACTTTAGAAGACTTGGTCGAAGAGTTGATTGGTGATATTCGACATGAAAATGATCAAGTTAAAGAAGAAATAAATGAACTTGATTTTCATGGAGAAGTTGAAGTAGAAGGTTTAATGAACTTAGATGATTTTGCTGACTTAACTCATATTTATTTACCCGAAGGCCCATATGAGACGGTTGCAGGATTTGTTATCTCAAGATTGAAAACACTGCCAATTTTAGGTAAATCTATAGTTGCAGAACAATGTAAATTTGAAATTACTGCAATGGATGTCAGAAGAATTGCAAAAGTTAAGGTAACCCGTATTGAATAGTTCACTTAGCACAAGAGCGAAAATAGTTGTCGGATTAATTATTTCCAGTTTTGTATTCGTAATTATTGGAGTAATCACAAATCTACCTCAGGGAAATATATTTAGATTAGAGGGAAATCTTGATGCTGTTGAGGGTTCTGAATATATATTGGCAGAAGTTGTAAGTGAATTAAATAAAGATTGTGTAGGAATACCTCAGAATCCAGAGGCAAATCAGAAAGTTACTTGTGAGATTTACAAAGCAAATTACAAATCTACTAATGGAATTCAAACAGAAATAGAATTTGAATTTGACTCAACAAACACAAATTATAAATTAGAAAATGGCTCTAAAGTTCAATTACTTAGAATTCCTGCGAACGAATATGACTCAGAAGTATTTCTTTTTATGGATGTCGATAGAAGTGAATTATTAATAATCGTTGCATTAATTTTTTCAATTATCACTTTAATTATTGGAAAACTTAGAGGACTTGGTGCAATTGTTGGTCTTGTTTCGACATTTTTTGTACTTCTAACGTTTTTACTACCGGCACTATTAGAAGGTAAGGATCCTTTAACAATTGCAGTTATCTCTTCTTGCGGCTTGGTTTTATTCCTTTTATACATAGCTCATGGAATTTCTATTAGAACTTCAGTTGCAGTTTTAGGGACATTATTTGGAATTATTTTGACAGCAATTTTATCTACGATTGTAATTAGATTCGGAAACTTTTCAGGTATCTCTTCTGACGATGATTTTTTACTTTCAGGTGTAACTTCAATAAGACTCGATGGGCTACTTTTAGCAGGAATAATCTTTGCTTCGGTCGGTGTATTAAACGATGTAACGGTTACTCAGGCTTCATCAGTTTGGGAAATTAAGAATTCTAATCCAAAATTATCAATTTTTGAGTTATTCAGATCTGGAATGAGAATTGGTCGAGACCACATTGCTTCGACTGTTTACACATTGCTTTTTACCTATACCGGAGCGGCTTTGCCCACATTATTACTGATATTTATTTCTGATAGACCTACTCAATTTATTTTGAGCAGTGAGGCAATTTCACAAGAAATTGTTAGAACTTTGGTTGGATCTATCGGATTAGTTTTAGCTGTACCAATAACAACGATTTTGGCAGCAGTTTTAGCAGAAAAAAGTAATAGCAAATTCGAGCATTAAATCAATAAAATTGTTTATTTAGGTAAGATATAAATAATTATTCCGTGTGCAAAGTTGGTGAAAAATGGTAAATAAGCCAAGTGTTCTCTCAGGAATTCAACCAACAGCTGATTCATTTCATATAGGAAATTGGTTTGGCGCACTTCGTCAATGGGTGCAAATGCAAGAAACTCATAATTGTTTTTATTCAGTGGTTGATTTACATGCCATCACTGCAGAATTTGAACCTAAAGTATTGAAGAAAAGAACTTTAACTTCTTTTGCTCAACTTTTAGCAGTCGGTGTGGATCCAACAAAAAGTACTATCTTTGTTCAAAGTCAAGTTCCACAACATGCACAACTTGCTTGGGTATTAAGTTGTTTTACTGGTTTTGGTGAGGCAAACAGAATGACTCAATTTAAAGATAAAACTCAAAAAGGTGGAAGTGAAAGATCTTCAGTTGGATTATTCACTTATCCGATTTTGCAAGCAGCAGATATTTTGCTTTATCAAGCAAATCAAGTTCCAGTTGGTGAAGATCAACGTCAACATTTAGAACTAACTCGGGATTTAGCTACAAGATTTAATAATCAATTTGGTCAAACATTTACAGTCCCTGAAGCCTACATTGTAAAAGAAACTGCAAAGATACTTGATTTGCAAGATCCGACTTCGAAAATGAGTAAGTCATCTCCTTCCGGTTGTATTTTTATTTTGGATGAACCAAGTGTGGTTATGAAGAAGTTCAAGACGGCAGTGACAGATTCTGGTAAAGAAATTAAATATGATCCAGAAAATAAACCTGGAGTTTCTAATTTAATTTCAATAATTAAGTCAGTTACCAATAAAAGTATTCAAGAAATCGAAGATGACTTTGTCAATAAAGGTTATGGAGATTTAAAAACTTACGCCGGAGAAGTAGTTATAGAACAAGTTGTTAATCCGTTTAGAGAAAAAACTAATAACTTATTAAATGATGAGAAGACTTTAACCAATTTGATGCAAGAAGGTGCTCAAAAAGCAGAACAAGTTGCCTCTAAAACTTTAAAGAATGTGTATGAAAAGGTTGGATTTTAACTAGATTTTCTTCTAGTAATTGTTCTACCCAGCCAAACTAGTGGGTCGTATTTTTTATCAACAACTCTTTCTTTCATTGGAATAATTGCATTATCAGTAATCTTGATGTGTTCTGGGCAAACTTCTGTACAACACTTTGTAATATTGCACATTCCTAAACCATGGGATTCTTGAGCTTCTTTTTTACGATCTAGTTGATCTAGTGGATGCATATCTAGTTCTGCCAAGCGAATAAAAAATCTTGGTCCTGCAAATTTAGGTTTGTTATCTTCATGATCTCTAATAACGTGACATACATCCTGGCATAAGAAGCATTCGATACATTTTCTGAATTCTTGGCTTCTTTCCACGTCAACTTGTTGCATTCGATATTCACCAGGTTTTAAGTTTTCAGGTCCTTTAAACGCAGGAACTTCGCGTGCCTTTTGATAGTTAAAAGAAACATCAGTAACTAAATCTTTTATAACAGGAAATGTTCTTAATGGAGTAACGGTAATTTCTTGATCCTCTGCAAAGGTATTCATTCTGGTCATACACATCAAACTTGGCTTGCCGTTTATTTCAGCACTGCATGAACCACATTTTCCAGCTTTACAATTCCATCTAACTGCCAAATCTGGACTTTCAGTTGCTTGGATTCTATGAATTACATCCAATAAGACTTCACCTTCGGCAACATCAACTTGGTAGTTTTTTAATTCACCTTTTTCTTTGTTGCCACGCCACACTCTTAGTTTTGCAAGATAACCCATGATTAGGCTCCCATTCCAAGTTGAGTTAACTCTTCAGGCAACATGTATTTAGATAATTCTTCCTTTTCAAAAAGTTCAGCTAATTCTTTTGGCATTGGCACTATGGTTTCAATTCTAGTTTCAATCTTTGAACCATTCCATGAACAAATAACATGCTTTGATCTCCAGTTTTTATCCATGGTTGGAAAATCATTTCTAGTATGGCCTCCGCGTGATTCTTCTCTAACAAGAGCACTTTTTGCGATGGATTCACTAACTAATAACATATTTTGTAAATCTAGAGATAAATGCCAACCTGGGTTAAATTGTTTTCCACCATCCACGCCTATGTTTTTAGTTTTTTCTTTTAAGATTTCTAGTTTTTCAATTGCATCTTTCATCTCTTGACCATCTCTAATAATTCCAACTAGATCATTCATCATTTGTTGTAATTCTTGATGCAAGGCATATGGATTTTCTTTGTTAGAGGAGTTCAATGGGGCTTCTGCTTCATTGAGTGCTTTCTCTAGATTTTTTTCATCAACCATAGGTCTATTAGTTAAGTTCTTGACATATTCACTTGCACCAATTCCAGCGCGACGGCCAAATACTAGAAGATCAGACAAAGAGTTTCCGCCTAAACGATTTGATCCATGCATTCCACCGGCAACTTCACCTGCTGCAAATAAACCTTCTAAACCTGTAGCAGCACCAGAATCTGGATCAACTTGGATTCCACCCATTACATAGTGACAAGTTGGACCAACCTCCATTGGTTGCTCAGTGATATCAACATCAGCTAATTCTTTAAATTGATGCCACATAGAAGGCAATCTTTTTTTAATCACTTCTGGTTTTAAACGTGTTGATACATCTAAGAAAACTCCACCATGGGGTGAACCTCTACCTGCTTTTACTTCAGCATTGATTGCACGTGCAACTTCATCTCTTGGCAATAATTCTGGTGGTCTTCTATTTGAATCTGGATTTTCATACCATCTATCTGCTTCTTCTTCTGTTTCTGCATATTTATCTTTAAAGACTGCAGGAATGTAATTAAACATAAATCTTTTGCCTTCAGAGTTTTTCAAAACTCCACCATCACCACGAACAGATTCTGTTACTAAAATCCCTTTAACACTTGGAGGCCAAACCATTCCAGTTGGATGAAATTGCACAAATTCCATGTGCATTAAATTTCCTCCAGCTTTTAATGCCAAAGCATGACCGTCTCCAGTACCTTCCCAAGAATTTGAAGTTACTTTGAAAGATTTTCCAATTCCACCTGTTGCTAAGACCACTGCTGGCGCTTGAAACATGACAAACTTTCCAGATTCTCTCCAATAACCTAGAACGCCTGTTACTTTATTTCCATTTTTTAATATTTCCGTAATAGTTAATTCAGCAAATACTTTAATTCTTTTTTCGTAATCTCCGCTTTCTTTAAAATCTTCTTGTTGGAGAGAAACAATTTTTTGTTGCAATGTTCTAATTAACTCAAGTCCAGTTCTATCACCTACGTGAGCAAGTCTTGGGTATTCATGACCACCGAAATTTCTTTGGCTAATTTTGCCGTCTTTAGTGCGATCAAATAATGCTCCATAAGTTTCTAATTCCCAAACACGGTCAGGAGATTCTTTAGCATGAAGCTCTGCCATTCTCCAATGATTTTGAAATTTTCCACCACGCATGGTGTCTCTGAAGTGAACTTTCCAATTGTCATTCGAGTTCACATTTCCCATCGATGCAGCAATACCACCTTCGGCCATTACTGTGTGGGCTTTTCCAAAAAGTGACTTACAAATAATTGCAGTTCTTAATCCGTTTGCACGTGCTTCAATTGCAGCACGAAGCCCTGCACCACCGGCTCCAACAATCACGACATCAAAATCGTGACGTTCGACTTCAGACATTTAAATTTCTCCTTTAAAAGAAATAAAAGTTGGTTATTGTTCCACTTGCAACTAGACGTACATAAAGATCACAAAGCGCTACTCCAATTAATGAAACCCAAGCAAATTTAGCGTGATGCACATTTAATTTAGAAACTATAGTCCAACTCTTGTACCTGAGTGGATGCTTGGAAAAATGTTTTAATCTTCCACCGATGGTATGTCTGCATGAGTGGCAGGAAAGTGAATACAGCCAAAGCAAAGTTGCATTTGCGACCATGACCAGTGTTCCTACACTTAAATGTCCCCAATTTCCTTGGGCATCTTTAAAAGAAATAACTGCATCGTAGGTAAGAATTATGTTGAAAATTAATCCCGCAAAGAAAAAATATCGATGTGCATTTTGCAAAATTAAAGGAGACTTTGTTTCGCCTGAATAAGATTTATGAGGTTCTGCTACAGCACAAGCAGGTGGTGATTGCCAGAAAGAACGATAATAAGTTTTTCTGTAGTAATAACAGGTCATTCTAAAACCAAGTGGGAAAATAAGAATTATTAATGCTGGTGACAAAATCCACCAACTTCCAAATGGTTGACCTAAATGTGATGCACCTTCAACACAACTTGTAGCTAAACAAGGTGAATAAAAAGGTGAGATTAATGGTTCAGCAAAATAAAATTTGTTTTCAAATGCTCTAAAAGTTGAATAAATAATGAAAGAAACTAAAACACCAACAGTAATTGCTGGTTGAATCCACCATTTATCGATTCTTAAATGACGGTATGGAACTTGTGCTCTGGTAGGAGAACCTACACCTTTTTCAAGCGAGCTAATTGCCATGAAGATGAGTTTAGTCTTTGAATGAGGGTTTGCGCATACTCAAAAGTTATTCAAAACCTTGTGAGATGTCGCACAGAAACAGGCTTTAAGAGTTATCTCTGATTTCTAAAAGTACCGCCCCGTTTGCAACAGAAGCACCAACTTCAACAGTTAGTTCACTTATAACCCCAGATTTATGGGCAGATATGGGCTGTTCCATTTTCATGGCCTCGATAACGAATAAAAGATCACCTTCATTAACACTTTGACCATTTGTTACCGCAATTTTTACCAAAGTTCCTTGCATTGGACTTTGTACGGCATCTGAATCAAGAGATCCAAGGTTAGTTCTTTGGTGTCTTGCCACAGGTGGTTTATTTTGTTTTACTCCACCAGAAGTTAAACCATTTGGCATTGTGACTTCAATTCTTTTTCCGTTCACTTCTAAAACTAATGTGGAACGATCATCAATCAAAGATGTTTTACTGTTATCTACATAAGCAGGAATTTGATTATCAAATTCATTTTCAATCCAACTTGTATAGACACTAAATTTTTGTAAAGGATCAATTGGTGCAAATGCTGGGTCATCAATAACAGCTTTGTGAAATGGAATTGCTGTGGCAATTCCTTGAACTTCAAATTCAGATAATGCTCTTCTTGCCCTTTCTAAAGCTTCCTGACGAGTTGATCCAGTGACAATTAATTTTGCTAATAAAGAATCAAAATTTCCACCAATAATGTCGCCTTGTTTAAAGCCAGCATCTACTCTTACACCGGTACCACTGGGTTCTTTCCAAACTTTTAATTGACCTGGAGCAGGTAAAAAGTTTCTTCCAGGATCTTCTCCGTTAATTCGAAATTCAATGCTGTGTCCATTAATTATTGGATCGTGGTAACCAAGTTTTTCACCCATAGCAATTCTTAATTGCTCGCGAACTAAATCAATTCCAGTTACTTCTTCAGATACTGGATGTTCAACTTGAAGTCTTGTATTTACTTCTAAGAATGAAATAGTTCCATCTTGACCAATTAAAAACTCACAAGTTCCTGCACCTTCATATTTTGCTTCTTTTAAAATGGCCTTGGAAGAATCATAAAGTTGTTTTCTTTGTTCATCATTTAAAAATGGAGCAGGTGCTTCTTCAACTAATTTTTGATGTCTTCTTTGCAAAGAACAATCTCTTGTTGAAACAACTACTACATTTCCATATTTATCTGCTAAGCATTGGGTTTCAACGTGTCTTGGTTTATCTAAATACCTTTCAACAAAACATTCACCTCTGCCAAAGGCAGCGACTGCTTCTCTTACTGCAGATTCATAAAGTTCAACAATTTCTTCTTTATTCCTAGCAACTTTTAAACCACGTCCTCCACCACCAAATGCTGCTTTAATTGCAATTGGAAGTCCATGTTGAGTGGCAAACTCCACAACTTCATTTGCATCTTTAACTGGATCTTTGGTTCCTGGAACTAGAGGTGCTCCAACTTTTGCAGCAATATGTCTTGCTTGAACTTTGTCACCTAAAGATTTGATTGCAGCAGGGGATGGACCGACCCAAATTAAATTCGCATCAATCACACTTTGGGCAAATTCAGCATTCTCGGATAAAAATCCATAACCAGGATGGATTGCATCAGCTCCAGATTTTTTGGCAATCTCTAAAATTTTTGGAATTGATAAGTAGGTTTCACTTGCTAAATTTCCGTGAAGGGCGTAAGCCTCATCTGCATGTAAAACATGAAGTGCATCTCTATCGGGATCTGCATATATTGCAACGCTTTTTATACCTGCATCTTTACAAGCCCTTGCAACTCTGACTGCAATTTCACCACGATTTGCAATTAATACTTTGCTGATGGGAAATTTAGGTGTTTCAGTTTTTGCCATGATGTTTCACTTTATTTGATATCCCACAAACTAGTCCAAGACAAGCCAAGTTCTTTCACCATTTCTCTTACTATTGGCAAAGATAAACCAATCACATTGCTGTGGTCTCCTTCAACTTTTGAAATAAAAGCCGCACCTAGAGAATCAATTGTGAAAGCACCTGCAACGTTCAAAGGTTCTGAGGTTGCTACATAGTCAATTATTTCTTCGTCATCAATATATGCAAAAAATACTTTAGTTGAAACTACTTTTGAAATCATTTGTTTATTGTCTAAACGAATAATTGAATGACCTGTATGCAATATTCCATTTTTTCCGCGCATACTTTTCCATCTTTGTATCGCAGCATCAGCAGTTAATGGTTTTCCATAGGGTTTATTTTCAAATTCGAGCATCGAATCAGCAGCAATCAAAATGCCTTCTGCTAAAGAGACGTTGTTTTCTAGGACGTTTTTTGCTTTCGCAATAGAGAGTTCTTGAACAATATTTGGTATAGATGTGTCTTTAAATGAGTTTTCAACTTCTTTTTCATTGACATCACTAGGAATAACAATTGGATTAATTTTCTGAGTCTTTAATAGCATCAAACGTGCAGGCGAATTCGATGCCAGAATTACGGGAAAACTCATACTCCACTTGTTTTAGAAAATTGCCAACCGCTATCTAATAGTGGAGAAGTTCTAAATTTCAACCTAGGATTATTCCAATTACTAATTTTAGATTTTTGTTTCAAAATATCTTCAGTAGAATTTTTTGCTGAAATTAAAGCGATTTCAATAACATGTAACTCTTCAGGAGTTGGGTTTCCTCTGACAACTTTAAACTCTAAAGGTTTACTCATAAAGGAATATTTCCATGTTTCTTTGGCGGCATTGACTCTCTTTTAGTGATCAATTGCCTCAAACCACGAATTATTCGGATTCGAGTTTCACTTGGAGCAATCACTGCATCAATCCAACCTCGCTCTGCAGCTACATATGGATTGTCAAAAGCTTCTTCATATTCATTAATTCGATTTTGTCTTTCTTTAACTTGATCACTTGCTGCACTTATTTCTTTTCTAAACAAAATATTTACAGCGCCTTGCGCACCCATAACAGCAACTTGTGCGGTTGGCCAAGCAAAATTTAAATCTGCTCCTAAATGTTTTGAGCCCATGACAATGTATGCACCGCCATAAGCTTTTCTAGTGATAACAGTTATTAATGGAACAGTTGCTTCAGCATAGGCATAAATTAATTTAGCTCCGCGTCTTATGATTCCACCATATTCTTGATCAACACCAGGTAAAAATCCTGGCACGTCAACAAAAGTAATTATGGGAATATTGAATGCATCGCATGTTCTGACAAATCTTGCAGCTTTTTCCGATGCTTCAATATCTAATGTTCCAGCAAATTGCATAGGTTGATTTGCAACTACTCCAACACTTTTACCTTCAATTCTGCCAAAGCCAACCATTATGTTTGGAGCCCAACCTGAGTGAACTTCGAAAAATTCATCGTCATCTAGAACATGTTTAACTAATACGTGCATGTCATAAGGTTGATTTGGGGAATCTGGAACCAAAGTATCCATTTCTAAATCATGTTGATTTATTTCTAAATCAACTCTTGAATCGAAATGTTGCGCAGATTCAGCATTATTTGAAGGAAGAAAACTTAATAAAGTGCGTACGTAATCTAATGCGTCATCTTCATCACTTGCCATATAGTGCGCTACACCTGATTTTGTAGCGTGTGCTCTTGCACCACCTAAATCTTCGAAAGAAACTTCTTCACCGGTCACTGTTTTTATAACATCTGGACCTGTAATAAACATGTGTGAAGTTTTATCAACCATCACCACAAAATCAGTTAAGGCTGGAGAATAAACAGCGCCACCAGCACAGGGACCCATGATGATTGAAATCTGTGGAACTACACCAGATGCTTTAGTGTTTCTTAAAAATATTTCTCCATACATTGCTAAAGAGGCAACACCTTCTTGGATTCTTGCGCCACCCGAATCATTTATTCCCACAATTGGTGCACCAGTCTTTATTGCTAAATCCATCAACTTAACAATTTTTCCGCCCATTGCTTCACCTAAGGATCCACCCATAGTGGTGAAATCTTGTGAGTAAACATAAATTGGGCGACCATCAATTGTTCCAAAACCTGTGATGACTCCATCGCCGGCTGGACGATTTTTGTTCATTCCAAAATTATTTTTTTGATGTTTTACTAACTCATCAATTTCTTGAAAAGTGCCTTCATCTAATAGTGCTGCTAATCTTTCACGAGCACTTTTCTTACCCTTTGAATTCTGTTTGTCTTTAGCAATAAGCGCTTGATCTTCATGAATTTCTTTTTTTATACCTTGAAGATTTTTTAACTTAGACGCAGTGGTTCGAGGATTTGTATCATCGCTTGTATTACTAGCCACCTGGTCCTCACTCTATAAATGTCTCTTGTCGTACGGTACTAGTGTGACAGATTTTTATGAAAACAGAGCAGGCCTAGACACTCAAGTTTTAGCGCAGGAACTCAAAAAAAGAAGTAGTTTATGGCAGGAATATGTGTTACTTGATGAAGTCGATTCTACAAATGAATTCATTAAAAGAATGGAAAAAAAAGAAGGTTTATTTGTCCTGGCTAACTTTCAAACTAAAGGCAAAGGACGACAAAATCGATCTTGGGAAGCTCCTAAGAATTCCTCAATATTTATGTCAATCTGTTTAAAACCCAATAAAAATGGAAGTATTTCTTGGATTCCGCTTTTGACAAGCCTTGCCTTACTCAGAAGTCTTGAATCTTTAGTAAATGAAAATATAAAAATTAAATGGCCAAATGATTTAGTGTTAATAAAAAAAGACGAACAATTTAAATTTTCTGGAATCTTAGTTGAGATGATTGAAGAGTACGCCATCGTAGGAGTTGGAATAAATTACAATCAAAAAATTGAAGAATTACCAATAAAAAATGCTACGAGTTTAAAAACAATATTAAATGGAGAAATTAGAAGGGAAGAAATAATTGCAAGTTTTATTTCTGAGTTTGCAGCTCTTTGGAATGAAGAAAATTTATCTACAACTTGGCCTACAAAAGCAAGCGTAAGAGATTATAAAACAAATTGTGTAACAATTGGTCAAGAAATAAATGCCCAATTAGTGAATAAAGAAGTTATTAGTGGAAAAGCAATAGATGTTTTGGAAACAGGAGAATTACAAGTAATAACAGAATCAAATACAATAAATATATCGTCGGCAGATATAACTTTATCCCATGAATATAAATAACTATTCTCCAAAAGTAGGATTAATACAAGCTGAAGAATTCTTAAGATATTTTGAATCTACACTTCAACAATTAAACATAAATTATGAAATAACTGATTCGATTACTACTGAATTTGATTTTTATATTTCTTCAAACGTGATAAATGCTAAAAAAATAGTATTTGATTCACAAGACACAATTTCAGGATATATAGTAACTCTTGCAAGATCTAAGCAAGGACAAATTGTGGTTTATCCAGTTTCAAGTTACGAGGCAAATGAAGTCATTACTCCTGCAAGTAACTTAAACGAATCAGTTGCATCTCAATTACAGAAAGAAGCAATTGAGTTAGCAACTGAAATACATTTAGAAGGATCTATTGAAGTAGTTTTTTCTAAAGTCAATAACAAGTTAATCAAAATTAATTTTCTACCAACTTTTTTAAGTTTATGGACTTTAGATGGAGCGATTACTTCTATATTTGAAAATCATGTAAGAGGATTGCTCAATTTGCCTTTAGGAAGTCCTAAGTTACTTGGTGACTATGTTGTGTTAGTAAAAGTTATTGGTGGAAATTACTCAGATATGTATAGACCTTTTTTGCACATAATGGCAAGGGATCCAGAATTAAGAGTTCATTTGTACCAAAAAGAAGTGAAATTGAATGGCGTAATTGGGCATGTTTGCCTCACAGGAAAAAACGTTACAGATTTGTTGGAAAGAACACATCATGCTGCAGATTATTTAAACGGCAAAATTACTGAATAATTATTCAGTTTTAAAAACTGGAATTTTAGAACCTTCTTGCAAAGCTTTGAAAACCTCTTGAGCATTGTCAGTTAATTTTCTAACTGAACCTAAATCTCCCACATTTCCACCAGATTTGTTTGGCAAAGTCTGTGATTCAATCCCACCACTTCTTAAAGCAAAAGCTAAAGGAATTAAATCAAATGGACCAACTCCTTTATTAACAGTAATTGCATTCGCCAATGCAGAGACTGTTTGAGGAGCTCTAATTGGATTCAGCAAAGTAAATGGGGATAAAGATTTTTTCATTATTTGTTTTACAACTTCTTGTTGTCTTTCTGTTCTTCCAATATCGCCTTTTGGATCTGCATATCGCATACGAGCATAAGCAAGTGCTGTTAATCCATCTACTTTTTGGCAACCTTGTTTAATATTTAATCCAGATTTCTTATCTTCAAAATCTTGGCTTGGACAAACTGTAATGCCATTAAAACTATTAACAACATTTACTAATCCAGCAAAGCCAATCTCAGCATAGTTATCCATTTGCACACCAACTAAATTTTCTACTGTATTTAGCGAAAGGCTAGGACCGCCAAATGCATAAGCAGCATTTATTTTATTTTTCTTTTCACCAGTGTCTCCATGAGCAGGAATTGTTACTAGTAAATCTCTAGGAATACTTGTTAATTGAAGTGGAGTTCCAATTTTTGGAACACTCATTATTAATATGGTGTCACTTCTTTGTCCTTCAAATTTTCCTAAAGGTGCTCCTTCTAACACGGGGTTATCAATATCATCTCTGGAATCACTGCCAATTAATAACCAAGTTCTTCCTGGCGATTTTGGAATTTCTGTTTCATTTCTAACAAGTTCTATCTTGTTTAATTGAAGTAAAGCTAGCAATAGAAGAAAGATAAACCAGATACCTATAGAGGCTAGAACAATAAGGAAGATTTTTGGTTTAGTAATTTTGGTCGGTTTCTTCCCAGATTTTTGCTTAGGCTTTGAAGAATTGCGAAACCAATCCTCTGGTAAACCTTTTTTGTTATCCACGCAGTCAATCGTATGATTAAGTAACAAGATTTTTATTTATATTCGACTAGCGTTGCTATATAGATTTAAGAAAAAGGTGGGATATCTAGATGAAACCTGCTGTTTCAGTGATAATTCCGGTCTTAAACGAAGAAAGATTTTTATTCCAAGCGGTAAGCGCGATATTAAATCAAGACTATGAATCTGATTTTGAAGTTATTTTAGCTTTGGGGCCATCCAAAGATAAAACTAATGAAGTAGCAAAAGATTTAGCAAATGATTCAAGAGTTAAGTTAATAGAAAATCCTTCCGGCAAAACTGCCGCTGCTTTAAATGAAGCAATTAAGATCTCTAGGTTTGACATCATTGTTCGATTAGATGGACATGCAATTGTTGATAAACATTATTTAGATAACGCTGTTACAACTTTGTTAGAAACTAACGCGGATAATGTTGGTGGATTAATGAAAGCTGAAGGAATTTCAAATTTTGAAAAATCTGTAGCTGCGGCTATGACTTCTAAATTTGGAGTCGGTAATGCACCATTTCATGTTGGTGGTTCACCTGGCGAAGTTGACACAGTTTATTTAGGTACATTTCGAAAAAGCGCGTTAGAAAGAGTTGGATTTTTTGATGAATCATTTGTTAGAGCTCAAGATTGGGAATTAAATTATCGAATTAGAAAGTCTGGTGGAAAAATTTGGTTCAATCCAAAATTAGTTGTAAGTTACAGGCCTCGACCAAATTTAAAAGCATTAGCAAAACAATATTTTGAATATGGACAATGGAGAAAACAAGTCACCAAAAAATATCCAGAAACAATTTCTTTAAGGTATCTTGCTCCACCAATCACAGTTAGTGGTTTATTAGTTGGTTTAATTTTTATTTTGTTAAATATTTTTACAAATATAAGTTTTTTTCTTCTAGGTTGGCTTGCAATTTTTAGCTATCTTGCTGTTTTAATTCTTGGTTTTATCACTATAAAAGGAAAAATTAGTCTAAAAAGTCGTTTGCTTTTATTTCTAGTTTTACCTACGATGCATTTATCTTGGGGCGTTGGTTTCTTAAAACCAACAAAGCGCCTGTAATCTTAGATATAACGCGATCACTCAGATAAGCGTGGAGGAGAACGAACCCTTTGGGTAAGTTTGGCGCTTTGCGAATTTTGATTTATCGGGATTTACAAATTAGATATGCCGGCACTTGGCTTGGATATTTGTGGACACTCCTAGATCCACTAGCGATGGCATTTATTTACTGGTTAGTTTTTACACAAATAATTGGTGCAAAAAATATTGGTGAACAACCTTATATTTTATTTTTATTAACAGGAATTCTTTCCTGGACTTGGTTTAATGGATCTGTTACAGACTCTGCAAGATCATTAGTTGTAGAAAGCAAAATGGTTAGATCAATTGCTATACCAAGATATCTTTGGGTTATTAAAAGTATTGGGGCTAAAGGAACTGAATTTCTTTTAGCATTTCCAATATTAATTATTATTACTTTTATTACTCAAGCGAATGTAAATCTAGAAATATTTTGGATAATATTTGCAATAATTTTACAGTTTTTACTACTTTCAGGTATTGGCTTAATTCTTGCACCATTAACTGTGCTGGCAAGAGATACTTCAAATTTATTAAGAATTTTATTGAGAATGATGTTTTATTTAACACCTATAATTTATGGAATTTCAGATATCCCTGAAAGATATCAAATCTTGTCGTATTTCAATCCCATGACTGGGATAATTTCAATGTACAGAGCTGGATTTTGGTCTGAACCAAATTTAATCACTGCAGTAATTTTTTCAACTATTATTTCTTTATCAATATTTTTAATCGGAGTATTTTTCTTCAAACGCATTGAGCGAACCGTATTGAAGGAGGTGTAAATGAGCGTTGTAATCGATGTAAATAATGTGGGAATAAGTTTTAAAAGAAATAGAAAAAGAAATTTTTCAGTTCGAGAATTATTACTGCAACAAAAAAATACTTCACCAAAAGGTGAATTTTGGGCATTAAGAAATATTAATTTTAAAATTAATGAAGGTGAAGCTGTTGGTTTAATGGGAGCAAACGGTCAAGGTAAAAGTACTTTATTAAGAATTATTGCTGGGGTTCTTATTCCAGATGAAGGAACTGCGACAGTTAAAGGCGGAGTAGCACCTTTAATTGAATTAACTGGTGGACTAAAAAGTGACTTAACTGCAAGGGACAATATTTATCTGGTAGCAGGATTGCACGGTTTATCAAAAGCTGAAGTTAAGAAAAGATTCAATAACATTGTGGAATTTGCTGAAATTGGCGATTTTTTAGATACTCCGGTGAGACATTTTTCAAGTGGAATGAAAATCAGACTTGGATTTTCAATTGTTACTTCAATTGATGAACCTATAATTTTGGTGGACGAAGCTTTGGCTGTAGGTGATGCTGCTTTTAAAGAAAAGTGTTACATCAGAATGAAAGATTTATTGAATCAAGGAAAAACTTTATTTTTAGTTTCACATAAAGAAAAAGATTTGAAAGAGTTTTGCACCAGGGGACTTTATTTAAGAAAAGGTGCACTTGCAGTAGATGGGACACTAGTTGAGGCACTTAATGCCTATCACCAAGATTCAGGAGTCTTTGATGACTAAATATTCAATAAAAAAAATTAAATCAATCGGACAACCTGTCGAAGTTATGAATAGAAGAGTGGCAGAACATTGGTCTGGACCAATGTATATGCGAAGAGTTTCACCTTATCTGACAAAAGTTTTGCTTGCGCTAAATTTTAGTCCCACTTTTGTCACATGGTTGATGGTTTTCACAGGCTGGATAGCTGCTGCTTCTTTACTAATTCCAGGAAGAAACGGAGTAATACTTGCATTGATTTTTGCTCAGCTACAAATGCTTTTTGATTGTTCAGATGGAGAAATGGCCAGAATTTTAAAAAAATTTAATCCAGCAGGAATATTTATTGATCGCTTTGGCCACTATTCAACAGAAGCTTTAATTGCTATTGCATTTGGAATAAGAGTCGCGACACAAGATGATTCAACTGGTTTAGAAATAATTTATGGTTTAGTACTGGCTTTGTTAATTACTTTTAATAAGGTATTTAACGATATGGTTCATGTGGCCAGAAGTTTTGCCAATTTAAATAAATTATCTGAAGATAAAAAAGTGGCCATACCTAGAAATAAATTATTAGCATTTTTAAGATCCTTGTTTAACTTTTTCCCAATACATAGAATTTTTCATTCTATGGAATTGTCTTTCATCATTTTTATTTCATGGATTTTCTCTATAGAAGCCCAAATGCTACAAATTATTACTTTGGCAGCAGCAATTACTGTTGTGGGACATCTTGTAGCAATTCTTTCTTCCTCCAGACTTCGTGGCTAAAGAATGAGTGATTTAAACCCAAGTTTTGGGTGCGTAATTTTAACTCAAGGCAAAAGACCAGATCAGTTAGAAAAAGCCATTAATTCTGCACTTTCACAATTAAATGTAGATGTTGATTTGGTCGTAGTAGGAAATGGCTGGAAGCCAGAGAACTTAGGAAACAATGTTAAGTCAGTTCATATTTCAGAAAACTTGGGAATTCCTGCAGGACGTAATGCAGGAATTAATTCTGTGAAAGGTGATTTCCTTTTCTTTTTAGATGATGATGTCTACCTTCAAGATCAACATACTTTAGAAAAAATTTATCAAGAATTTGTTAGTAGACCAAAAGTTGCATTAATTCAACCTCAACCAAAAGATCCAAACGGTTTAAAAACTCCTAGACGATGGATTCCTAGAATTAACACAAAAAACCCAGATAGGTCTTCCCATATTTTTTCTTTATGGGAAGGTGCAACAACAGTTAAAAGAGATGTTTTACAAAAAGCCGGACTTTGGCCATATGAATATTTTTATGGACATGAAGGAATTGATTTAGTTTGGAGAATTTGGGATTTAGGTTATAAATGTTGGTATAGCGGACACATAATAGTAAGTCATCCTGCGGTTGAACCTCAAAAAAGACATAAAATCTTTTATCAGTATCAAGCACGCAATCGAGTTTTGTTAGCAAGAAGAAATTTGCCTGATTTTATTGCCAAGATTTATTTATTTAATTGGAAAATCATTTCATTGTTTAGATTAAAAGGTAATAAAGAAGCGATTGCAGAATTTAAAAATGGTTGGGAAGATGGAAAAGTTTTAGATATTTTTGCAACAAAGAAATTATCTTGGAAAACAATACTTACAATGACTTTTTATTTACGCCCCCCAATAATTTAGGGAATTGGACAAAACAATCCACTAGTTGGAGCAGATATTGCACTTGGAGTTGGTTCTGGTGTTGCAACTGGTTCTTCAGTTGGTGTTGAAACAGTCACTTCCCCAGTAGGTGCACTCCAGCTTTGAGGTGCATTATTTCCTAAAATCACAGCTACATCTGAGCCTTGCAATTCAGAATCTTCTGAAATATTTGTAATTCCTAATAGTTTTGCAACTAGTTGTGCTTTTAAATTATTTCCTGGGGTATGAACAATTAAAGATTCTGCTGTGTCTTTATTTGGAGCATTGCCAACTTCTGCAATATTTAGGCCTTGAGTTTTTAAGAATTCACCTGTTGCTGCAGCAAAACCTGCTCTTCTGGTGCCATTCAAAATCACAACAGATACATCTCCTGGTTTAACCACAATGGTTTCAACACTTTCTGCAGTTTGTTCAGGAGTTGGTTCAGTTGTGGCATTTGGATTTGGAGGCCAACCCGTGTCATTAATAATTGCGCTCCAAATTTCATTTGCAGCATCTGTCCATTGCACGTGATTTCCATCAGGGGTACCAACATAAGGAACTGTTAAAAATGAAACATTCTTTGAACCTAATGAAGATAAACTTGTAGTTAAAGTTAGTAAAGAATCTAAATCAGCTAATCCTGGATCCATTTGCAAAGTTGAAGTTGCCGCATTTAGAACTCTATAAAGTTGTGGAGCGTCAGTAACTAAATTCTTTTCTGTAATTTGATCTATTGTTATTGAAATGATTTCTTGTTGTCTTTCAATTCTTTTTAAATCGCTACCATCAGCTAATGTATAGCGAGCACGCATTAAACCTAAAGTGCTTTTACCATCCAAAACTTGAACTCCAGCAGGTAAATTAATTCCTGCTCCATTTTCAACTGGTTCATTAATAGGTTCTGTTAAACAAACTTTTATTCCACCCAATGCATCTACGATGCTAGAAAAACCAACGAAATCAACAATTACAGCGTGATTAATAGTTACTCCAGTTAGCGTTTCAACTGTTTTTATTGTGCAAGCAGGTCCAGCAGTTGAAAAAGCTGAATTAAATAATCCAGTTGTTTCAGAAGTTGTAGTGCCATCTGTTTTAGTGCATGCAGGAATTGCTACAACAGAATCTCTAGGAATACTTACTACAATTGCACTCTTTCTATCTCCAGATAAATGAACAAGCATTGTGGTGTCACTTCTTCCTTCACCACCTAATTCAGTTTCATCACCAAAACCACCACCTTGACCAGTTCTTGTATCTGTTCCCATTAACAAAATATTTAAAGGTCCACTTTCAGAAACTGGTTTAGGAGAAGCAATAACTTCTAAAGCTTTTATGTTGTCAGCTAAATTTCTGGCCGCAAAGCCTAAGACTCCTGCCACAGTGGCAATTACCAGAATTACCCCAGAGGCAATTGCGGTCAATCTACGCAATTTGCTCTTGAATACTTGGCCAGGCTCTATTGTCATATCCCCACTTTAGGAAAGAATCCACTAATTAACCCTATGTTTTCTGAAACATTACCCATAAATAGGCGAGTTGGGGCTACCGGACTAAGAGGTTTGCGCTTATGGTTTGAAGTATGACAAATAAACTCAAAATTTTTGCTATATTCACTTCATTAACTTTCTTACTCACTTCTTGCTCTGGATCTAATGAATCACCAACTGATGCAACTCAGGCAACACCAGAACCAAGCGAAACAGTCAAAACCGGATTAAGTCCAATTTCAGGCCTTCCAGGTGGAGAAGGTGGACCAATCGTCGTTGTAAAAATTGACAACGTAAATCCTGCAAGACCTCAATGGGGAATTTCTGCAGCAGACATGATTTTTGTTGAAGAAGTAGAAGCTGGCTTAACAAGAATTGCAGCAGTTTATAACTCAAGCATGCCAACCAAAGTTGGTCCAGTTAGATCTGCACGTATTTCAGATTTAGAAATCATGGAACAATTTGGCACACCTGCTTTTGCATTTAGTGGCGCTCAACAAAAATTCTTACCACTAATCGATCAAGCAAACTTAGTAAATGCAAGTCATGGATTAAATGGAAAGCTTTACACCAGACAAACAGATAAAAATGCACCACACAACTTAACTGTTGATTTAAACGCGCTTACAAATACTTTGACGGGTATGAGTGGAGCAAAAGATATGGGCTGGACATTTTCAGATGTTGCAGCAACAGGTGGAACACAAACTAATTCATTCTCAGCCAAATGGCCAGCATCAAGAGTTGGTGCTGAATGGGATGCAACAAATAATGCTTGGGTTGTGGCATTAGATGGAACACCAGCATCAGATGCAGTTACTAACCAACCGTTATTTGCCAAAAACATAATTGTTCAATTTGTTGATCAATTAGCTGATTCAGGTTTCCAAGATAAAAATGGAAATAAAACTCCATTGATTCAAACCGTTGGATCAGGCGAAGCAATTGTGATGAGAGATGGACAAAGATTTGAAGCCACTTGGTCTAGAGCAATGGCAACAGATCCAACCACTTACACAGTTGGAGCAACACCTTATGTGTTTGCACCAGGTCAAACTTGGGTTTTGTTTGTGCCAAAAACTTATCCAGTTACTTTTGATCCAGAAACATCACCAACACCTGGTTCTTAAAGTAATTTAAGTTTTATTTATTTTTTATAAATAAAAGGTGGACGAAGTCTTGTGACTGAAGCGATACTGCTTGTAGGTGGATATGGCACAAGATTAAAGCCTTTAACTATTCATACTCCAAAACCGATGTTAAAAGTTGCTGGTTTTCCTGTAACCCAGCATCAAATCTCTAAGGCAAAAAATGCAGGAATTGATCACATAGTTTTAGGTACTGCATTCAAAGCAGAAGTTTTTAAAACTTATCTTGGCGATGGTTCTTTCATGGGAGTAAAACTTGATTACGCCTATGAACCTGTACAACTTGGTACTGGTGGTGGAATTAGAAACGCAAGTCAATTTTTGACTTGCGGTCCAGAAGATCCGGTAGTGATTTTTAATGGAGATGTATTAACTGGGGTGGATATTGAAAATGTTTTAAAAATCTGGAAAGAAAAAGAAGCAGATGTAGCTCTTTATTTAACGAGAGTAAAAAATCCTAAAGCCTATGGTTTAGTGCCTACAGATAAAGAAGGAAATGTTTTAGCATTTTTAGAAAAACCTGAAAAAGATGAAGACATCATTACAGATCAAATAAATGCAGGCATGTATGTGTTCAAAAGAAAAATAATTGACACCATACCTATAGAAAAAGTGGTTTCTGTCGAAAGAGAAGTATTTCCAAATTTGTTAAAAAATAACTACAAAGTAATTGGGGTTGTTGATGAAAGTTATTGGCTAGATCTGGGAACTCCACAGGCTTTTATAAAAGGATCAAGTGATCTAGTAAAAGGTGAAATTAAAACAGGTTTAATTTCAAATTATTCCCAAAAACTATTGGGACAAAATGTGTCAATAAATGAAAATGTTGAATTAAGTAATGGAGCTTATGTGGGAAATAATTCTTCTATCGGAAAAAATACAAAGTTAGATAAATGTGTAATTGGGGAAAATGTTTTGATTGGCGATAATTGTGTAATTTCTTCAAGCATTATTGCGAGTGGTTCTAAAATTGGTGATGATTGCAAAATTTTTGACTCTGTAGTGGCAGACAATGTGGAAATGGGTGCTGGATCTATTGCCAAAAATGATTCAAGAATTTGGCCAGATCAAAAATTAGAAAACATTAATCTTGATCAAATGACGATTCCAGAAAATCCTGATTGGCAAAATTAATTACTTTTTATGTCCCAAGAAACGGACAATTAGGCTAAAAATACAGAAAAATGTAAAAAAGTACTCGAAAATACTTGACCTACCCCTAATTACAAGCGTGTAATTCATTCAGGTAGTTTCTTTATAGCCACCGGGTCAATAACTTGGTGCCAAATAAATGGGGGTTATTAATTGTCCGACTTCACGGGCTTACGTTTGGTTGAAAACGAAGATGCACCGAGCTGGCAAGAAAAAGCACTTTGTGCTCAAACAGACCCAGAAGCCTTTTTCCCTGAGAAGGGCGGATCGACAAGAGAAGCAAAGAGGGTTTGCGGATCTTGCGAGGTTAGAGCTGAATGTTTGGAATACGCATTAGAAAATGACGAGCGTTTCGGAATTTGGGGTGGACTTTCCGAAAGAGAACGTCGACGAATGCGCCGTTCCCAAGCTGTTTAATTCACTTAGATAATCAGCAATAACAAAGGTATATATAAGTATCAGGCGCGTCTTCGCGTCACTTTAGTAACAAATTTACTAGTTTATTTGTCATGGCATATTTAAGAAAGTGCACGAGGTTATCCTGCGGCAAAATTGCTGTAGCGACTCTTACCTATGTTTATGCCGATTCCACAGCAGTGCTGGGACCTTTAGCAACAGTTCCAGAACCACATTGTTATGACCTTTGTGAGATTCATGCACGCAAACTAACTGCACCTCGTGGTTGGGAAATTGTCAGATTAGAAACAGAACCAGAAGAACAAATTCCTTCTCCAGATGATTTATTAGCACTAGCTAACGCAGTTAGAGAAGCTGCCAAACCACAACCAAGTGTGTGGCAAGAACCAAGTTTTGCCCAAGATTACGCCAGAAGATCACATTTAAGAATTGTGCGTGACGAAAACTAAATTCAAATTTAATTTTTTTATCATCTGGACTAGTCTTTAAACCTGATGAATGCACCTGTTACACAAGAATCTTTAAAAACACTTATAAAAGCCTACGATGTTAGAGGTATAGTTCCTGATCAATTAGATGAAAATCTGGCATTTCTTATAGGCCAAGCATTTGTTGAAGTATTAAAAATTAGAAAAAATGATGGTGGAAATAATCAAGTCGTAATTGCCCATGACATGAGACCAAGTGGTCCTTCACTAGTTGATGCATTTGCTCGCGGGGTAATGACTCAAGGTGTGGATGTAATTTTGATGGGACTTGCCTCAACCGATGGGCTTTATTTTGCATCCGGATTTTTAAATATTGCCGGAGCCATGTTTACAGCAAGCCATAACCCAGCTGAATATAACGGGATTAAATTAGCAAGGCCTGGGGCAAGACCAGTGGGACAAGATTCTGGTTTGAAAGAAATTAGTCAGATGCTTTTAACTGGAATTAAAAAATATGATGGAGAAGTAGGAAAAAGCCAAACCAAAGATTTAAATCAAGAATATGTCAAATTTATTCATTCTTTAGTAAATATTAAAAATTCTAGAAAATTAAAAATTGTAATTGATGCAGGAAATGGAATGGGTGGCTTTATAGTTCCCAAAGTATTTGAAAATACTAATTTTGAAATAATTCCTATGTATTTTGAACTTGATGGCACTTTTCCAAATCATGAAGCAAATCCAATCGAGCCTAAAAATCTAGTTGATTTACAAAAGAGAGTACTTATTGAAAAAGCTGATCTTGGAATTGCATTTGACGGAGATGCCGATAGAGCATTTTTTATTGATGAGCTTGGTCAAAGTATTACTCCAAGTGTAATTACCGCGTTGATTGCAAAACGAGAATTAGCACGGGAAAAAGGTTCAACAATTATTCATAATTTAATCACTTCACGAAGCGTGGCAGAAGTTGTGAAAGAAAATGGTGGAATAGCTAAAAAAACTAGAGTAGGACACTCCTTTATTAAAGAAGTCATGAAAGAAACTAATGCAATTTTTGGAGGAGAGCATTCAGGCCATTTTTATTTCAGAGATTTCTGGTTTGCCGATAGTGGGATGTTGGCAGCTTTACATGTATTAGCAGCATTAGGCGAAACTAAATCTGGAACAAGTTTTTCTTCTCTTTTGAAAGAATTTGATAGATACGTTGCAAGTGGTGAAATCAATACCAAAGTAAGCAATGTTTTAGAAACGTCTATGAAAGTTAAAGAATATTTTAATAATAAAAAAGATGTCCAAATTGATGACTTGGATGGACTAACCTTTAGTACTGACCATTGGTGGGTCAATATTCGTCCAAGTAATACCGAGCCATTGTTGCGTCTTAACGCAGAAGCTAAAGACCGTGCAACAATGGAAAAAGTTAGAGATGAAGTTCTTAGCATTATTCGAAAGGATGCTAAATGAGTTCAGTCATTAAACCTGAATTGTTAGAAATTCTTGCTTGTCCATGTGAAAAGCATGCTGATGTAGAAGTTTCAAAGGATGATACAAAAATAGTTTGCACAAAATGTGAAACTACTTTTCCCATAAAAGATGGAATACCAGTGATGCTTCTTGATGAAGCAACTCCAGGACCTCGTGGCATTGGTGGATAAAACTTTTTCAAATGAATAACAACGTATTAGTTGTTAAGGGTTCCTTGAAGGATTATCTTTGGGGAAAAGTTAATGGCTTAAGTAAATGGAATACAAATACCGATAAACCTCAAGCAGAACTTTGGTTTGGAGATCACGAATCTAGTCCTTCTGTTCTAGTTGAGAATAATCAAATAATTAATTCTAAATCTAATTTTCCTCTGCTTGTTAAAATTCTTTGTGCAGCAGAACCTTTATCTATTCAAGTACATCCAGATAAAGAAACTGCTCAAGAAAAATACGAACAATATGGTTTATCAGATTCGCACGGTAAAGATGAAATGTTGTTTGCACTTGAACATTTTTTAGCCTATGCAGGAATAAGAAACAGTAAAAAAGTTCAAGAAATATTTAAAATATTAGCCAATGATTCTAAGATTGAAAATTTGAAAGAACTAATTGAGCACAAAAGTTTTAAAGAATCTGCAAATATTATTTTCAATCTGAATAATGATGAAATTCTTAAAGCAAATAAAATATTGAAATCTAATTTACCAAGTTTAAATATTTCATTTAGTGAACAAAATGTATTAGATAAAATTATAAGTAAATATCCCAATGATCCTGGAGTTTTAATCTGTTTATTAATGCAATTTCATGAGTTAAAAAAAGGTGATGCAATACATGTAAAACCGGGCACTCCGCATTCTTATGTCTCAGGATTGGCTATAGAAGTAATGACAAGCTCAGACAATGTCCTCAGAATGGGTTTAACAAATAAGCCCATAAAAGTTCAACAAGCTTTGGAATTGGTGGTTGAACACGAAGTCCAAGTGTTAAGTCTTCCAACTAATGACGGAATTCATGTTTACAAACCTGAAGCCAATTTCGAATTAATCGCAATTGATAATGCCAAAAAAATGGATATAGATGCACACTATTCATGTGTTCTAAATATCGAAGGTAAAACTAAATTAAAAGTAGACTCCAAAGAAATTGAATTACAAATTGGGCAAGCAGCATTAATTTTGATGAAATCATTCGATATTGAGGTAATTGGTCACGCCTTTGTTGCAAGAACCGTTTAATCTGGCAGAATTAGACAACAGTTAAATAATCTAAAAATATTGGGAGCAAATTTAAAGTGACTGATTTTTCAATGAAAGCAGACAAATTAGGAAATGTCGATTTTAAAGTTAAAGACTTATCATTAGCAGATTTTGGAAGAAAAGAAATTGAATTAGCTGAACACGAAATGCCAGGTTTGATGGCAATGCGAAAAGAATTTGGTGCCAAGAAACCATTGAAGGGTGCAAGAATTACTGGCTCTTTACATATGACAATTCAAACTGCAGTTTTAATTGAAACTCTTGTTGAATTGGGTGCTGAAGTTAGATGGGCTTCATGCAACATTTTTTCAACTCAAGACCATGCTGCAGCAGCTGTCGTAGTTGGTCCTAATGGAACAAAAGAAAATCCTAAAGGAGTTCCAGTATTTGCTTGGAAAGGCGAAACTTTAGAAGAGTACTGGTGGTGTACGGAACAAATTTTGCGTTGGACAGATGGGGAAGGTCCAAACATGATTCTGGATGATGGCGGAGATGCCACGTTATTAGTACACAAAGGTGTTGAATTTGAAAAGTCAGGAGAAGAACCACAACCAGAAAAAGCAGATAGTGAAGAATTTTCTGTTGTATTAAAACTTATTCAAAAGACTTTGAAAGAAAATTCAAGACTCTGGACTGATATTGCAAACAACATAAAAGGTGTAACTGAAGAAACCACAACTGGTGTTCATCGTTTATATGAAATGTTTAAGTCAAAACAATTATTGTTTCCTGCAATTAACGTAAATGATGCTGTGACAAAAAGTAAATTTGATAATAAATATGGAACTCGTCATTCTTTAATTGATGGAATAAATCGAGCAACAGATGTTTTAATCGGCGGTAAAGTTGCAGTGGTTTGCGGTTATGGAGATGTTGGTAAAGGCACAGCTGAATCACTTCGTGGACAAGGTGCACGTGTAATTATTACTGAAATTGATCCGATTTGTGCTCTGCAAGCTGCAATGGATGGATATGAAGTTAATACTTTAGAAAACGTTTTACCAAATGCAGACATCATTATTACGGCCACAGGTTGCAAAGATGTAATCACTGTTGAACATATGACCAAAATGAAAGATAAAGCAATTGTGGGAAATATTGGTCACTTTGATAATGAAATTGACATGGCAGGATTAAGTAACAATAAATCTGCAAAAAGAGTAAATATAAAACCTCAAGTTGATGAATGGGTATTTGACAATGGTCGTTCAATAATTATTTTGAGTGAAGGAAGACTTCTAAATCTTGGTAACGCTACAGGACATCCTTCATTTGTGATGAGTAATTCATTTACTAATCAGGTCTTAGCTCAGATTGAATTGTTCACTAAAACCAATGAATATCCAGTTGGGGTTTATACCTTGCCAAAAGAATTAGATGAAAAAGTAGCAAGATTACATCTTGATGCATTAGGTGCAAAATTAACTAAGTTAACAAAACCTCAAGCAGATTACTTGGGTGTTAATGAACATGGCCCTTACAAGCCAGATCATTACCGCTACTGATTTTTTGCTTGATTTAATTGATTAGCTAAATTTTCTTTTCTAATTCTTAAGTCTGTGTAAAGAAGAACAGTGAATGCTGCCATGAAAGGTAACATCACTGTGTATCCAAATATTGATCCTAACGAATTAAAAAATACTGAAGTTGTATCCGGATTTTCAAGATTTCCAATTGAGGCAAATAAAGTAAAAGGTGTTGCCACAACTATAGATAATGCCTGACTGGCTATCACCCCAACAAGACCAATTCCAAAAACTCTCAACATCATTGATTTTGATAAAGCAAATGATCTTTTGAGTGAAATTAATACCGTTGAATCTTCAAGAATTAAAGTCGGAACTGAAACATAAAGTGCTGTCCAAAGATAGATTGCTCCAAATAATCCAATTCCTAATCCGGTAAAGGTAATAAATAATCCAAAACTTCCTGGAAGACTTGTTCCAAGTCCAATACCAATAGCAATACCAAGAATTAATGAGGACACAGGAAGAATTACGCCGAGTAAAGAAATTAAAAATACTTTAAACAATTGAGGTCTAGCTTTTTGCCAAGCCTCATTAGCATTGATTTTTCTGCCTGTAATTGCATTTCCAATTACGTGGGTAAAAAGAGTGGTTGAAATTAATTGCACAAAAAATAAGACGACTGCGGCAAAAGCCGCAGCTTGAATGCTAGGAATTAAAGCGTTTAATAATTCTTGTAATTGTTCTTGGGTAAAAGTCCCAGTAGGTTCAGGAAGTTCTGGTGAAGTTAAATCTCCACCACTTCTAATAATTAATGCAGATACAAATAAGCTACTCAATTCAATTACAAAAGCTGCGAATAAACCAATTCCAAGCATGGTCTTTGGCATACGTCTTAAAGAATTAAGTGCACCACCAAGCATCTCATTAAGGCTTAGTTGCGTTAAAGGAATCAAATTTTGGCTGGGACCTTGAGTCATTTCTACCTCCAATTTGATTTTGTCATAAGACGAGTGAAAGCATGTCATTATGGCTCGAGTTCTCGTAGTTGATGACGATCAAGCGCTTTCTGAGATGTTGGGAATTGTTTTGCGAGCTGAAGGATATGAACCCTCTTTTTGTGACGATGGTGCAAAAGCTTTTTCAATATTTAAAGAAGCAAAACCTGATCTAGTTTTATTAGATTTAATGCTTCCAGGTTTAGATGGGATAGAAGTCTGTAAAAAAATTAGAGATGAATCTGTTGTCCCTATTGTGATGCTTACCGCAAAAGGAGACACTTTAGATGTAGTCCAAGGACTTGAATCTGGCGCTGATGATTACATTATTAAACCTTTCAAGCCAAAAGAATTAATTGCAAGAATTAAAGCAAGATTAAGAAAAGATGATTACAAATCAGAAACTTTAACTTTAGGGGATTTAAATATTGATGTCTTAGGTCATTCTGTTAAAAGAAATGGAAAGACAATAATTTTGACACCTTTAGAGTTTGATCTATTAGTTGCTCTAGCAAGAAAACCTTGGCAGGTTTACACACGTGAGCAGTTATTGACAGAAGTTTGGCACTACCGTAATCCAGCTGACACACGTTTAGTAAACGTTCATGTGCAACGTTTAAGAGCAAAAGTTGAAGAAGATCCAGAAAATCCGAAAATTGTTATGACAGTTAGAGGCGTTGGGTACAAGGCAGGTCCGTGAGTTTTTTTCGCAATGCTAGAAGTTTGTGGAATAAATCTTTAAGTATCAGAATTATTTCCACCACATTTTTAATGTCAACAGTATTAATTACAATTATTGGATTATTGCTAATAAATCGTGTGAGCACAGGAATACTTTCAGCGAAAGAAAATGCTGCAATTACTGAAGCTACTTCAGCTATAAAAGACACTCAAAGAATCATCATGGCAACCGATACAGGAGCAAATTCATTAACCATAACTTCAATTGTTGATACTGCAGTTACTGCTTTAGCAGATAGGGCGGGTCAATCTGGTTTATATGATGTTTTGTTTTTAACTTCACCAGAACTTTCTAGTTTTGGTTTTCCAGAAAGAGGAACAAATCTTGTAGCAGTAACAAGTGTCAGTGAGGAACTAAAGTCACAAGTTCAGAATTCAAGTAATCTTCTGTGGTCTTATACCCAAATAAATTATTTAGACGGACGAAACGTACCTGGTTTGGTAATTGGTGCTCCAATTGAAATTCGAAATTATGGCACGTATTTGTTATTCCTTCTTTTCCCCTTGCAGCAAGAGGAAGAAACAATAAATATTATTCAATCTTCTGTTTTAGCTACAGGTATTTTTTTAGTAATTGGTTTATTAATTTTAGTTTGGTACTTAACTAAATCAGTTCTATCTCCGGTGAGAAAAACTGCTAATGCTGCAGAAAGACTTAGATTAGGTTTATTAAACGAACGAGTGCCAGTTAGTGGAGAAGATGATCTTGCAAAATTAGCAGGATCATTTAACTCAATGGCCGCCTCTATTCAAGAACAAATTACTCAACTTGAACAGATGTCTAGAATGCAACGAAGATTTGTATCTGATGTTTCTCACGAACTTAGAACTCCATTAACCACCGTAAGAATGGCTGCAGATGTCTTATATGAAGCAAGAGATCAATATAAGGGAGAAACTGCTAGAGCTGCAGAATTACTTAGCACTCAAATAGAAAGATTTGAAATTTTGCTTTCCCAATTATTAGAGATAAGTAGATTTGATGCAGGAGCAGCAGAATTATCTTTGAAAAAAACGAATATAAAACAGTTAATTGAAAAAACTGCTGATTCTTTATCTAATTTATTGTCAAGTCAAGAAACTCCTGTAGTAATTACAGGAGACGCGCCTGAAATTGATTTGGATCCAAGAAGAGTAGAAAGAATTTTAAGAAACTTAATTTCAAATGCATCTGAATATGGACAAGGTCATCCAATTGAAATTGAAATTGGAAGTGATGAAGAAGCTATTGCAGTAGTTGTTAAAGATAAAGGACCAGGTTTGAAACCGGGCGAATCTTCGCTTGTTTTTAATCGATTTTGGCGCGCAGATCCTGCTCGAAATAGAAAAACAGGTGGCACAGGTCTTGGTTTAGCAATTGCTTTAGAAGATGCTCGTTTACATTCGGGTTGGTTAGACGCATGGGGATCTCCTGGAATGGGAAGTATGTTTCGCTTAACTTTGCCAAGAGTTGCACATAAATCCGTTACACATTCACCTTTAGCCATAGGCGTTGGATCAGAAACAAGTGTTGAATTGGATAAAAATTTAAATATTGAATCAATACAACCAAGTAAAAGTTCAAATTGATGTTAAAGAAATTAATTCTAATTTCTTCTAGTTTCGTACTAATTGCTTGTGGAAATATACCTACTTCCAGTTCTGTGAAACAAGGACCTGAGTTTGGCTCTAATGAACAAGATTCCATAATTCGTGTTATAGCAAGTAGGCCACAACCTGGAATGAGTCAAGAACAAATAGTTTCAGGTTTTTTGAATGCATCTGCTTCTAGTGATAGTGATTTCGCTATTGCTAGAGAATATTTAGTTCCGAATAAAAAAAATACTTGGAATCCCACAAAATCTATAGAGGTTTATGAAGGACAAGGCCAATTTCAATTTATTAACGAAAATCAAATTAATTTTTTCGCTGCTCTACATTCTCGAGTTAATGAATCATCCAGAATTACTTTGGTTAATCCCGAAGACCAATTATCAAAAACGTTTATCTTGAAGAAAGTGGATGATCAGTGGAGAATTGATATTAATTTTGATGGCTTGGTTATATCAAAAACTGATTTAGATAGAAGTTTCTCTTTCTATCCTTTATGGTTTGTTGACCCTTCAAAATCTTTTTTAGTTCCTGAAACAGTGATATTACCTAGAGCTATAACTGCAAATGCAACAAGATTGATGCAATTACTTTTGGCAGGACCAAGTGAACAATTTAATAATTCAGTAATTACTGCTTTTCCTGTAGGAAGTTCACTTTCGATTAATTCAGTGCCAATAGCAAACGGAGTTGCAAGTGTTTCATTAAATGAAGATGTTCTTAAAGCCGCAAGTCTTGAAAGACAATTACTAGCAGCACAAATTGTAAAAACTTTAACAAGAATTTCTGAAGTTAATTCAATCCAAATTAAAGTTGGCACTCAAAATTTGAGTATTTTGAATGCTCCAATTACTCAGACAGCAACGACATGGGATAAATTTTATTCTGATTCAAATAGAATTAATGATGCATATTTTATTTCCGATAATAAATTATGGAAAAATACTCTTGAAAATAGATTACCAACGGGTAAAACTGAAATTGATTCAAAAGATTGGTCTTTTGGTACTTCTAACAGAGCAGAAACTTTATTTGCATTAATTGATCCATCTAAAACAAATTTAAGTATTTATAGCTACAATCCTCAATTTAAAGAAATAAATTTTAGTTTTACAAATATTGGCAATCCAAAAATAGATGTCTTGGACACCATTTGGGTTACTACAAATGGCCTACCTTCAGTATTTTCACAAGAACAGAAGTTAAATTTATTTGCACAAAATTTTGATTTGGCAAATATTATTGAAATAATTCCTGCACCAGATGCCTCCAGGGTGTTATTGATTACCAGAACGGTGTACGGAACGGAATTAAGAATTGCAAATGTAATTAGAAATCCTGGAACAATCGTATTGACAAATATTCAAAAAATTATGAGAGATGGATTTTCAATAACTAAAGCTATTTGGCAAGATGAATCAACTATTTTGTATTTAGATTCTGGATCTCAACCTGTGAATGTAAATAGCCTAGATATTTTTACTGGCCAATCTCGAAATATTTATTCTATAAATGGAGTCCAAGATATTGCAGGAACAGCAAGACAATCAACTTTGTTAGAGATAAATGATGGAACTATTCTACAAAGAGTTACAGGTGAGTGGAAGGTTATTCCTAACTCTAAAAGTCCCAATTATCCAAATTAGTTATCCACAAGTTTAATTTAACCACATTTTTAAAATAGAATTTATTTAGAAGTAAATTTATTTGTATTTTAAGTCGATGACTTTATTTAAATCTTTATTATTTGAAAAGTATTGTCATTATTGTGGAAAAGTGGATGAAATTATTTGCTTTATTTGTTTAAAATCAATTCTTCAAAATTACTCAATTCGTGAAATAAATAATAAAAAAGTATTATATTTTTTAAAAAATGATCCAAAAATAATCGAATTAAT
>JBJOGR010000046.1:0-11777 GCA_046048135.1 Actinomycetota bacterium
CCAAGGAAACAATTGCAACAATCAATAACGGAACTCCTATAAAAATCAATATTGTAGAAAATCCTGACATGGGATTTCCAGGTTCATCTCCATCATCGCGAAATACCGCAAATGCTGGTTCGAAAAAAAACAAAACTTGAAAAAATGCAAGAGCAATAATCTGAGTAATTTTTCTGAAATATCTCATAAATCTCACTTTACTGCGAAGTCATATTTATGAGCAATTCAGTACAAGAGTAATCTTGCTTACATGTTAAATAATCAAAATTCCTTGCTTGAAAAAATAAGTGAATATTTATCTAGTGTGCCCATTCAAGTATTCTTCATTTTACTTTTCGCACTGATTTTAAATGCAATAGTACGAATTTCTATTTCTAGATTTGTTAAAGGTGCGATCAAAAGAGCAAATGAGAAAGCTCCTCAATTCAAAAAAATTGCTGATAGTACTGCTGAGTTATCTGCGATGGTTATGCAGCAAAGAACTGTACAAAGAGTTAAAGCAATTGGACAACTTTTTAGCAGCACAGCAACACTTGTAATTTGGACTGTTGCAATCATGAGTGCACTCAGTGTGTTGGGAATTAACGTTGCACCACTTTTAGCCAGTGCTGGAGTTGCGGGTGTGGCATTAGGTTTTGGCGCTCAGACTTTGATCAAAGATTTTCTTGCTGGAATTTTTATTATTTTAGAAGATCAATATGGAGTTGGTGACGTTGTTGATTTAGGTCCTGCAATTGGAACAGTTGAAGAAGTTGACTTAAGAGTCACTCGTTTAAGAGATATGAGCGGTGTTGTTTGGTATGTAAGAAATGGAGAAATCCTTCGAGTTGCAAATAGAAGTCAAGGTTGGACTGTTGCTGTTGTTGATGTGCCGATCGCCTATGACGAAGATTTAGAAAAAATTAGAGTAATAATTGAAAGAGTTGGAAAAGAAATGTTAGATGATCCAGCTTTTTCAGGAATGCTTTTAGATGCTCCTCAATATGCAGGAGTTGAACAAGTTTCAGGTGATGCAGTATTTGTTCGCATCACTGCTAAAACAGCACCAGATAAACCGATGCAAAGCGCAAGAGAAATTAGAGAAAAATTAAAAGTTGCTTTCGACAGAGAAAATGTTCGAGTCCCAGTATTGGCAAGACCATTTCCTGCCAACCCAAACCCAAATATTCCTGCTCAAAAATAAAGATCTTTACTCAAATAGCCAAAAATAGATTTAAGAGGCAAAATTAAGACATGGTTGATTTAATGTCAGTAAAAATTAGAAAAAAGTCAAATGGCGAAAACGCAACTTGTCTAGTTACAGGATCAACCGGCTACATCGGTGGAAGGTTGATTCGAGAATTACTTAATGTTGGTTACAAAGTTAAAGTCTTTGCAAGATTTCCAGATCGATTAAGAGATTTACCTTGGTATTCAAAAGTTGAAATAATTTCAGGCGATGCTTTAAATCCTGATGATGTTTCAAAAGCCATGAAAGATGTTGATGTTGCTTATTATCTGTTACACGCTTTAAATAAAGGAAATGAATTTGTAGATATTGAAACGAAAATGGCACAAATCTTTGCAGCTTCTGCTAAGGCAAATAGTGTCCAAAGAATTATTTATTTAGGTGGATTAATTCCTTCGCAAAAACTTTCTCAACATTTAGAATCAAGAAAAATCACTGGTGAGATTTTGCGCAATTCTGGGGTACCAACTATCGAATTAAGAGCTGGAGTAGTAATTGGCTCTGGTTCAGCATCTTTTGAAATGCTTAGATACTTGACTGAAAGACTTCCCATAATGGTTACACCTAAATGGGTAAAAACAAAAATTCAACCAATTGCTGTGCGAGATGTTTTGTACTACTTGGTAGGAAGTGCTGGAATTACTGAAAACTTAAACCAGGCCTTTGATATCGGTGGTCCAGATATTTTGACTTATAAAGAAATGATGAATAGATACGCCAAAGTTGCAGATTTAAGAAAAAGAATAATAATTCCTGTTCCATTACTTACTCCAAGACTTTCAAGTCTTTGGGTTGGTTTTGTTACTCCAGTACCAGGTTCAATTGCCAGACCACTTGTAAAAAGTTTAATTAATGAAGTTATTTGTCATGATTCAGAAATAAAAAAATATTTACCAGATCCAAAAGATGGATTAACTAATTTTGAAAAAGCAGTGGATCTTGCATTAATGAGAGTAAGAGAGGCTCAAGTTTCAACTCGATGGTCAAGTGCTTCGATTCCAGGAATTCCTAGTGAACCGCTTCCAAGTGATCCAGAGTGGTCTGGTGGAACTTTATATAAAGATATTCGAATTAAGGAAATTAATTCTGAACCTGAAAAAGTTTGGCAAATAGTAGAAGCGATTGGTGGAAATAATGGATACTTTTCGTTTGATTGGGCGTGGGAAATCAGAGGAATACTTGATCGAATTGTTGGCGGAGTGGGTTTAAGAAGAGGCCGAAGAGATCCACACCATCTAAATGTAGGAGAAACTTTAGATTTTTGGAGAGTAGAAGAAAAAATACCTAATAATTTATTAAGACTAAGAGCTGAAATGAAAATGCCAGGAAAAGCTTGGCTTGAGTTTAAAGTTGAAAAAATTGGTGAACAAAAAAGTAAGTTAACGCAAACTGCAATTTTTTATCCAAAAGGCTTAGCTGGGCACTCATACTGGTGGATAATTGCGCCATTTCATGTTTTTGTATTTCCAGGCATGATTCGAAATATTAAAAAAGTAGTTGAAGAAAACAAATAATGTCTTCTGATTTTGAAGAATTTGGCGGTAAACCTTTTTTTATTAATTTAGTTACAGATTTTTATGCTGGTGTGAAAACAGATCCAATACTCAAACCAATGTATCCAGAAAATGATTTTGAAGGAGCGATTGAAAGGCTTTCTCTTTTTTTAATGCAATATTGGGGTGGACCCTCAACCTATTCTGAAAAAAGAGGGCATCCAAGATTACGAATGAGACATATGCCTTTTGCCATAGATTTTAGAGCACGTGATGCCTGGCTTACCCATATGCAAACTGCATTAAAAAATCAGAATTTAAATTCAGAATTAGAAACAAAAATTTGGAATTATTTATTAATGGCTGCAAACTCTATGGTCAATACTATAAATGATGAAATTATTTAACTACAGAAAGTAAATTTCTTACAGCTTTCAATGGTCTGATAAATACTTGACCACTTGGGGTGACAAACCTTTTCCAACCTTGACATGTTGCTGCATTTATTCTTGAATTTGGAAAAGATAACATTCCTAATCCTGCTGCTACATTTAATGCCCCAAACGTAATTCCTCCCCATAAATTTTCATTCCAAGCATCTTCGGTGATTGAATTCTTATTTTTTTCACTTTGTAACATCTGTAATGGTTCAACTTGTGACTTTAACTTATTAAGTCTTTGTTTAACCAATGGAAATACATCTCCTGCAATTCCTTTTTCTCCCGGCATCCAAGGCCCTTGCGGGGGAAGAAGAGCAATCTCAGGTGCAACTTTATTTGAATCTAATAATTTAATTTCAAAATTTTTATCATCAGTTATTTGATTTAAAATATCCGAACAAGAGACTACTAAATCAGCTTCTGCGTATTCCTCCTGTAAAGGAAGGGCTATAAATGCAAGACAATTAAATGGTGTTGAACCAAAAATTCCAATGTTATTGCCTTTAATTTGAATTCTTAAAAATGTTCTTTTATCCCAAAAAACTAGTTTTTCGCAAAAGTTTCTTAAACTTAATACTTCATCTGGACTAAATTTAATTTTCACGACTAGTTTCTAGTTAATTTTCTATAAGTTGTTCGGTGAGGTCTGGCAGCTTCTGGCCCTAATCTTTCAACTTTATTTTTCTCGTAAGAATCAAAGTTTCCTTCAAACCAGAACCATTGGGAATCCCCTTCGTAAGCCAACATATGTGTTGCTACTTTGTCCAAAAACATACGATCATGTGAAATTACCACTGCGCATCCTGGAAAATCTAAGAGTGCTTTTTCTAAACTTGCTAATGTTTCAACATCTAAATCATTTGTAGGTTCGTCAAGCAGCAATACGTTTCCACCTTGTTTAAGTGTTAAGGCTAAATTCAATCGATTTCTTTCTCCACCAGATAAAACTCCAGCAGGTTTTTGTTGATCAGGTCCTTTAAATCCAAATGTTGAAACATATGCTCGGGAAGGAATTTCAATATTTCCAACTTTGATGTGATCTAACCCATCGCTTACAACTTCCCAAACAGTTTTCTTTGGATCAATTCCAAGTCTTCCTTGGTCGACATAAGAAATTTTTACGGTATCACCAATTTTTATTTCTCCTGAGTCAGGTTTTTCATTCCCTAACAACATTTTGAAAAGTGTAGTTTTTCCAACTCCATTTGGTCCGATAATTCCAACAATTCCATTTCTAGGAAGTGTGAAAGATAATTTGTCAATTAATAATTTCTCGCCAAATCCTTTAGATAGATTTGAAACTTCAATTACTTGATTTCCTAATCTTGGACCAGGTGGAATTTGAATTTCTTCAAAATCTAATTTTTTCGTTTTATCAGCTTCTGCTGCCATTTCTTCATAGCGTTCTAATCTAGATTTAGATTTAGCTTGTCTTGCCTTAGGGCTTGATCTAACCCATTCCAATTCATCTTCAAGTCTTTTTCTTAGTTTTGCGTCCTTTAAACCTTCAACTTTTAATCTTTCTTGTTTCTTTTCCAAGTAAGTCGAATAGTTTCCTTGATATGGATAGGTATGTCCCCTATCTAGTTCCAATATCCATTGGGCAACGTTATCTAGAAAATATCTATCGTGAGTGATTGCTACAACTGTTCCAGGATATTTTTCTAAATGTTGTTCAAGCCATAAAACACTTTCTGCATCTAGATGGTTAGTTGGTTCATCTAGTAGCAATAAATCAGGTTGTTGTAATAAAAGTTTTGCTAATGCAACTCTTCTTCTTTCTCCACCTGATAAAACTTTTACATCGGCATCAGCTGGAGGAAGTCTTAAAGCATCCATTGCCTGTTCTAGTTGAGAATCTAAATCCCAAGCACCCAAATGGTCTAGCTGTTCTTGGAGTTTCCCCATTTCGGCAAGTAATTTGTCATAATCTGCTTCTGGATTTGCTAACTGTTCACTTATTTCATTAAAACGATTTAATTTTGCTTTTGTATTTGCAACTGCTTCTTCTACATTTTCTAAAACATTTTTATCATCACTTAGTTGTGGTTCTTGTTCTAATATTCCAACAGTTGCTCCTGGTGCAAGCATTGCTTCTCCATTACTTACTTCATCTTTTCCAGACATAATTCGAAGTAATGAAGATTTACCTGCACCGTTTGGACCAACAACACCGATTTTTGCTCCTGGCAAAAATGCCAAAGTCACATCATCTAATACAACTTTGTCGTTATGAGCTTTTCTTGCTTTGGAAAGCGTGTAAATGAATTCGGCCACATGAAAAGATTACTCAAATGGTTTAAGCAACAGATTTTTGAGTTCCTTCTTTAGGCTCAACCCAGTTTTCATTTTCATAAAACTCTGGATTTTTTCTTATTTTGGTAAATTCAGCAACGCCCTTGGAAAGATCATGGCCCAGAGATATTGCATCAATTTCTACAAAAGTTGAATTTTTATCGCCATCACTGACTTGTTTAACTTTAAGTTTGCCAAACACCACTAATGGCTGACCTTTATGGATGCTATTGGCAATATTTTCTGCAAAATTTGACCAGCAGTTAACTTGTAAAAAATTAGGATCTGAATCAACAAAATTATTAGAATTTCTGTCAAATTTTCTAGGATTATTTGCTATTCGAAAAGTTGCAACTTGCCTACCTGATGGCAATACTTTGGTTGTTACATCGGTTACTGCGTTTCCAACTACAGTGGTCAAGATTTCATTCATGTATAACTCCTTAAATTGAGGTTCTTTAAGGATGCAATACCTATGGATGTACTTACTCTTAGTGACAAATAAACTGGGGATAACTAAGTGGTGTGAGCAATAGAGCAAAATAGATACTCTGCGCCCGTAGCTCAACGGATAGAGCAACTGGTTTCTACCCAGTAGGTTGGGGGTTCGATTCCCTCCGGGCGCGCGCTTTAAAAAGTTTCATTAATTGAAAGAAGATTTAAATGGCAAATAGCAATGACTTAATTGTTTGGGTTGATTGCGAAATGACTGGGTTATCACTTTCCAAGGATGCACTAATTGAAATAGCTGTTGTTGTAACAGATAGTCATCTGAATGAAATGGATCCTGGAATTGACATTGTTATTAAATGTGATGATGAAAAATTAGATTCAATGATTGAAGTTGTAAAAGAAATGCACACTGCATCGGGATTACTCAGAGAAGTACCACATGGTGTAACTCTTGAAGAAGCAAATAAAGAAATTATGCAATATGTAAAGCAACACATTCCAGAAGCAAGAAAAGCGCCTCTGGCTGGTTCAAGTGTTTATGTGGATCGTGGATTCTTATCAAGAGATTTACCGGAATTTGATGAGCATTTGCATTATCGGGTAATCGATGTTTCATCAATTAAAGAATTAGCAAGACGTTGGTATCCAAAAGTTTATTTTTCTGCACCAGAAAAAACTGGCAATCACAGAGCTTTAGCCGACATTAGAGAAAGTATTGCCGAACTTCGTTATTACCGAGAAGCAATTATGGTGGCTCAACCTGGACCAGGTTCTGATATCGCAAAAGAACTGGCTAATAGATTCGTGGTTGAACACGAATAAATAAGAATTCTTAATCAAAGATAGAATGAAGTTTGGTTTTAGAAATAAAACTTGGTGGGTATAGCTCAGCTGGTAGAGCACCTGGTTGTGGTCCAGGACGTCGCGGGTTCGAGTCCCGTTACTCACCCCAATATTTAGTTAAAGGAAAAAAATGGTTAATGCAGAAATAATTGCACTATTTATATCTGTTGTTGTGACCTTTTTTGTCATTATCGATCCTGTTGGCTCTTTACCTATATTTATGGGATTAACTCGAAAAGAATCTAAAGAGAAAAAGATTCAGCTAGCTTTACAAGCAGTTTTAGTTTCATTTTCAGTGATCATTGCTTTTGCTTTATTTGGAAATCAGATACTTGGTTTTCTAGATATTTCACTTCCTTCATTACAAGCCTCTGGTGGATTGCTTTTACTATTAGTTTCTCTTGAACTATTGACGGGAAAAGATTCCCAACCCACAAATAAAAGTGAAGTAAGTATTGCTTTAGTGCCACTTGGAACACCTTTACTTGCAGGTCCAGGAGCAATTGCCGCCACAATCATTTTTGTCAGAAAATCAGAAAGTTCACTAGAACTTGCCACAATTATTTTTGGTTTAATAGTTGTTCACTTAGTTTTATTTCTTTTACTCAGGTTTTCTATTCCCATTACCAAACTATTAGGTGTTGGAGGAATCTCAATTCTTACTCGACTTGCAGGGCTTTTACTTGCAGCAATTGCTGTGCAAATGATTGTTAGCGCTATAGCAGAATTTGTAAAGATCTATTCATAGGTATTATTTATTTTTATCAAGCACCGCTAGCTCAGTTGGTTAGAGCAACTGACTCTTAATCAGTGGGTCCGGGGTTCGAATCCCTGGCGGTGCACTTTGTGAAGGAATTTGAAAGTGAATTCCTGAATAATTTGCTAATTTCCTACTGAGCACCAAGCAGTAGGTCGCAAGTTCAATTCCTGCCAGGCGCGCTATCAATTACTCAGTAACAATCCAGCGCTTGAACTCACCAGACTTAAATTCATAAACTGAAACAGGCCTTCGCTTATAAATAGCGGTGAAATCTTTTCCACCTTTAAATCGCATAGTTCCAAGCAAGATTACATATGGAATCCCAGTGCCGGGTGCTCTAACTCCTCTTAGTACATCTTTACTCCAAGGATTTTGGTGAACTGTTTTCTTAATTAAATTATCTTTTGAAACCACTAAATCTTTATGCAATCCACCAATTTTCTCAAGCATTGAAAGTTGCAAGATTAATTGACCATTACGCTCAATTACTTTAGCCATTATTTAACTTTACCAAAGTTGGCAAACTGATAAAATTAAGTAATTAATCCCGAAGGATTTACTGATGGTTAGAGCGGCTGGAAACTGAGCCTATGCAAGAGGGTCTGTTTCGCCGTAACGAATTGAAATCCGCAAGGGTTTAATTCGTTACAAACTCTTATTCAGTGGGTCCGGGGTTCGAATCCCTGGCGGTGCACATGAAAGGTATACATGAGTCTTCCTAATCCTGGTTCTACTTCTAAAACTACAAACAGAAGAACAGATAGAGATATAAATGACAGAAATGTTCTTTATTCAATATTAGATGAAGCTTTAGTTTGTCATGTTGGATTTACAGACGAAGAAAACCAACCAATAGTTCTGCCAATGGGTTATGCACGAGTAGAAGATTCAATTCTTTTGCATGGTTCAACTGGTTCAAGATTAATGCGAAGAATTGGATCAGGTATTCCAATATGTGTAGAAGTAACTTTATTTGACGGATTAGTACTTGCTAAAAGTTCTTTTGAATCAAGCATGAATTATCGAAGCGCTGTAGTTTTTGGTAAAGGCGAAATTATTGAAGATGAAAGAAAAGATTTCTATCTAAATAAATTAACAGATAAATTAGCTCCAAACAGAAGCACTGAAATAAGAAGTTCTACCAAAAAAGAATTAGCAGCCACACTTTTGGTTTCAGTGCCCTTAATTGAAACTTCGGTGAAAATTAGAACTGGGCCGCCAAAAGAAGCAGAAAGTGATTTAAATTCAGAAACTTGGTCTGGAGTAATTCCGTTTAAATTAATAGCTGATTCACCTATTCCAGGAGATGAATACTCAAAAAATTCAAAAGTTCCTGCAAGTGTAGAAAAAATTTTAAAGAACTACAACTGAGATCTAACGCTCCATAATTCAGGTAAAGCTGGTTTAAAAAGTGTTGCCGCAAGATATTTTGCACCACTTGAACCACCAGTACCAATTTTTGAACCGATAGTTCTTTCCACCATTTTTACGTGACGATAACGCCATTCTTGTTGACCTTCATCAATATCAACTAACTTTTCAAGTAATAAAGATGCTTCTGAATCATTTCTATACGTAAATAAAAGTGCCTCTTCTACTTCTTTACTTGGTTCATATTGTTTTGAAAAATCTCTATTTAAAATATTTTTAGAAATACTTATACCCCTATTGTCTAAAAAGTTTAAAACTACATCCCACAGACTTTTCTGATTCATATAATTTGAAATATTGATATATTCATTAGATTTTGGATCAAAATGGGAAATCATATTCTCATCTCTTCTTCCTAGAATTGCCTCAACTTGTCTAAATTGTGCAGACTGAAAACCACTACTTGACTCCAGAAATCCTCTGAAGGAATTAAATTGTAGCGGCGTCATGGTTTCTAAAATATCAATTTGAGAAACTAGGATTTTATAAATTGTTCTAACTCTTCCCAATACGGCTAAAGATTCAAATAACTTATTTTCATTAAGTAATTTCATAGTTTGATTAAATTCATGGATTAACTGCTTAAACCAAAGTTCATAAGTTTGATGAATCACAATAAAAAGCATTTCATCATGCTCAGGGCCCTTCGAAATAGGTTTTTGTAAATCCAATAACTCATTGACCTTAAGATATGAGGAATACGTGAAGGCGGCTTGATATTTGGAATCCGTCATAGACATAAGCCTAGTAACGGCATAACATTTTGACCATGATCACTAAAGAATATGTTCAAGAATTAGACAAAAAAGATCCTTTAAATAAATTTGTACACCAATTTGTAAGATCAGACGAAGATTTGTGCTATTTAGATGGAAATAGCTTAGGGCGTTTACCGAAAAAAACGGTTGAAGAGATAAACAATTTTTTACTAAATGAATGGGGTAAAGAATTAGTTTCTGGATGGTCAAATTGGATTGATGAAGCACAAAGAGTTGGTGACTTGTTAGGTGAAGCAGCATTGGGTGCAAGTAAAGGACAAATTCTTGCTACTGACACCACAAGTGTTAACTTTTACAGAGCCTGTATTGCTGCAATAAAATTAAATCCAAATAAAAAGACAATTATTGCAGACGAAGCAAACTTTCCTACTGATCGTTATATTATTCAAGAAATCGCAAAAGATTTAAATTTAAAATTAATTATAATAAAAAATGATATCAATTTGGATCAAAATGGAAATTACAATAAAGAAAACGAATTAATAACTCCAGATATATTAAAAAAATATTTGAATGAAGATGTTTGTCTGGTAACGCTCTCAGTAGTTCAATATAGATCTGGTGCATTAAACAACGTTAAAGAATTAACAGAATTAATTCATGCTAATAATTCAATTGTGGTTTGGGATGCTTCTCACGCAATAGGCGTAGTAGATTTAAGTTTTGACAACGACAATGTGGATTTTGCAATTGGTTGTACTTATAAATACGGAAATTCGGGACCTGGGGCACCAGCTTGGATTTATATAAATAAAAAAATTCAAAACAAAGCAAATCTGCCTATTAACGGATGGTTTGCCCAAAAAGATCAATTCTTAATGGGATCTAAATTTCAACAAGCAGAAGGAATGAGAGGTTTTCAAATTGCAAGTCCCTCAATTCTTGGACTTCGTTGTGTTAAAACTTCTTTTGAAATGATAAAAGATGCAACTATTAAAGAAATTTCAAAAAAGGCAGAAATAGGCACTGAAATGATGATTAATTTGTTTGATGAACTTCTTGCTCCACTTGGATTTGAATTAACCACTCCCAGAGAAAAACATTCACGCGGAGGTCATATTTCTATATTTCATGCTGATGCAGAAAAAATTGCGAGAGGGTTAAGAATTGAAAAAAATGTCATCCCAGATTATCGGGTACCAAATTGCATACGATTAGCAATTTCTCCACTAACAAATACATACCAAGAGATTTATGAAGGATTTTTAAGAATTCATGAATATGTAAAGAGTGAAAAATATAAAAGCCTAGGAAACCCCGAGAGTGAAGTCACTTGATTTGAAAATTAAGTGAAACTAATCCCCTATAATTGAAGTATTCTTGAGAGGAAAAAATGAATTTAAAAAACCTTAGAACACTTTTTATCACAGTCTTCTTCATAATTTCGACTACTGCAACTGCTCAAGCAGATACTAATGCAAATCCAAATAATAAAAATGTTAAAGCTTTATTTACTGCAATGGCATCCAGTGATCCTGACAAATTAGCTATTGCACAAAAATTTGTGGAACAAAATTCTGCAGCAGATTTAGCACTTACTATGATTCAAAATAGTTTAAGCGCCGATAAATATTGGAGAAGTCTAAAGCCTTGGAGTGTTCAATCTTCAGGAATTGTTGTTACTAATCCTGCTAAGGGTTCAACTAAATTTAATAAATCAAATATAGTTTTTAAATCCCCGGTGGTGGCTTTTAATGGAACTTATTCAAAATTTAAATTAAATTCAAAAGGCTTAATAAAATCTTGGTCAGTTTCTTCTAATTCTAAAAATACATCAATTGATTTAAATGCATTAATTTTTGATTTAAGTTCAATGTATGACGACCGAGGAATTGAAGTAAGTGATGGAATTGCTTACCAATCAGTAAACGGCAACACATATATTCAATTGAAAGTAAAAAATAATTCGGGCTCACCAAAATCTATGTACTTTACCGGTGGAGTTTATAGAAGTGCTGATGGCAAGAAATTTAATGCCACGACTTTACCTGGGGGTTGTTTTGCAAATGACCAAGTTGTTTACATTGATGCCAATTTAACCGGTAAAGCGAATTT
>JBJOGR010000047.1:0-16939 GCA_046048135.1 Actinomycetota bacterium
GAAATGCTGTTGTTTTATTCAATACTCCAGTTGGCTTTACTGTTGCACTGTTTCTAGGACTATCAGCTTTGGCGCATTTTATTGTGGCAAGTGGAGCAGGTTTTCCTAAATACATCAAAGGTCTAGAAAAAAATCAAAATATTTTCCGCTGGGTTGAATATTCAATTTCGTCATCAGTAATGATTATTTTGATTGCTCAAGTCAGTGGTATTTCAGACTTCGTCGCCCTTCTTGGAATATTTGGTGTAAATGCTTCCATGATTTTATTTGGTTGGCTACAAGAAAAATACACTCAACCAAAAGATGGAGATTTCTTACCATTTATTTTCGGATGTATTGCAGGAATTGTGCCTTGGTTAGCGATTGTAATATTAGTTATTGGACCAAATGCACCTACTGAAGTTCAAATTCCAGGATTTGTTTATGGAATTATTGTTTCACTCTTTGTTTTCTTTAACTCTTTTGCACTTGTGCAATATTTGCAATATCGCGGTAAAGGAAAATGGAGTGATTATTTAAGAGGTGAAAGAGCTTATATTGTGCTAAGTCTTGTTGCAAAATCTTTACTTGCTTGGCAAATATTCTCAGGAACTTTGATTCCTCAATAAGTATTTTAAATAAATAAAGGGCCCAAATTATTTGGGCCCTTTATTTATTTGTTTCTAAATCTTTTCTTCTCTCATTCTCCAAGGAGCACCATATTCATTAACTTTGTCTAAATAAGGTTTAGCACTAAACCATTCTGGTCCCATAACACCTTGTGGTTTCCAAACACCTTCATGAATTAATTCCATTGCCACAACTGGATTAAATGCTGTTTGCCAAACAACTGCTTGATCTCCATACTCTTTCATGGACCATTCATTATCAACCACGTGATAAAGATATGTGGCTTTTGGATTTCCTTGTTTATCTAATCCTTTTACTAAAACTCCTGCGCAAGTTTTACCTTTCATTCTTTCTCCCAGCTTTGCAGGATCTGGCAAAGAAGCGGTTAAAAGATCGCGAGGTGAAACAGATACGCCTTGCACGTCAACGTTTTCTTTTTTATCAAGACCTAGTTTGTTAATAGTTTTTAAAACGGATATGAATTCTTTTCCAAGGCCGTATTTAAAGTTAACCTTTTTGGCATCAATTTTCTGAGGTATGAGAACTACTTCTTCGTGTTCAACATTGACACATTCCACAGGACCAATACCTTCTGGGAAATCAAAGACTTCAGGCTCAGAAAATGGTTTAGTGGTGAACCAGCCTTTGCCATCTTCCCAAACAAGTGGTGGATTTAAACACTCTTCGATCGTTGTCCAAATTGAAAAGGAGGGAGCAAATGATTCGCCTTCAACTACCAAGTTGGATCCATCTAAAACAGTGATTGAATCGATTTGGCTGAAAAGCTCTTCATCAGCGTATTTTGCTAAAACATCACTTAAGCCTGGTTCAATACCAATACCTACAACTGCCCAAATTTCTCTTTCTTGCCAATTCCAGTCTCTGGCAAATTGTTCATCTCCTAATTTCACGCCAACTTCCTTATGGGGGTACTTAGGATGAGGTCTGGATAGAGACATTGCCATGTCCATGTAGTTGGTGTTTTCAATTTCGCAAGCTAAAAATATTGGCATAACAAATCTAGGATCTACCGCATTTATTACTACATCTGGTTTTACTTCACGGATTAATTCTCTAACGTCTTCTAATTCAGCAGCGTTTACTTCGGTTGCATCAAATCGATCATCATCAATTTTTTTAATTGCTTGTTGAGCGCGTTCCAATGAACGATCAGCAATAACCATGCTTGTTAAAAATTTTCTTCTAGCTGCAATGTTGGCGATTGCTCGACCAACTCCACCCGCTCCGATTACGAGCGCTTTCATTTAAAAATCAACTCCTATTAATTAATATTTAATCTACCTGATTGTTTTATTCATAAATATTGGGTTCGGCGTGTCTTGAGGAAAATGTATTGATTTTGCTTAAAAATTGAAAAATTATTAAATTATTATAAAATGAATAATTTATTTATTTAATTCTAATTTTCTAACTGATTTATTTGTTAAACTTAATGAAACTGCCACAATAATTATTATTGAACATATTGCAAGTAATTCTTTTATTCCAATTATTTCAATTAGTGGTCCTGCTGCAATTAATCCAATTGGGCCAAGTAAAAAAGAACCAAATGCATCATAAGATAAAACTCTAGATAAGGATTTTTTAGGAATTTTTGTTTGTAAAGTAGTAATCCAAAAAACAAAGAATAAATCAAAACCAATTCCAGTTAAAAGGGCTGATAGGGCAATGAAAATAATTGGAAGATTAAATGACATGGATAAAGTCCAGAGGGCCAAAGTTGCAGAAAAAATCATCCCAATAAATAAAGGATGCTTTGGTCTTAATTTCATTGCCAAAACCACACCAAGCATCATGCCCAAAGAATGAGCGCCAGCAATTATTGCCCACGAAGGTGGTCCGTTGAGTAAAGTTTTTGCTTGGTAAGGACCCATCACGGCTAACAGTGGTTCATAAACCATAACTAATAATGAATAAGCAGAAACACAGGCAATAATCCAAGTTCTTTTTCGAACTTCCCTCCAACCTAATTTTAAATCCAGTAAAACTGAATCTTCATCTGTTACTTCGTTAGGTTTATCAAATCTGATAAGAAAATAAATCAAACATCCAGCAACAAGAAAAGTTAATCCATCTATTGCAATAGCAATTCCAGGACCAACTAAAGTAACTAGGATTCCTCCAAGTGAATATCCCAAAACATTAGCCGCGTTTACTCCAAGTGAATTTATTGAGTTTGCACTTTGTAATTTTTTCTCTGGCATAACTTGGGGCATGATTCCAGGAAAAGCGGGAAACCACAAAGCATGTAAAACTCCAGTAACTAAACCTAGAAGAACTAACCAAGAAACAGTTGCCGATCCAGAAATAAATAAATATGCTTCAAAAATTACAAATAGACTTAATAAAATGTCTGAATAACTGACAATCTTTGCTCTGCCATATCTATCTGCCATGACTCCTCCAAATAAAACAAAAACTATTAGGGGAAGAGTTCTGGCAAACATCACCAAACTTAAAGATGCAGCATTTGCTCCTGGTAAAGAAAGGACACCAAAAGCTAAAGCGATTGGACCAATGCCATTTCCCACATTAGAAATAAAACGAGCAGCAAATAATATTCGAAAATTTTTCTCCACAAAAACTTCATTGAATTGTCGTGGAATGGTTAAAGTTTTATCAGCCAAAATTATCCTCAAAAGGCAAAGCAGATTTTGACATATGTTCTTGCTTTGCTTGTTTTGAAGTCACTTTTCGCATGTGATGTTTTCTGCACAAAACTTCATAGATGATTTCATCTGGTTTGGCATTGGGTCCAGCATCGCCTACAACAACTTGTTCACCAACCGTCACCATGACTCCATTAACGATTCTTGCCTGATGTGTTGCTTTCTTGCCGCACCAACAAAGTGCTTCGACTTGCAAAATATTGACTCGATCAGCCAGTTCTAGAAGTCTTTGTGCTCCTGGAAAAAGTGCGGTTCGAAAATCAGTCGTGATACCGAATGTGAAGACATCAATTCCAAAATCATCTACAACTCGGGCAAGTTGTTCAATTTGTTCTGTTTCATAAAATTGCGCTTCATCGCAAATCAAATAGTCAACAGTTTCTCCCCTTGAAAGTGCTTGAGTCATAAGTCTTAAAAAGTTCGTATCAGGGCTCACTTCGATAGCTTTTGCTTGAAGACCAAGTCTTGAACTTAGAGTTGCTTCTCCTGCACGGTCTTTTCTTGTAAAAACCAGGCCACGACGACCAGCACTTGAATGGTTGTGGTGAGTTTGTAGAGCAAGAGTGGATTTACCACTATCCATTGTTCCTGAGAAAAAAACTAATTCGGCCACGACATAAATCTTGTCAGATGACAAGTTTTATTCAAAACGCAATGCCTCAACTGGTTTTAGTTTTGACGCTGTTCGTGCTGGCCAAACCCCAAATACAACTCCTACAAACATTGAAAAACCAAGTGAGGCCAAAATAATTGTTGGACTTAACACAAAATTCCATTCACCTAACTGGGCTAGAAAATAAGCCACAACTTCCCCAATAATCACACCAATAATTCCACCTAGAAGTGAAAGTACTATTGCCTCAATTAAAAATTGAGTCAAGATTTGCGATTGTTGAGCACCAATTGCTCTTCTAATTCCTATTTCTCGGGTTCTTTCTCTAACAGAAACCAACATGATGTTCATAATTCCAATTCCACCTACAACCAAACTAATTGATGCAATTCCACCAAGAAGTAAGGATAAGAATTGTTGAACAGTTCCAATGGCATCAAGGATTTGACTTGCATCAGTTATCACAAAATCAGCTTCTCGTTCTCCAGTGATGTTATGACGCGATAAAAGTAATCTAGTTAAGTTACTTGTCACCTGATCAACTATTTCTTCACTGGTGGTTTGAAGAGTTATTGAACTTAAATACGGAGGGACTGCAAAATACTTAAATGCTGTATCAATTGGAACATAAGCACTTCCTTGAGTTCCAAAACCATCTGCGTCATCTAAAATACCTACAATTGTAAATTCGGTATTTCCAACCACAATATTTGTATTTATAGAATATGCATCTAGTTTTAAATCTTCTGCAATTGAGGAACTTAATACTATTAATCTTGCATCTTTTGCATCTTCAGAGCTTGGTAAAAATGAACCCACAAAGATATCTGGATCAACCACTGTTACATAGTCAGAATCAACTCCAACAATTTGAGCTCTTGTCGAATCAAATTCTGAACTTAATGTTGCTCGTCCTGTTACTGTTTCTGTGACAACATCGACTCCAGGTTGCTCCGCAATTGCTTTTGCATCTTCAATTGTGATCGATTGGTTAGTAGTTCCAGTAATTGTTAAGTTTCTAGCACCTAAACCTTTAAATTGATCTTGAATTCCAGAAGTAGCACCTTGAGCAACTGAAACTAGAGCTATCAAAGACATAACTCCAATAATGATGCCAAGCATTGTTAAACCTGATCTTGTTTTTGTTGCAATAATTCGAGCAAGTGCTAAGCGGGAAGCAATTAAAATATTCATCGCTTTCCTCCATCATCGCTGACAACTTTTCCATCTTTTAAAGTTATTCTTCTTTTAGCTTTTGCAGCAATATCAAGATCGTGGGTAATTAAAACAATGGTTTTTCCTTCTTTATTCAATTCTTGAAATAGATCCATGACTTGTTTACCGGTATTGGAATCAAGTGCCCCGGTTGGTTCATCTGCCAAAATAAGGGAAGGTTCAGTTACTAGAGCTCTTGCAATCGCAACTCGTTGTTGCTGTCCCCCAGATAATTGTGTGGATTGATGTGAATGTCTGTCTGCTAAACCTAACTTTGACAACATTTGCATGGCTTTTTTTCTAGCCTCTTTTGCTGGAACTCCCCTATAAAAAAGTGGAGTTGCCACATTATCTAGGGCATCAGTTTTTGGAAGTAAGAAAAAAGATTGGAAAACAAATCCAATTGCAAAATTTCTAAGAGAAGTTAGTTTTTTATCATTTAATTTAGAAAGATCTTCTCCAGCAATTTTTACTTTTCCACTAGTAGGCCTATCTAAACAGCCAATCAAATTCATCATGGTTGATTTACCAGAACCTGATGGACCAACAATTGCTACGAATTCACCTTCATTAATGGTTAAGTCAACGCCATCTAGTGCTTTTACTTTTGATGAACCTTCGCCAAAAATTTTGGCGACATTTTTCATCTCAACAACTGTTGTCATTGTTAGTTATTTCGACCACCGTTAGATCTTTGTTGGTTACGTTGTTCTCTGAATGGATCTTCTGAAACAGGTAGCTTGCCATCAAGTGAAGCTTTTCCTAAAACGACTTCTTCACCTGAAGTTATGCCACTTAAAATTTCAATTAGTTGAGTACCAGATACACCAGTTTCTACTACTTTGTCCACTAATTCATTTTTGTCATTTAAGACTTGGACAAATTTTTCTTGCCCTTTTCGCTGAATTGCCTGTAAAGGAACCGCCACAGAAACTTCTTTACTTTGCAAGATAATTTTTGCAGTAACACTCATTCCAATGCGCCAAGTCTCATTCAAAGTATCTGGCTTTGCAAAAACACTAAATTGGGAAACTCCATTATTATCAACAGTGGCAACTTGACCAATTTGAGTTACCTTGCCATTACTAGTTTCTGTTGCAGAACCAAGCTTTAGTTCAACAACTTGATCTAATTTCACATTTGGAATGTCATATTCACTTACCTTTATTGCTGAAACAACTTCACCAGAACCTAGAGAAGCAATTGCCCCAGAAACTATTGCATTAGGGGCTGTAAAAATTTCTCTAATTGTTCCATCACTTGGTGATTTAACATTTCGCGTTGTACCATCAAAATTCTTTAACACCGCAACTATGTCGTTCTTTTTAACTACAGAACCTGGAGTGATATTTAATTTTGAAACTGTCCATTGTTTTGTAGCAATGTTAGAAGTACCTGAAATACTTCCCGCTAAATCTATGCCATTTTTAGAAGCTAAAGTTACTTTGTTATTTACATCAATGTCGTAAGTAAATTCGTCTATTAACGTAGCATTTGTAATTCTGATTCTTTCTTCTCCAACTGGTGTGACATCAACTGTGACAGTCATTCCAGCACGAGCTGTTGCAGGCAATGTATTTGGAGTTGGATTTATTAAAACTGTATAAGTTGGCGTTGAATCAGTAAATGATGGCGTTGATCTAATCGAAGTAATAGCACCGGAAGTTAATGTGTCTGAACTATTGATTGCTAAAGCAATTGGTAAACCAACACTTAATTGAGTTGACTGAGTTTCAGTAACTTCAACTGAAACTAATAATCTTCCTGTACCAATTGAAGCAACAGTTCCTGCAACTGGGCTTCCTGCAACTGCATTTACTGATCTAACTCTTGCTTTTTCAGGAGATTTAATTAACTGAGTTTGTCCTTCATAATTTTTCAAAGTAACGATGGTTTCATTTTTTGAAACACTTTTTCCTTCTTCATTGTTAATTTTGGAAACAACCCAAGTGTCAGACAATGAAGTTGGAGTTCCAGAACTAGTGGTTGCAACTCCGGCAATTTTGGTAAGTGTGGCAGGGGCGTCTGCATTTATATTGAATGTGTATTCGTCAACAATTGATCCGGTAGTTGAGACACTATTTTCAATAGTGGCAGGACCTGATTTTTCAGTTAGATAGTTTTGAGTTTCTTCTTTTGTTGCGTTGGTATATAAATATATTCCACCAATTAGTAGTGCAATGATTGGAATGATAATCAAAAATTTGCGATTTCGCATTTGTCCCTTTACCTTAATCCTTCTTTAAAAATAACATCAAAATAACTTATTAGCATCTTTAATTAAATCTACTAATTCTTAATAAAATCTTAATATTTACTACTTTATCGCTGTGATTTCCGTTATAACTCTCTTCGCATTCAATCCTTTTTTCTCATATTTTGTATAAGGTCTCCATTCTGGATGAACAATTGTTTGGGCATTAGGTAAATTTTCCATGATTTCTTGACCGTATTCAAACCAATCTGTGGCAGTGTGGATAAGTCCACCTTTTTGAAGTTTTTGAAACATTAATTCAATTAGTTCTTTTCTAAATAGTCTTCTTTTATGATGTCTTTTCTTTGGCCAAGGATCTGGAAAGTAAGCATGTATTTCTGACAATGAATTATCTGGCACTCTTTCTTTTAACACTTGAACAGCATCAGAAAAAGAAAGTCTTATATTTTGAATATTCTCTTTTTTAATTTTTTCTACTAATTGAGTAATACTTGGCCGGTGAACTTCTACTGCAATAACAATTTTTTTTGGATTATTTTTAGCTAAGGCAATTGTGGTATCTCCTGCGCCACAACCAATTTCATAGATTATTTCTTTATTTCCAAATAATTCTTGAAAATTCCATAATGAATCAGGCATTTCAAACTCTGGAAAAAATTTGTCTAAAACTTCTATTTGTTTTTGACTAATCCGACCTCTTCGAGCATTAAAAGTTCTAATGACACCTTTTTCAACCCTAAGTCGCGCATTGGTAAACATTAGAGAATAATTCTATTTATGTCGATTCCTCATAAACCAGCCAGCACTGATGCAAACTTGCATGAAGTTATAAAGAATCGCTGGAGCACAAGATCTTTTGATAAAAATCATCAAATTAGTGACGAAGAGATTTTATCTATTCTCGAAGCTGCTCGCTGGTCACCATCTTCAAAAAATTCTCAACCTTGGAGATTTCTAGCCGGAAAGAGAGGAGATAAAAACTTTGAGGCTTTTGTTTCCACTCTAACTGGATTTAATTTGGAATGGGCTCCCAATGCAAGTGCCATGATTTTAGTTGCTGCTTATGGAAACCCTGTCACTAATGATGAAATTTTTGATGCAGGATTAGCTGTTAGTTCAATTACTTTTCAAATACATGCTCTAGGTCTAAAAGCACATCAAATGGCAGGCTTTAGTAAATCTAAATTAAAAACCATATTTAATCTTGATGATTCAATCCATCCATTAGTATTAGTTGCCGTTGGAAAAATTACTAATCCAGATGAATTGAGTCAAGAGTTGAAAGAAAGAGAATTAAGTCCTAGAACTCGAAAAGACTTAAGTGAATTATTAATTCCAGGTTTAAATTGAAAAAATTTATTCCAAAATGGCTATTTCCGTCTAAAACCATTCCTCATACTTCTTGGAGATCAAAAAGTTATTGGAAAGCTAAACCTTCAACTTTATTTTTCTTAGTCGCAGGTCTTTGGCTATTTGGTACAGGTGAAGCTTTCTTAATAGCAGCTGGTGAAGGAGTTTCTCCTTGGACAGTCTTTGCTCAAGGAGTTTCTATTCAAACTGGATTAAGTATTGGGTGGGCAACATTTTTTACAGGAGTTTTAGTTTTGTCTCTTTGGATTCCTTTAAAACAAAAAGTTGGATTAGGAACAGTACTTAACATCATTGTAATTTCACTTTCTATGGAATTAATGTTAAATGTTTTGCCAAATCCAGACACAAATTTCTGGCAAATTACTCAGATACTTTTTGGTATTGCTCTAGTTGGTTTAGGAAGTGGTTTTTATTTAACATGTCACATGGGTCCAGGTCCAAGAGATGGACTTATGACAAGAATTCATTTGCTTACAGATATTCCAGTAGGCAGAGTCAGATTATTTATTGAAATAACTGTATTAACTATAGGTTGGTTATTGGGTGGAACTGTTGGTTTAGGAACAATACTTTTTGGAGTTTTAATTGGTTATTCCGTTGCAATTTGGCTTAAAATTGTGGGTAAAGTTAGTAAAAGTAAATAGTAATAATTATTGATTAGATAGATTAATCTTTAAGATGAAGATTTCAAGTCTAGTTTTCTTAAAAATTCCTGTTGTAGGTGTTTTGTTTACATTTTTTATTACTTCAAATATTTGGCAAACACCTGCACCTTTGATTCCTGATTCTGGTCCAATTGTGTACTGGCTTCGACCAGTTTTGGTTTCCTACACTTATGCCCTAGCAATTGCTGCAGTTGCACTCTTATTTAGTGATGGCATTTTTACTAAGTTTGACGGCAAAAATTCGAGCATGGCAAGAAGTTTTTTCGTAGGACTATCCGGAGTTAGTTTTGCCGCAGCAGTCTTTAGTCTTGCTCAATCTTTATCTCAACCACTTTTTCTTGCGGCAAATCTAGATGTGATTGCTACCTATGGATGGGATGTTTCAAATGTTAGAGCTTTACTATTAATATCCCTGGTTGCACTAATTTCATTTCTTTTATTGATTAAGCCAAGTCTTGATAAATCTGGTTTGGTTGCATTTCTTAACATTCTCGCTCTTTCCTTACCGACACTTTTATCTCATGGTGGTGGAATTTCAACTCATAATTGGGCTATTGCTTCTGGGTTTTTTCATGGAATTTTTACAAGCCTTTGGATTACTGGACTTGCAGGCATAGGCTTAATTTACTTCAATAAATCAATTATTGAGAAGTCTAAATTAAGGGCAATAAATAAATTCAGTTTTATTGCCACAACTTCTGTAATCGGATTAGCAATTTCTGGTGCAGTAAATGCTGTGACAAGACTTAATAACTTTAGTGAATTATTGACTACTTCTTATGGTCAAATTATCGTAATAAAAAATGTTCTTTTTGCACTCGCTATAATCACTGCACTTAATATTAGAACCAGATTAAAGACAAATATCTCTAAGTTGTTAGTTCTGGAAATTTCAATTCTGTTATTTATTTTTGGAGTTTCTGTAGCCCTTGCTTCAACTGCTTTTCCAAGAACTGGAAATGCTGCATTTAATTTAATTGAATCTGTCACAGGTTTACCTGAACCTGCAAAATTTGAATGGTCTTATGCATTAACCACTATTAGTATTGAGCCCTTTACCTTATTTATCGGTCTAATTGCACTTATCACTTATTTAGCAGGGTATATAAAACTAATTAAACGCGGAGATAAATGGCCAGTATCAAGAGTTATTTTTTGGAGTTCAGGAATTCTTCTTGGCATTTATGTCACAAATACCATGCTTGGTAGATATGCAATTTTATTATTCTCGGCTCACATGACTGTACACATGATTCTTGCCATGGTTGTTCCTATTCTACTTCCATTATCAGCACCGTTAACACTTGCTTTGCGGGTTTTGAAACCAACTTCTGATCCAGAGGTAAGAAATTTACGTGAATGGATTGTGGCAGTGATTAATTCAAAGTACTTAAAGGTTGCAAGTCATCCCATAATTGCATTTTTTATTTTTGCTGCAGGAACTTGGGCTTTATATTTTAGTCCACTTTTAACTGTTTTGATGAGAAGTCATTTAGGACATTTATTTATGGATGCACATTTTGTTTTAGCTGGTTATTTATTCTTTTGGCTCATAATTGGAAAAGATCCTGCCCCAAGAAATATTCCTGATGTATTAAAATTAGGAATTGTTTTTGCAGCAGCTGTCTTTCATGGAATTTTTGGATTCATCACTTATTCTTCGCAAACAATCTTGGGTGGTGGTTGGTTTAATGAAATCAAACCAAGTTGGCTTGAAAGTCCAATTACTGATCAACAATTAGGTGGTGGAATTGCGTGGGGATTTGGAGAAATTCCTACGATTATTGTGTTATTAATTCTGGTCTATCAATGGGCATCAAGAGATGAAAAACAAGCTAAAAGAGTTACAGAAAAAGAAATTGAAGACTATAACCAATACTTAAGATCTTTAAATAGATAATTACTCTCCATAAAATAATCTCTCCATTACCGTTCTTGCACGTCTTGTTATTTTTCTATATTCCTCAATAAATTCACTTGATGAATGCTTATTTATAACATAAGCAATAGCGTTAATCTCATTTATGTCAGTTGGAATTTGATCACTTGCTTTTGCTTTTGCAAGCATTTGAGCATTTCTAACTTCTGTTGCCAAAATCCAAGCATCTTTCAAACTTGTTGCGTCTTGAGAACTTATTAGGTTCTCTTTTTCTAATTGTTTCAATGTAGACAATGTTGAAGTGTTTTGTAGAGATTTTATTTTGTGGCCATGTTGCATTTGGAGAAGTTGTACAACCCATTCCACATCACTTAATCCACCTCGACCAAGTTTGGTATTCATGTTGACATCAGCTGCTCTAGGCAATCTTTCAGATTCCATCCGAGCTTTAATTCTTCTCATTTCTCTTAAATTTTCTTCACTAACACCATTTTCTGGATATCTAATTGGATTTATTGCATTCATTAACTTGTTTCCAACTTCAATTTCACCTGCTATAGGAATTGCTCTAAGTAAGGCTTGAGCTTCCCACGGGGCAGACCATTTTTGGTAATAGCTGATGTATGAATCAAGTGTTCTAACTAAAGGACCATTTTTTCCTTCAGGTCTTAAATCTGCATCTATTTCTAACGCAGGATCAGTGGAAGGTTGCATCAATAAGGTTCTTACTCTATTTGCAATTTCTAAAGCAATCTTTTCGCAATCTTGAGGATCAGAATCTTTTACCGGTTCATGGACAAACATGACATCTGCATCACTTGCATAACCTAATTCAAATCCGCCGAATCTTCCCATCGCTATTACACACATTTGAGTAGGAATTTTTGAATTTCTTTCCTTTTCTATATCTTTAATTGCACTTTGAAGAGCAGTTTCAATAACAACTGCATAGACATTACTTAAGGAAAGACCAACCTCTTGAGTAGTAATTCTTTTGGATAGATCGGCTGTTGCTGTTCTTAATAGTTCTCTTCTTCTAAAAGCTCTTGCTGCTGCGACTATATTTTCTGCAGTTTCATGTCTTGAAATAACTGATTTCATTTCACTTTCATATTGATCTTTAGTTCTAGGAGTTAATTCCTCAAGGTTTCCTAGCATTGAAACTGCTTCTGGAGCACTCATTAGTAAATCTGTGGCATATCTACTAGTAGATAAAAGTTTTGCCATAAGTTCAGCTGCTGCTGATTCATCTCTTAAAAGTCTTAAAAACCATGGTGTACTACCTAGGGCATCACTTAATCTTCTAAAAGATAAAAGAGCATTATCTGGATCTGGACCATCTGCAAACCAGGAAAGTAATACCGGAAGCAGTGTTTTTTGAATTACCGCTTTTCGAGAAACTCCGGTAGTCAAACTTTCAATATGCCTAAGAGCTGATTCTGGATCTTTATAACCAAGTGCATTTAAACGAGATGATGCCTCACCTAAAGTTAAACGTGCATTTCCTGCATCTAGTCTTGCTACAGCATTTAGAAGTGGTCTGTAGAAAAGTTTCTCATGAATTCTTCTAACTTCTAATTTGTATTTTCTCCATTGTTTTTCTAGTTCTTGGCTTGAATCTTGCATAAGCCCAAGAGATCTTCCTAAAACCCTTAATTCGTTATCTTCCTTAGGTAAAATATGAGTTCTAGAAAGTTTTTGTAATTGAATTCTGTGCTCTAAAGTTCTTAAGAAAGTGTAAGCATTTGAAAAAGTTGCCGAGTCTTCCCTACCGATATATCCCCACATTGCCAATTGATCTAGTGCTTGCAAGGTATTTGAACTACGCACCATGACATCTGATCGACCATGAACTAGTTGCAGTAGTTGGACTGCAAATTCAACGTCACGAAGACCACCAGGGGCTAACTTTAATTCACGCTCACCAATTTTGTTGTCAACATTTTCTTCTACTTTTTTTCTCATCTTTTGCACATCTTCAACAAAATTTTCTTTACTTGCAGCAGACCAAACAAATTTAGATATTTCATCTAGATATTTATCTGCCAAGTCTTTATTTCCAGCACTAAATCTTGCTTTTAGTAGAGCTTGAAATTCCCAAGTGTGAGCCCACTTTTGGTAATAAGAAACATGCTGTTCCAAAGTTCTAACTAAAGCTCCAGCTTTTCCTTCAGGTCTTAATGCAGCATCAAGTTCCCAAATGGCACCACCGTCATTGGTGGTGGAAATAAATTGCATCAAGTTAGAACAAACTTTTGTGGCAAGTTGTAATGCTTCTGTTTCATCTACTCCAGGTTTAGGTTCTGCCACAAAAATTACGTCGACATCTGAAACATAATTTAATTCTTGACCTCCAGCTTTACCCATGGCAATTATTGCTAAATCAAGTCTATTTTTATATATTTCATTTTCACTAAGGATTTTTTGTAAAGAAGATTCTAATATTGCATCTGCCGCATCTGATAATTCTTGCGCAACTTCTTTTAGTGGCCAGTTACTAAATAAATCACGAGAAGCAAGGCTTAACAAAAATTTCTTATATTCTCTGACTAAACTTGCCCTCCCATTATTTAAAGACAATATAAATTTATTTATTAATTCATCTTTTGAAAAAGCTAAATTTATTGATGTTTCTTTTGTTAATACTTCAACATCTTCTGGATGATTTATTAAAAATTCACCAAGTCCAGATGAACTTCCCAAAATTTTTAATAATCTAATTCGAACTAGATCATCCTCAATGATTTTATTAAATTTCTGATTATTATTTTCTAAGATTCGCACCAAAAGAAGAAGTGCCTCATCAGGATTTGCAACTTGACTAAACTCTTCAAGTAAAATTTCTTTAGACTTAGAAATATTTATGTTTTTTAATAACTCTTTTGTTCTATCTATGTCAAGAAACCCTGAACGAATTAAATTGCCGGTTTCACTTACCGGACGCTCACTCATTTCTTAGATTTACCTGCGTAATCAACCACAGTGTCTGCAAATGCAAGTCCTAAAGATTTCCAAGTGTCTTTCATTTTTTGTCCATATTCTTGGAATTGCTTTTCAACAGAATAATCAGTTATTCCTAAAGATTTTCTTACCTCATCTTCACTTAATAACCAATCACTCATAATGTTCCAGTCAGTCTCAGGATGAAATTGAAGTCCCCAGGCATTTTTTCCTAATACAAAAGCTTGTACATCACAATCATCACTTGTAACTAAAAGTTTTGCCTCTTTTGGTAATTCCAATATTGCATCTTGATGATATTGAGGAACTGGTATTGAAATCGGAGCATTTACTACACTTGATAAAACACAATCTTCTTTTGCTTCAGGTAAAAATTCCACAAAGCCAACTCCAATTTCTGGTTTATTAGTTCTTCCAACTTTTCCACCATTTGCATCAGCTAGTAATTGTCCACCTAAACAAACTCCTAAAGTTGGAGTTTGTTCCTTTATGACATTTCTTAATAATTCTTTAACTTGTTTGAGCCATGGCCATTGATCTTCATCATGAACTCCACGAGATCCACCTAAAACAATTACTCCTTCGTAACCAATAGGCGAAGTTGGAACAGATTCACCTTTGAAAGGATAAATCACTTGTATTGATACGCCGCGCTCTTTCAACCAATCTTCTAAATAACCAATTGGTGCATCTTGTTCATTTTGAATAACGAGAACGATTGGATTTTTACTCATTTAAATATTCACTAATTTGAACTTAATTCTAAAATAGCTTGCTCTTGCCAAGTTCCTTTAACTTGTGAACCATCTTTAAAATCATCTGGAAGATCAAGAACCAAAACTCCGAATTCTTTTCCGTTAAACTTTTCTACAAAAGTTTTAAAACATGCCAAGTCTTCATCTTTTTTGTTTCTAGTGCCACCTATTTCGCCGATAAAAATTTCACTTATACCTTGTTTCTTAACTTGATCTACTACCCATTCAGCTTTTTGCATATCATCTTCAGCGCATCCAAATGAAATCCAAGAAATACTCATAGCCTTTGCCCCACCTAAATTTGGGGCTACTTTTTCAGTGAAAAAACTTGGTGGAAGGCTCAAAGTCATTGGCTGCGCATAAGAAATTCCAGTGAAAGATTTACCAGCTTCTATCATGTCTGGGAAATATTTATTATGAATCTCGTAACCCATATATTTATCTAATTCTGATACCGGTGACCAATATTCAACTTTTAGATCTTCCATTAGTTGGGCTATCTCTGGCATTAATTCAATAGCTTGCACTGTTAATGACTCTCTTAAATTTTGGGGAACACCCATAGGTTCTTCCCCTTGAGAAAGATCAGCTTGTTCAAATTGTCCCCATGTCAATGTCATCAAACCGCTATTTTTGGCTTTGACGATATTGCATTTAATTGAATTCAACCAACTTTCTTTAGTATCTCTTTCGCTTCTTCCAAAAACTATTTTTCCTTCAGAAGTGAAATAGAAATTGTACGCAAGTGAAACAGCATTAAAGCCCAAATCAATCATTTCTTGAGGATCTTTATAAGACTGGAATCTGAAGTCACCAGATGGCATTAAAACTCCAAATGGTTTTTCCATCTTGCGCTCTGCACTTGCGTTTAATTCACAATTTTCTTGCTGCTGACCATTTTGATTTTGAGAAGTGGAATTATCATTAGTAGAGCAACTTGAAAGTACTGAAACCGCTAAAGTAAGTATCAAAAATTTCTTAAGCATAAAGGCAATAATACCTACAGAACGGGTAAGTATCTATCCAATTCCCATTGAGTGACTTGTTTTCTATATTCATCCCACTCAGCACGTTTATTTCTTAAGAAATAGTCAAAGACATGTTCGCCTAATGTGTCTGCAACTAGTTCACTTTTTTCCATAGTTTTAATTGCTTCATCTAAAGTTGTTGGAAGAGGCGTTAGTCCTAATGCTCTTCTTTCTGCATCAGTAAGTGACCACACGTCATCTTCAGCTCCTTGTGGCAATGAATAATTTTCTTCAATACCTTTTAATCCAGCTGCTAACAAAACTGAATATGCAAGATAGGGATTTGCTGCTGAATCAAGGGCACGATATTCGATTCTGGTTGATTGACCTTTTGATGGTTTATACATCGGCACTCTTACTAAAGCTGATCTATTGTTATGTCCCCAACAAACATAAGCTGGAGCTTCTCCCCCACCGGTAAGACGTTTATAAGAATTCACATATTGATTTGTAACTGCAGTAAATTCTGGTGCATGTTTTAAAATTCCTGCAATAAAGTTTCTACCAATTTTACTTAATTGATATTCAGAACCTGGTTCATGAAAAGCATTCTTATCTCCTTCAAATAAAGATAGATGTGTGTGCATTCCAGAGCCTGGATAATCTCTAAATGGTTTTGGCATGAATGAAGCTCTAACACCTTCAGAAAGTGCAACTTCTTTTACAACCAATCTAAAAGTCATGATGTTATCTGCGGTGCTTAATGCATCTGCGTAACGTAAATCTATTTCTTGCTGCCCTGGTCCACCTTCGTGATGAGAAAACTCAACAGAGATTCCCATTGATTCAAGCATCGTGATTGCTTTTCTTCTAAAGTCATAACCTGGTCCTGATGCTGATTGATCAAAATATCCAACATAATCAATTGGAATTGGACTTGAAACATTTTTTGCAGCTTTATCATCTTCAAATAAATAAAATTCAATTTCAGGATGAGT
>JBJOGR010000048.1:0-63726 GCA_046048135.1 Actinomycetota bacterium
TTAAAGGATCCATTAGTCCAACTCTTTTTGCAAGCATGCTTATGGTGGTTGATTCTCCTCCAGGAATTACCAAAGCATTAACGGTTTCTAATTCGTCAACAGTTCTTACTTTTTGAACAGCAACATTGAGTGAACTTAGACTGTTTAAATGTTCTCTTACATCGCCTTGTAGGGCTAATACTCCGACTCGTAACAAACGAAGTCACCAGCCGCGTCCGGCAAACCTTTCAGAAGCAGAAAGTGTATCAATGTTTATACCTACCATTGCTTCTCCAAGACCACGTGAAACTTTTGCTATTACATCAGGATTATCAAAATTTGTTGTAGCATCAACGATTGCTTTAGCTCTTTGTGCTGGATCACCTGATTTAAAAATTCCTGAACCAACAAAAACACCATCTGCTCCAAGTTGCATCATCAAAGCAGCATCCGCTGGAGTTGCAATTCCACCTGCAGTAAAAAGCACAACTGGTAATTTTCCAAGTTCTGCCACTTGAGCAACTAATTCGTATGGAGATTGTAAGTTTTTTGCAGCTGTATAAAGTTCTTCTTTACTTAAACCTTTTAGTTTTGCAATATCGCCACGAATTGTGCGCATGTGTCTTACAGCTTCAACAACATTTCCAGTACCAGCTTCACCTTTTGAACGAATCATTGCAGCACCTTCTGCAATTCTTCTTAACGCTTCACCTAAATTTGTTGCTCCACAAACAAATGGAACTGTGAATTGCCATTTATCAATATGATTTGATTCATCAGCTGGTGTCAATACTTCTGATTCATCAATGTAATCAACACCAATACTTTGTAAAACTTGTGCTTCAACAATGTGTCCAATTCTTGCTTTAGCCATTACTGGAATAGAAACTGCATTAATAATTTCATCAATCATGTCCGGATCACTCATTCGAGCAACTCCGCCATCTTTTCTAATATCTGCTGGAACTCTTTCTAGCGCCATTACAGCAACTGCTCCTGCATCTTCTGCAATTTTTGCTTGTTTGGCATCGATGACATCCATAATGACGCCACCTTTAAGCATTTCTGCCATGCCTTGTTTAACTCTTGGCGTTCCTACACTGTTGTTTTGTGACAATTTAAGTTCCTGTGAATTGGTTTTCTAAATTCTAACCGAAGTCGAGTTTTTCACAATTTAAGGCTTAATAATGTTCAATACCTCGAGGAATTTGGACTTGGAAACTGATTACCTGAGGCATGGAGGCTCTACCAAAGAGTCTGAAGAATCGCACAGTCCATCTCTTTCTTACTTTAATGGCACTCTTTGCCGCATCATTATAAAAAGTTAGCGCATATGAAACTCGACGAATTGCAGCAGCAATTTCAATTAATAGCTTTTGATCATTTATTGATTTAACTATTTTTTCATCATCAAAAATATTATTTAAAGCTCTTGAGACTCTGGATTCGATTTCCCATTCTTGAAGCGTGTGAATTTCTAAAGACTCTTCTTGAATTGATTCCTTTAATGCATTTTCAAGTTCATTTATTAATTTTTCGTCTAGTACTGTTAATTTTATTATTTCTTTACATATAGAAGTTCGAAGTGCTAGCTGGCGATCTAGTGCATGTCGTGCATTTTCTACTTTTAAATGTAAACGATCTAATCTTCCTGCCACATTTGAAAGATATATTGCATAAACAAAAACTATTAGAACTAAAGTGATCCAGTAACTTGTCTGCACAAGACCTATTCTGTCAGAAATGCGTCTTTGACTCTTTTTCGGTCAAGTCTTCCACTCTTTGTTAATCTGCCATAAAGTTGACCTCTGAAATCTTCCCTAACATTTCTTCCTTCAACACTCTTAACTGATTCATAAACATCAAGAATTTGCTTGACAATTACTGACCAATCAAATTGGTTTGCTCGTTCAATTCCCTTTATTACAAACTCATTTCTTAATTTTTCATTACCTAAAAGTTCAATCAGTGAATTTGCTAAATCCTTGGGGTCATTAGTTCGAAATAATTTTCCGTATTTGCCATCACCTAAGACACGTTTAAATGCAGGTAAGTCTGAAGCTAAAACCGTAGTTTTACTTGCCATGGCTTCAAGTAAGACAATTCCAAAAGATTCTCCTCCTAAATTAGGTGCAACATAAACTGCTGCGGTTGCATAACAAGATGCTTTCATTTGACTCGAAACTAGACCTTTGAATTTTATTTGGTGATGATATTTCTTATCTATTTTTTCTAGAATTTCTAAATCATTTCCAGGTCCCACAAGTAATAGTTGCAAATCATTAAATTTATCAAATACTTCTGGAATAGCTTCAATTAAAACCGCTAAACCTTTTCTAGGTTCATCTAATCTTCCTAAAAAAACTACTGTTTTATTTTTATCAAAATCTTGAAGTTTGGGTGCTTTATCGAAATTACTAACTCTTACCCCATTTGGAATAACAACTGCATCCCCTCCAAAATGTTCAATCATGGTTCGTTTTGCATCTTCACTCACTGCAATTCTTGCTATAACCTTTTCCATCATTGGTTGTAAAAGAAATTGCATATTTTTAACCGCGTACATGTTGTCATTAGATGTGTGATGAGTTGCAACTATTGGTCCTCTCGCAGACCAAGCAGCAATTATGGATGGACTGGGAGTTGTTGGCTCATGTAAATGCAAGATATCAAATTTGCCATTTCGTAACCAGTTTCTAGTTCTAGCAAAAGCAGCAGGATCAAATTTTATTCTTGCAATTGAACCGTTGTATGGAAGTGCAATTGTGCTGCCTGCATTTGTTGCATAAACTGGCAAATTTTCTTCTTCGCTTGTAGGTGTTAAGACATTTACGTAATGACCTAAATCTAAAAGTGATTCGGTTAGATCCTGAATGTGTTGCTTTACTCCGCCTGGAACAGACCAATCATATGGACAAACTATTCCGATTCGCATTTATTTTCCAACTAATTCGTGATTAATTCTTTTTAAAGGTAACACATCTTTCCAAACCCTTTGAAGTAAATGCCAATCTTTTGCATGTTTTTTAATTTCAGATTCAAAAATTTTTGCCAATTCTTGTGTTAAATGTAAAACATTTTGCTCTTTGGATAAATTCTGATTTGGTGACATAGTTGGTAAAAATTCAAAAGTTAACTTTCCATCAAAATCGTAATATGAAGACATCGGCAAGATTAATCCATTTAGTGTTGTGACAATGGCTGCTGGACCAACAGGAAAGGTTGTTTTTGAGTCACCATAATTTATTTCTATCCCATTTTTTGAAATATCCCGATCTGCCACAAGAGCTATCATTCGACCTTCTTTTGCTCTTCTAATTAAATTCATGAATATGTCTGTTTCGCCAGAGGTTGGAATTATTTCTACTCCAAAAGAGTTTCTAAATTTAACAAATCTATTAAATAAAGATTCTGGTTTTAATCTTTCTGCAACTGTTGTTAGAGGACCAAAATTGCTGGTATACCAAAATCCTGCCGCGTCCCAATTTCCCATGTGCGCTACAGCTGTTACCAAAGGTTTACCTGATTTTTGAGCAAATTCTAAATTGATTCTTCCCTTAATTTTTATATTTTTTTCTAAATATTTGTTATCCCATTTAGGTAATCGAAATGCTTCTTGCCAGTACCTTAGATAACTTCTCATTCCTTCTTTTACAAGATTTTCTAATTCAATTGAGTCGTTTTTTAATTTCAGCATAAAACTCAAATTAGCTCTTAATTGTTGTACACCTTTAATGTCTTTCTTATAAGAATGATCTGCTATTTGTCTAAAAATCTTTAAGGTAATTTTATTTGGCAGTCTTTTAACTAAAAACCAAGCCAGCCCATAAGCTAAGTCAACTATAAAATTCATAGAACTATCAAATTATTATTTTTTAACTTGTTGATAAACAAAATACATTCTTTGGATCACTGTGATAACACTAACGATTGCAAGAAACCAGATAGACCATTGAATTGCTGTTAAGATACCAAGTCCAGATAATAAAGTTCCAAAAATAATGATAAAAACTCTTTCTGGTCTTTCAGCAATACCAGTATCGCAATTTAAACCTAATCCTTCAGCTCTTGCTTTTGTATAGGAAACGATTTCACTTGAAATTAGGGCTACTAAACTAACAATAAAAAGTAAAATTTCTTCTTGGGAAATAAAGTAAAACCCGATTGAGGCTATTACTACCCCGTCGGCGATTCGATCCATTACAGAATCAAAAAAAGCCCCCCACTTGGATTTTTTATTAAGCATTCTTGCCATAGTTCCATCAAGTGCATCAAAGCCAACAAAAAATGTGAAAAGCAATGAACCTATTAAAAATTCACCACGTGAGAAATAAATAATCGAAGAAATAGAAACACCGATTGCTCCAACAAATGTGATTACATCAGCAGAGATTTTTAGTTTAATAAATATCAACGCAAATGGATGAGCAATAGCTGTTGAAATATTTTTTGCTTTGGTTTTACTCAGCATTATTCATTCCAAGCTTTTGCAAGCAACATTTGTGTATCTTTTAGCAGTTGTGGAATAGATTTAGCTCTGCCAATAATTGGCATAAAGTTGGTATCTCCTCCCCATCTGGGAACAATATGTTGATGCAGATGATCGGCAACACTTGTTCCAGCTACGGGACCTTGATTCATTCCGATATTGAATCCTTGAGCACCACTTGCTTTTCTTAAAACCGACATTGATTTTCGAGTTAATTCATGCATTTCACTTGATTCATCTTCTGTGATTGAAGTGTAATCTGCAAAATGTCTAAATGGTGCAATTAATAAATGTCCTGCGTTATATGGATATAAATTAAGAACTACATAATTAAATTTTCCTTTGAAAACAACTAAAGAATCTTCCTCTTTAGCGTTTGTAGCGGCACAAAATGGACAACTTTGCTCAACTGTTCCATCAGATCTAACATCAGTTAAATATTGACCGCGATGTGGAGTCCACAAACGAATCCATGCATCAGGTAAACCAGTTTGTGGCGTATTCATTTAAACCTGGATTCGGTTTTCAATTGCTGAAATAATTTTTTGAATCGCTACTTCAATTGGAACAGAGTTTTCTTGCGTTCCATTTCTGTATCTAAAAGAAACAGCTTGAGAGGATACGTCTTGATCTCCTGCAATTAACATGAATGGAATTTTTTGTGTTTGGGCATTTCTAATTTTTTTCTGCATTCGATCATCGCTTGAATCTAACTCAACTCGCACACCTAATTTCTTTAATCTATTAATAATTTCTTCCAGATACGAGTTATGTGTTTCAGCAATAGGAATGGCAACTACTTGAACTGGAGCAAGCCAAACTGGAAATGCACCTGCATAATGTTCGAGTAAAACTCCAAAAAATCTTTCAATAGAACCAAATAGCGCTCTGTGAATCATGACAGGTCTTTTAACTTGACCATCTTTATCTTTATATTCCAATTCAAATTTCTGCGGCAATTGAAAATCAACTTGAATAGTACTCATTTGCCAAGTTCTACCTAATGCATCTTTTGCTTGAACTGAAATTTTAGGTCCATAAAATGCCGCACCACCTTCATCCATAACCAATGGAATATTTTGTGCATTTGCAGCTTTTCGCAAAATTTCGGTAGCCTCAGTCCATTCACTATCTTTTCCTATAAATTTTTCTTCATTCTTAGTAGATAATTCTAGATAGAAATCCTCAAGGCCAAAATCCTTCAAAAGATTAAGTACGAACTTTAATAATGAATCTAATTCATTTGGCATATTTTCTAAAGTTGTGTAAATATGAGCATCGTCTTGAGTCATTCCTCTTACTCTGGTGAGTCCATGCACCACACCAGATTTTTCATATCTATAAACACTGCCAAATTCAAATAAACGCAAAGGTAAATCTCTATAGGACTTAGAAGTTGATTTATAAATCAAATTATGAAAAGGACAATTCATTGGTTTTAAGTAATAATTTTGAGCAGGTTTTTTTACACTTCCATCGTCATTGAATTCAGCATCGAGTTGCATGGCAGGAAACATTCCTTCCTTGTACCATTCAAGATGTCCAGAAGTTTCAAATAATGAAGATTTAGTTATGTGAGGAGAATAAACAAATTCGTATCCTGCTTCTTCATGTTTTTTACGAGAGTAATCTTCCATTACTTTTCTAATTACTCCACCTTTTGGATGAAATACTGCAAGTCCTGAACCAATCTCTTCTGGAAATGAAAATAAATCTAATTCCACTCCGAGTTTTCGATGATCTCGTTTTTCAGCTTCAACAAGAAACTCTAAATATTTTTCAAGATCTTCTTTGCTTGCCCATGCAGTTCCATAAATTCTTTGCAATTGAGGATTTTTCTCATCACTTCGCCAATAAACACCCGCAGTTCTCATTAACTTAAATGAACCTAGATATTTTGTTGATGGAACATGAGGTCCTCTACAAAGATCTGACCAAACTGTATTTCCTGATCGAAAATCTCTATTGTCATAAATTGTTAATTCAGCTCCCCCAATTTCCATCACTTCATCTGTAGGGTTACCTTTTAAATCAATTAGTTCTAACTTAAATGGTTCATTAGATAATTCTTTTTTTAATGAATTTTCATCACTTACTCTTCTAGAAAATCTTTGACCACTTTTTATTATTTCCTTCATTTTTGACTCAATTTTTATTAAATCATCCGGATGAAAATTTTCTTCAACTTTGAAATCGTAATAGAAACCATCTTTTATGGGTGGGCCTATTCCAAGTTTTGTTTGAGGTTTAATACTTTGAACAGCTTGGGCAAGTATGTGAGCAGTGCTGTGTCTTATGACACTTAAACCTTCATCCGAATTTGCAATTACTGAGATCACTTCGTCACCATTTTTTAAAGGAGTGACTAAATCAACTAATTTTCCATTAAGTTTTGCAACAACAACATTCTTATCATCTTTGAATAAATCGATAATATTTGAGTTTTCTGCAACGGAAACATCCTTACCGTCTACACGGACTTTGATGTCACCCACAAATACCTCTTTCGATTATTTAAATCTTTGTTTTAACTTAGTAATTGGTAGAACTGAACGTCCGTTATTACCACTTACTTTTGTCAATTCCACTAAACCTTTACCGCAAATTACTACTGGAACTCCGTTAACTAGTTTCCAAATTTTTCCTGGAGTTCTATTAACAATTGTAGGGTTTTCTTTACTTACTTTTGCGTCAAAAATTCGAATTTCTTCTTCAGCCAGAAAACTTTTTGCTCCAGCATAAGGATAACTTGAGGCATGAATATGTCTAACGATTACATCAGCTGGTTGATTCCAATCAATTTGAAAATCCTCTTCATCTCGCCACAGACTATATGAAGCAATTCTGTGATTTTGCGGCTTTCCAGTTGTCTTTCCACTCTTTTCGATCTGATAACAAACTCTTCTAAGCAATTTTTCAATCAGAGACGAAATTATTTCCATTGCTTCTTCTAATTTCATTGGATACTTAATATTTTTTGCCTCTTGCGCAACTATGGGACCTGCATCTACTTCACCAGTTGCAATTAATGCTGTTGCCCCAATTCGAGTATCACCATTTATCAATGCAGTTAATAATGGATTAAAGCCTCTATATTTTGGTAATAATGAATCATGAATCACTATTACCTGAGAATAATTTGCCTCAATTAATTTTTTCCAACCAACTGCAATTGCTAAATCTGAAATACGACCTGGATCATTTAAAGTAGTGCGAATATTAAATTGATCGAAAAGTTTAACCATTGTTTCAAGAGGATCATCCACAGTTCCAGTATCTGGAGCTAAAGTGACATTGCCGATAAGTCCTTTATGGTTTTCCAATAAAAATTTAGCGGCAGCAAAACCCTTCACGCCGCATAAATAAAGATCAACTTTTACGTTATTCACGAATCAAATACTACACTTACAAGGTTTTAAGAAAGATTTTTTATCTTGGAAATCTAGTCCAGACCCACCAACTGGCGATAAATGTCAAAATTCCAAAAAGTGTAAACATCACATAAATCCACCAAGCAGGTTTTTTCCCAGCAATTTTTGCTTTTTCTAACCTGACTCTAATAGGTGCTAGCAAATTACTGGCCCAAGCAAATTCTGTTGCCAAAGTAACAAAACCTAAAAATATTAATAACCAACCAGGACCAGGTAAAACTAAAAGCACAATTCCAACACCTACTAAAAAGAAACCAATAAAAAATATCGCAGTTCGCCAAAAAGCATTTGCAATTTTATTCGCTCTAATTGTGGCTCTAATTATTTTTATCGGACCAGTTGGTCTATCACCCATATATCTAGAGTAATTCTTATTTAGTCTTTATACAACTTTAGGGCTTGAATTAACGACTTGTTTACTTGCTATTTCAAATAAATTTGCACACTTTAATTCAGTTTCAAGCCATTCACTTTCTGCAACTGAACCCCAGGTAATACCAGCACCTGTTCCAAAAAATAAATATTCCCCATTAATCCAAAAAGTTCTAATAGCTACAGACATTCGTGCTTTTTGTTCAAAATTATCAATCCAGCCAACAGTGCCACAATAAATCTCTCGATTAGATTGTTCCAACTTTTTTATTAAATTTAGAGCACTTATTTTAGGTGCACCTGTTACAGATCCAGGTGGAAATGTGGCTTTGAATATATCTTTCCAACTAGTTTGATCTTTTAATTTTCCTTTAACAGTAGAAACAAGATGAACTAATCCTGGATGAGATTGAACTTCTAGAAGTTTTGGTACTTCTACACTTCCTGTTTGACAAACTTGCGACAAATCATTTCGAACTAAATCGACAATCATGACATTTTCGGCTCTATCTTTTTCGGTTAAGTCTGATTCTGTTTTACCTGTACCTTTAATTGGTGCAGAGAAAATAAGATCTTTATCTCTTTCTAAAAATAATTCAGGTGAAGCAGAGGCAATTAGAATGTCTTTGTTGAGCCTTTCATGACTTTCTTTTGAAATTTTTATAAGGCTTGCATAAGGTGCTGGATTGCCAGTTCTTAATAGCGAAAAAAGTCCTTCGATATCAAAATCTGTTCTATTTATTTTTGTTTTTAAAACTCTACAGATATTTGCTTGATAGACATCCCCTAAAGAAATATGATCTCTTAATTTATTGACCGCATCTATATATTGAGTTTGGTTTAAAGAAGTTGACCAAGAATCTTTATTTACTCCTTTCCAGTTACCAATACTTGCATTGCTAATTCTCAAATCTCTAAATTTAAGCAATAACCATGATTGTTCAAAACTTCCGATTACAACCCAGTATCCAGGTTCGCTTAGTCTTTCAAGATCAACTGTTACATCAATTAAATGTTCAAACCTTTTATCCCCGAATTCTGCAAAAGCATCTGGATTTTTTAGAAGATTTTTTTCATTCATAACTTGAGAGATTACCTGCGTATCGAGTCATTCGATACTCGGCGCAAGCCTTAAACCTGGCTTTCGGGTATCTTTAATAGGTACGATTCAATATTTAATTGGTGTAAAAAATTCAATATTGATAGTTTCGCGGACGTAGCGCAGTTGGTAGCGCATAACCTTGCCAAGGTTAGGGTCGCGGGTTCAAGTCCCGTCGTCCGCTCGATTAATTTAAAAATTTTTTTAAATTAAATTACGGTGGAGTGGCCGAGAGGCGAGGCAGCGGCCTGCAAAGCCGCGTACACGGGTTCAAATCCCGTCTCCACCTCAAAGAAAATTTAATATTTGGTCGGTTAGCTCAGTTGGCTAGAGCGCATCCTTGACATGGATGAGGTCGGAGGTTCGAGCCCTCTATCGACCACAAGTTATTTATCTTTAATTAATTCAACTAATAATTTAGAGTTTACTTTCCAATCATTAGGAACTTGAATTGTTTTTTTATTCACTTTGAATTCTGATAATTCTTCTTTTAATCTTTTAATATTGTGAGTTCGCCATGGTCCAATCAAAATATGATTTTTTAAGACCGAAACCCCGATTAAATATTCGTCTCCTTTTTTAAGCATTGGTTGATTCCAGGCCATCACAAGTTCTAATTTTGGAAATTTTGTTTGTAGCACTTTAAATATTTTCTTAACAGTTTTTGCCTGTTCAGGTTTTGCATTTTCTAGATACTGGGTTAATGAATCAAATCTCTTGGAACTTTTACTACCTCTTGAATACATAACAAGAGCATTAGCGTGCGATTGGCTAAATCCATGATTTTCTTTTAAAAAGGCAATTTGTTCAGGATATTTCTTTCCGGCCACTTTTTTCATTTGGTCAAACCAGTAAGACATGGGTAATCCATGTTTCTTTTCAATTAATGGAAAGAATTTAGATCTATCGCCACTTTTTTCTTTCAAATTCACCACTATTTCTTATATTTGAACACCATAATTTTACCACTATCAGTGGTTGCAATAATTTCATTGTTCAAATTAATATCTAAATCTCTAATCCTTTCTTTAACATTTATCCTTTTTTCTTCAGTAATTTGATTCATTGAGTTAATCTTTAAAAGGACAAGTGTCTCTTCTCGAAGTGTGCCCATAGCTATTTGGTTAGACCAGCTTCCCCAATTTTTAGGAATTTGGACTAATTCCGTTGGGGCAATTGAAGGAACCCAATATTTAATTGGTTCTTCATATCCTATATGGGTGCCGTTACTTTTTGGTTTTATGTAATCTCCTGCACCATAGGCTTTGCCATAAGTTACAAAAGGCCAACCATAATCAGTATTTTGCTTAACAATGTTAATTTCATCGCCACCTCTTGGTCCGTGCTCAGAAACTAGAAGTGAGTTATTGATAAACAATATTCCTTGCATATTTCTATGACCATAAGAAACTTTTGATACAGAATTTTTACTTATCTTAAATACTGAACCTAGATCTTTTCTTAAATTCACATCATCAATCTTTTTATAACCTAAATCCCCAATAGTTAAGTACGCTGAATTGTTATCAATTTTTTCCATTCGTCCAGAAGCATGCTGAACAGCTCCAATTGGAACACATGGCTTAGAAGAAAACCAATTGTTCTTTCTTGTTAAATTATTTTTTGAAAGATTAATGTCTACTTGATCAACTCTTACTTCAACACAATTACCATTACTACCAAGTCTTGGATATGAAACCAAAGTTTGTACTAATTTTGAGGACTCACTAAGAATTAAAATATCTGTTATGGCAAATCTTGAATCTTTCTTTCTTTGACTACTACTGATTAAATCTCCTAATTTTATTAATTTTCTTTTTTTACCATCGCCTAAATAAATGCTTCCTCCATTTGCTCCACCGCCTAGCAGTAAATCTCCATTTTTTAATACGGCTAAAGCAGGACCTCTTTGATTATTTCCTCCTTTAGTTACTGCTTCTGAAGCATTCATTTTTTGAATATCGATATTTAAATCTTCTGCAAAAACTGGTTTAGATGAAATTATAAATATTGAAATAAATAGTATTATTATTTTTTTCATTAATATCCTGCCATTGCTAAAAGGTCATTTGTGCCATATGCATAAACATTTAAATCAATTGACCCTCTTGGGATGCCGTATTTTTGACCATCTCCTCTATCTGTGTATTGCCAAAATGTCCAAGCTTTGTCGCAACCTGAAACACTCCAAACTGTTCTAGTGCAACCTCTTGAAGGAGTTGATGCTGGATTTGAAGTTTGAGAATAATTGGCAATCCATAACGGATTATTCGCTAATGCAGGACTTTTCAAATAACTACTTATGAAATTCAAATTTGAATAAATAATTGCATTTTTGCCTGTTCTTTCTTTTACTCTTGATACAAAACCTAAAGAAAAATTAGTCACCACTGCAGCACTTGTGCCAGATGGTCTAGAGAAACTTTCTATATCTAAAACAATTGGTAAAACTCCAGGAACAAGTCCGCCCAAAGAATTCAAATGATCAATTGGTAAATCTGCTTGTTGTTGACCTGCACCAAATGCTGCATCAGCAGAAATTCCCCTTGGAATTAAAGCGGCATGATAAATACCAGTTAGTAATCCAGCTTCTCTTGCCGCCGGAAAATCTATTGAAGACCAATACTTGGCAGGTCCTGCACCAAGAGGATGAGAATCTGTTCCTTTAATAAAAATAAATCTTGCACCAGCGTCATACATTTTCACAAAATCAATCAAACGGTTACCACTATGTTGCCAGCGAGAAATGTCAGTTCCAAGAATTCGATCCCCGGGCCCTACACGAGCAGAAACATTTGCTCTATTGCGAGTTAAGCCTGCCAAAACTAATTTCTTTAAAACTGATTCTTTTTGGGCAACAATTTTTTTAATCTTTTCTGCTTCTTGAGCTGCCTTTTCTCTAACTTTTGTTAGCTCAACTACTATTTCGGCAGATCTTTGTTTCTTCTCTGATATTTCTTTTTCTCTGACTTGTAAATCCTGTTCTTTAACTTCTAGTTGAGCTTTATTTTCGTTTAATTGCTTTACAACTTTTGTGCTATTTGCCAAAAGCGCTTGAAGTGAAGCAAAAGTTGCTAATGCTTCATTTGAATCATCCGAAGATAAAATGGCTTCAACTAAATAAAGTTCCTGTTGTGATCCATCGATAAAGGTGGCTCTTACTAAATCATCTATTTGGGCTTGAACTCTGTTTATTTCTGCAATGAGTGCATTAATTTCTGCAATTATTTGATCTCTCTCACGTTGGGCTTGTTCTAGCTCTGCTTTTATTCTTCTATCTTCTGCAATTGCAGCATTTAATTCATTTGTAGTTTGCTTTAAAACATCTTGAGCTTGGGCTAATTCTTTTTTTGATGCAGCAATTTCTCCCCTTATGGCATCAATCTCAGCATCCTTGGGCAAAGTTACAGCCAGCACACTTGAACTCTGTAACAAAAGATAGGCCACAACAGTGCTCAAGATTTTTTTCATATGCCCCACCCTTTCCACTATGCCACAGCCAATTTTTTTTAAAAGTTGAAACGATGAGTGGGCATAAAATCTATTAATTTTTCGCTATATTTATGAGTAGTCGAACTCAAAGGAGTAAAAATGGGTGAAAAATCCAAAGGAAACGTAAACAAGAAAAAACCAGCCGCTAAATCTTTAAAAGAAAAAAGGGCTGCAAAGCAAGAAAAGAAAGCAGCAAAAGCTAACAGAGGCTAATTTATCGACGCTCTGAAAGAGGGAGCGAATTATCTGGGACTGCAACAGCAGTAGTTGCAGGACTTGGAGTTGGGTTTGATACTGCTTCGGTAGGTGATTCATTTGCCGGAGCGTTTTTCCAAACTCGAAGTTGTAGCCAAGTTACAGGATTGATAGTTTCATCATTTTTATTGTGAGCCTCAAAGTGAAGATGAGATCCAGTGGTATGCCCTGATGAACCTACTAAACCGATCTTTTCTCCAACTTCTAAATAATCACCTTTTTTAGCAATTCTTTTAGACATGTGTGCATACCAAGTTGTTGTGCCATCAGCATGTTCCATAATCACAACTCGACCATAAGCTTTTTTCCAACCAGAAAAAATTACTTTTCCTGGATAAACCACTTTGATTACAGTTCCTCTGGGAGCACGAATATCTATTCCGTCATGTCTTCTTCCAGACCAACGTCGACCTTTTTGGTTATAAACTGCCGAGATTTCTCCAACCACTGGCATTTTGTAAGGCAAAGATCTACTGGAAGTTCCGCGAGCAGGTTGTTTTCCTCTTTGATTCTCAGGAATTATTGAAGGATCAATTTGAGCTTGTACTTCTTCAGGAGTAGCTTCTTCAAAATCTTTATTTGATCTTTGTTCATCTTTTAAAGAATCTAATGCGATAAATATTTCTGCCCAACCGATTGGTCCAACTTGAGTACCGTCATCGCTATCGCCATTGTCTGCATAAAATTTTGAAACCGCTCTAGTGGTTTGTGGTCCGTATTTTCCGTTTGCAACTGAAATGTCATAACCTAAATCGATCAATGCTTGTTGCATTCTTTTAACAGCAGAGTTATCTGCCCCCACACTTACTCTGGAAGCTCCTGGATAGTCAGGTACTCCGTCTGCAAATGCTGGGGAAACTGAAATTGTGCTGGCCAAGATCCCTGAAATTGCCAGAGATGCCAGGCGTCTTTGAAGGCGCATGCTTTAGACCCTACCAAGTCCCTAGGGTGCTTCAGGCCGTAAGGCTCACCGATTGGGTAAAACTAGGGTCTAATTGTGACTTCGAGGCGATTTGAATCATCTGCCTCACAACCATTACTCATAGGAACTTCCAAAATGCCTCGAATACCTGAGGTTATGACTGCTCCTGCAGGAATAGTAGCTGTGAAGAAGATAGTTTGCCCGTTTCCGAAACAACCTGCTGGAGCAGAAGTTGTTGGAAAAAGTTTTTTATCTGGTGATTGATACTTACCTGTAGTGGTGATCAAAGATTTGGTGTTATTCCCACCAGCCACATTGGTAACAGATAGTTGGACAATCCATCGGTTCAATGAATCTTGATAAATAGTGCCTGAATCCATCTGCACACCTTTACCCCAATAAACAGCCTTTATGTCGTTTGCATATTGCCAAGTAACTTTGGGAAGTGCTTTTATTCTTGAATTAATTGAAACCTTGTAACCGCCATCAGATTTAATTGACCACGAAGTAATCTTTCCCTGTTTATTAAATTTAAAATCTGTATAAGTTCCAGAAAAACCAGGAACTGTTGTATTTAAAACAACTTTTCCATTAGTAATCTTTGCAGTTCCAGCAGCTGAATTGGCTGGAACATTACCAAGAGGTCTTCCTACTTGGTCCACTGAACGAAAATATTTTTCAGTTGAATAATAATTCTGAACAATTAACAATGCTAAATCTGCCGATCCAGAAACACTTTTTCTTGCTGAGTTAATTGTGTCAGGATTACTTGATGCAAGAGCCTTGAAAACTCTTTCAACTTTTGCTTGCTGGCTCTTGGTTAATTTTGTGGCTGCTTGGCTTGCAGAGTTAAGGCTAACAATTAAAAAGGCACTCAAAAAAACAGAAACGATACTTCTCATAGTTTTATTCATGTTACTAATGTTACTCCGAAACAGCACAGCTCAATAACCAGCAACACCTGCTTTTATTGAGAAATCGTGAAGTAGATTTAAGCCTAGTTATGTTAAGAATTAGCCCTAAGCCTGAAAAAATATTGGATTTATCGCTTTTGCCTGATCTTTATTCTTGGCCCGAGAAGCCCTGGATCAGAGCAAATATGGTTCAAACTTTAGATGGATCTGTACTTGACTCTCTTGGATCAACTGAATTAATCACAAACGATATTGACAAATCTGTATTTAGAACATTGCGTCAATTATCTGATGTGGTCATTGTTGGTTCAAAAACGGCATCAAAAAATAAATATCAAGATATTAAAATCAATGAGCAGAATAAAGAGATACGTAGGAAATTAAAACTCAAACCAAATCCTCGCCTGGCTATTATTTCTAACAATTTGAACTTTGATCACAATTTTTTCACTAACTGGCAAGATAATTTACCTCCACTTATTTATACTCATAAAGAAAACCAAATTCAAGTTGAAAAATATCAAAATTTAGCAGAAATAGTTTTATGTGGACAAAATCAAGTTGATTTAAAAGCAGTGAAAAAAGATTTAATTCAAAAATCTTTTAAACGTATCTTATGTGAAGGTGGACCAACCTTATTAAATTCTATGTTTCAAAATAATTTGATTGACGAACTAGATTTAACTATGCAAATTCAACTTTCTCATTCGATTGAACATTTAAAAATTGCTCAAGGCCCACTTTTAAAACCTTTCATCAAACTTAAACCAATTCATGTAATTCAACATGAAAAAACTCTTCTGTTGCGCTATCTGGTAGATGGACATAGGTTGTAATTATGAACGAAGAAATCTCTGACACTATGCCAAGTGGTAAAAAATTTCCAGTAACTAAATCAGATGAAGAATGGAAAAATCAATTAACAGATTTTGAATATTACGTTTTAAGACAAGCAGGAACTGAGCCTGCTTGGAGTGGAAATCTTGAAAAAGGAAATGACATTACTTATCACTGCAGAGCTTGTGATGCAAAATTATTTACCTCAAATGAAAAATTTGAATCAAATTGTGGATGGCCTTCTTTTTGGTCACCTTTAGCAAAAGAAGCCATTATTGAAATTGATGATTTTTCTCTAGGTATGAAAAGAACTGAAGTAAGGTGTGCCAATTGTGGATCACATCTGGGACATGTTTTTGAAGGAGAAGGTTTTTCTACACCAACAGATCTTCGTTATTGCATAAACGCAATTTGTCTTAAAAGTATTTAGTCGGAAACGATGTCGGCGTTGCATCACATCTGTAACTTCTGTAACACCTACAGTTAAGGATGTGAAAGATCAAAATTTCCTTTTCAATCAATTAGTTGAAGAGGTTCGTCGTTCACCTTTAAGGCCTGAGGTAACAACGGAGGAAGTGCCAGCGCCATTAAGACTTGCACCATATTCGCTGGCAATTGCAGCTGAAGTTCTTGAAGGTGAAGATGATTTAAGCAATGGTCGCTTAGTTTTACTTTATGATCCAGAATTTGTAGAAACCTGGCAAGGAAATATTAGATTAGTAACTTTTACTAAAGCAAGAATTGAACCTGATTTAGCCCAAGATCCTCTTCTTACTCAAGTGGGATGGACTTGGCTTTTAGATTGCTTAAGAGATAGAAATGTTGAAGCAACAGCACTTTCAGGAACAGTAACAAGAACATCTTCAGAATCTTTTGGGGATTTAGATAATCATCCACTGCCTGGAACTATTGAAATAAGAGCTTCTTGGACGGTCAAAGATGATCTAGGTCTACATGTTGCTAGTTGGGCCGATTTACTTTGTCAGGCAGCAGGTTTACAACCTTTGCCTCCAGGAATGGCTCGAATTAAGAAAACTCATTAACAAATCTAGTTAGTATTACTGATATATGTCGAAATCCCTTGAGGAAATAACAATTGAGGAAAACGACTTTTTAACGCACATCACAAAACCAATTAGAAAATTTCATTTAATTGAATCAGATGAGCAATTAAAAATAATGTGCGAAAAATTAGATGAAGATGAATATTTTTTAGCCATTGATACTGAAAGAGCATCTGGTTTTAAATATTTTAATAAAGCATATTTAATTCAAGTATCGACAGAAACATCAGACCTATATTTAATTGATCCTATTAATTTAAAAGACTTAACTATTTTGCAAAAATTATTTTCAAGTAAACCTTGGATATTGCATGCTGCCACTCAAGATTTGCCTTGTTTATTGGAATTAGGTCTTAAACCAAAGGAAATTTTCGATACTGAATTAGCTGCAAGATTATTGTCTTTACCAAAAGTAGGATTAGCAGGATTGTTAGAAGACGAACTCGCTATAACTTTAGATAAAGAACATTCTGCGGTTAATTGGTCACTTAGACCCCTAGAAATCGATTGGCTTAATTATGCTGCTCTAGATGTTGAATTCTTACATAAATTAATGTTTGCTTTAAGAACTAAATTAATTAATCAAAATAAATTATCAATTGCTCAAGAAGAATTTGCTTCTTTATGTAATTGGAAACCAAGTGAGTCAAAAAAAGACCCCTGGCGTAGAACTTCAGGCATGCATGACATCAAAACTGGATTAGATAGCTGTATTGTAAAAAATCTTTGGCTAAAAAGAGATGAAATGGCAAAAGCTCAAGATATAGCTCCTGGTCGATTGTTAAATGATTCAAGCATTATCGAAATTGCATTGATTAAACCAAAAACTGAAAAAGAGTTAAGTGAGTTAAAGTCTATTAAATACAGGTCTAGTCAACAATATTCAAATATTTGGTTTGAATCTTTACAAAATTCACTCAAACTTGATCCAAGTTCTTGGCCAATTAAAGTTCCAAATTCTGAAGCTATCCCCTTACCTAAATCTTGGGAGCAAAAAAATCCAGAAGCTTTCAACAGGTTAAAAACCCTAAAAGTTTTACTTGCAGCAAAATCTGAAGAAATAAATATTCCAATTGAAAATTTATGCTCACCTGAAATTGTTCGAAAATGGTGCTGGCTATTTCCTACTCAAGACAAGTTGGCTACTCGAAATTGGTTTTTTGCTCAAGGGGCTCGAAAATGGCAATCAGAAATTTTGGCTGGATTAATCGAATCCCTTTTAGACAACCCTGAGGTTGACTAATTCAAGGCCTTGTCGTAGATTTATCTCCTGTAATACAAATACATAACCAAAAGGTTATTTAATTCGTTCAAATTAGTCAGGGGTTATTAAATTGCTTAAAAGAAAGTCGATTATTGGTTTACTTGCGTTCGCCTCTTTGTTAACAGCTTGTGCCAATGGAGAAACAAGTAGCCAAGAAGAAACAAATAGTTCAGACCAAACAATTACTGTTTATTCAGGTAGAAATGAAAATTTTATAAAGCCATTCTTTGATGAATTCGAGAAAAATACTGGAATAAAAATTCAAGCCCGTTACGGTGACTCGGCTGAATTAGCGGCCCAAATACTAGAAGAGGGAACAAATTCACCTGCAGATGTGTTTCTATCTCAAGATGCCGGAGCAATCGGAGCAGTTGCAGCTCAAAACCTCTTAAGCCCACTCGACAAAGAAATTATCAATGTTGTGCCAAGTAATTTTGTTGATCCAAATGGATTATGGGTTGGAATTACAGGTAGAGCACGAGTTGTCGCCTATAACACCGATTCAGTTAGTGAAAACGATGTTCCAAAAACAATAGATGAAATCATAGAGCCTAAGTGGAAGTCAAAAGTTGGAATCGCGCCTTCAAATGCATCATTTCAAAGTTTTGTTACCGCAATGCGACAAATTCGCGGTGATGAAGCGACACTTTTATGGCTTAAAAAATTGACTGCAAATGATCCACAAAAATTTGAAAAAAATGGGCAAATTGTAGAAGCACTTGATTCAAATCTTATTTCGCTAGGACTTGTTAATCATTACTACATTTATGAAATTGCTGAATCACTTGGAAGAGATATTAAAGTTAAAAATGGGTTTTTTGAAGCCGGTGATGTTGGTAATTTATTGAATGTCAGTGCTTTTGGTATTTTACAAACTAGTACAAATGTTCAAAATTCACTAAAACTACTTGAATACTTGTTGTCAGAATCTGCACAGCAAAAATTCGTTGCAGAAACTTTTGAATATTCACTTATCCCCTCTGTAAATCCTCCAAGTAAAATGCCTAAATTGGAAGAATTACAAATACCAAATGTTTCTCTAGGCCAATTATCTGACATTGGTAAAACCCAAGAGTTATTGGTCGAAGCAGGACTTTTGTAACAGTGACAGTGGTAGAAAAGGAAATAAAACAAACTAGTTCAAACTCTTTTTCTACCACTCCTAAAATTCTAGTTTTTTCTAGCCTATTTTCGACATTTCTAGTTCTAGTACCAATTGCATACTTGGTTATTAGATCTAATGAAAAAGGTTTTAACTACTTTTTATCTTTACTTTTTCGACTTCGAACCCTCGAAACACTATTTATTAGTGTTTCGTTGTCGTTAACAGTTTCAGTAGGAGCACTTTTTCTAGGTGTATACGTTGCATCACTTTTAGCAAAGACAAATACTTACTTTAGACGCTTTTTTATCTTAATTATGCCTCTGCCATTAGCCATACCTTCTTATGTAATCGCTTATAGCTATCTTGTACTCATTCCTAAGTTACAAGGATTTTGGATATCGGCATTAGTTTTAATTCTTGCTACTTTTCCATTTGTTGCAATTCCTACTTTTGCATTTTTAAGAAATATAAACATAGACCAAGAAGAAGTTGCTAGATCACTAGGATTGCGTCCAATACAAGTTTTTTACAGAATTATTTGGCCACAAGTCCGTGTAGCAAGCTTTGCAGGTGCATTACTTAGCGCTCTTTATGCTATTTCAGAATTTGGAACGGTATCTTTCATGAGATTAGATACATTCACCAGAGTTATTTATACAACTTATCGAGCTTCATTTGACAGAAGTGCGGCTGCAAGTTTGGGCATAATGCTCGTTTTAGTTAGTTTAATTGTTGTGTATTTGGAAAAGAAAAGCCGAGGAAGAATTTCAAAAAGTTCGACGTCAAAACTTTATGGTTCAGTTTTCCAATTAAAAAAAGCAAGATATTTTTCTGCACTCTCTTTACTTTCTATCTATATTTTCTCTATCGGAATTCCTGCATATGTACTTATATCTAGATCTATTAGTGTTAGATCAGACGTAAATCTTTTTGAATTAGTTGTTTTAACTTTAAATACTTCTTGGGTTGCATTTCTTGGTGCTTGCCTGAGCGTAATTTTAGCTCTACCTATAGCAATTTTAATCTCAAGATTTAAATCTAGGTTTGCCAAAGTATTGGAAAGTTCGTTTTTAGTAACCCACGCTCTTCCTGGTGTTGTCGTAGGCCTTTCTCTTGTTGCCATAGGTGCAAAATATTTAAATGGCATCTATCAAACTTTGTATTTACTAGCTATTGCTTACGCACTTTTATTTGTAGCAAATTCTCTTGGTTCAGTTCGATCAAATTTGGAGAAAATCCCTCAAAACTTTGAAGAAGTTTCACGAAGCCTTGGTCAAAATTATTTTGTAACTTTGAAACGCGTAATTTTGCCAATTGCTACTCCTGGAATTTTTTCAGGATGGTTGCTCGTTTTTGTCAGTGCTATGAAAGAACTCCCTGCAACACTTATGCTTAAACCCACAGGTTTTGAAACGCTTTCAACTTCACTTTGGACTGCAACATCTATTTCACAATTTGCACAAGCTGCTCCTTTTGCCTTGGCATTGGTGCTTGTTGCTTCAATTCCGTCCTACCTACTTAATAGGCCAAATGTCGCAGAAAAATCAGGAATAGGCGAGAATTTAAAGTATGACTGATATAAAAATAGATGACTTAAGTGTAGATCTAGGTGAAAATCACGTCTTAAAAAATCTTTCACTTACTATTCCTTCTCAAAAATTTATTTCAGTTCTTGGTCCCTCAGGATGTGGGAAATCTACGTTACTTAGATCAATTGCAGGATTTGTTGCACCTAAATCTGGAACTATCAGATTTGGTTCTACCTTGATGAGTGTTTCTAGTGTTCAAGTCCCACCCGAAAGAAGGAATGTGGGTTATGTTCCGCAAGAAGGTGCATTATTTCCGCATCTCAATGTTGAAAAGAATATAGGTTTTGGATTGACAAAAAGTAAGCAATCTATAAAAAGAGTTAAAGAATTAATGGAATTAATGAATTTAACAAATTTAGAGAACAGGTTTCCCCATGAATTAAGTGGTGGACAACAATTTAGAGTTGCTATTGCACGAGCTCTTGCTCCTGCACCAAATGTCATGCTTTTAGATGAACCTTTTTCTTCAATTGATGCCCAATTACGGGAAGAATTAAGACAAGAAATCAAAAAAATTCTTACCGAAACTAAAACTACAACCGTTTTAGTTACTCATGATCGAGAAGAAGCTTTAGTTATGTCTGACTTAGTTGCTTTGATGAAAAATGGTCAAATTGTTCAATTAGGTTCTCCTCAAGATGTTTATAACAATCCAATTGGACTAGAGATGGCGTTTAGTACAGGTGATGCTTTAATTGTGCCTGCTTTAAAAAATAAAGATGGTGAAATTGAAAGCATTTTTTCCAGTAAAAATATTGACGATAGAAATAATGGTAATTTAATAATTAGGCCGGAAGAAATCATTATTTCAAAGTCCGAAAATCCAAATGCCAAGATTTTAGATATTGAGTATTTTGGACACGATGCACTTGTGCATCTAGTTTTGAATAATTCAATAAAAGTTTCTTCTAGAGTAAGTGCTCCAGTATTATTAAAAATTGGTGATGAAGTTGTTGCTGAGCAAGTTGGACCAATTCGATTTTACGAAAATAGAGATTAGTTCTTCTTTATTTTTTCTGAAATTGCGTTATCAAGTCTTGCCATATCTTCAATTATGACTCTAGAAATATCTTGAGCAGTTAAACCTATTTCATTTAAAACTTGTGCCCTAGTTGCATGATCTAAGAATTTTTCAGGAATACCAAAATCTCTTTGTGGAGTATAAATATTTCTATCTCTTAGAAATTGTGAAACACTTGTTGCTGTTCCACCTGATCTTGAATTATCTTCAATGACTGCAATTAAGCGATGTCTAGCTGCTAAATTTGTCAGATAGTTTGGCAATGGTTTGATCCATCTTGGATCGACCACTGTAACCCCTAAACCTTGATCAATTAATCTTTGCGCAACATCGTTGGCTAAATGTGCCATTGCCCCAATAGATACGACAAGAACATCTTCGTCACCATTTTTGTTCAAGATGTCTATTCCTTCAATTCTTTCTTCAACATTTACTGGTGAAACAATTGCACCTTTAGGAAATCTAATTACCGTTGGTCTATCTTTAACTATTACTGATTCTCTTAGTAGTTCTCTTAATGTTTGGGCATCCCTTGGTGCGGCTAACATCAAATTTGGCACTACTTGCAAGATTGATAAATCCCACATTCCGTTATGACTTGCTCCGTCATCTCCTGTAATACCTGCTCTATCTAATACAAAAGTAACTCCTGCTTTATGTAATGCCACATCTAGAAGTAATTGATCAAATGCTCGATTTAAAAATGTGGCATAAATTGCTACAACAGGATGTAAGCCCCCAAGTGCCATTCCCGCAGCTGAAGTTGTGGCATGTTGCTCTGCGATTCCAACATCATAAATTCGATCTGGAAATTCCTTTGCAAATTTATCTAAACCAGTGGGCCCAAGCATTGCAGCCGTGATTGCGACAATGTCTTTTCTTTCTTTTCCTATTGCAACTAATTCGTCACTAAAAACACTTGTCCATGTTGTAACACTTGCACTTACTGGTTTTCCTGTAGCAGGATCAATCACACCAGTGGCATGGAATTTTTCTGCTTCATCTTCTAAAGCAGGGGCATAGCCTTTTCCTTTTTCGGTAATTACGTGCACCATAACTGGACCATGAAATCTTTTCGCATATTGCAAAGCATTTTCAATTAAATCTTCATCGTGACCATTAACTGGTCCAATATATTTCAAACCTAAATCCTCAAATAAACCTTGAGGAGCAAAAACATCTTTTATCCCTTTTTTCATTCCATGTAATGCTTCAAAAACTGGTCTTCCAATTGGTGAACGAAGTAATGTTTCTTTACCCCAATCCAAAACTTTTTCATATGTTTCATTTGTTCTCAAAGCTGCTAAATGTTCAGATAATCCACCAATAGTTGGTGAATAAGACCTGCCATTATCATTGACCACAATTACTAATGGTCTATGTTTTTGTGACGCAATATTATTCAAAGCTTCCCAACTCATACCTCCAGTAAGAGAACCATCTCCTACTACGGCCACAACGTGTCTATTTTTTAATTCACCAGTTTGCTCAAATGCTCTTGCTAAACCATCTGCCCAAGACAATGCAGTTGATGCGTGCGAATTTTCTACAAAATCATGTTCTGATTCAGATCTAGATGGGTAACCAGAAATTCCATCTTTCTTTCTCAAATCACCAAATTTATCTAATCTGCCGGTAAACATTTTATGAACATAAGATTGATGCCCTGTGTCCCAAATAATGGCATCTTTAGGTGAATCAAAAACTCTATGCAAAGCAATTGTCAATTCAACAACTCCAAGATTTGGACCTAGATGTCCACCAGTTTTTGAAACTTTAGATATTAAAAATTCTCTGATTTCTCTTGCAAGGATAGGTATTTGGGCGGAAGAAAGTTTCTTTAAATCTTGAGGTGAATTAATTGAATTTAATAGACCCATTAAAAATCCCTCCTTTGTTCTGAAACACTATAGGTTTTAAGCCCTTCTGTAATTCTAATTCAGTCCCTAGATTTGTCCTATTTTGTTTATTTCTCCTCACGAAATTGGGTTATATCCCACTTAACTGAAGCAACAAGAGGTTTTTCTGGAGTTGATACAAAAAGAGCATGATTATTGGAATTTGGTGGACCTGTTTGAGGTTCTATGCAAAAACTATCTTCAGGTTCGTCATAAATAACAAAAGTTTGATGATCAAATTTGAAATCTAGTCTTAAAGCATTAGGCCATTCAATAAACCCTTTACCGCTTGGAACATTAAAAGCATCATCAAAAGGTGGTGTTCCAATTTCTTGAGTTTGATTCAAAGTCACAAAATCTTTAGTTCTTATGTATTGAGAAACTGCTTCTATGCCATATTTGGCATTTCTGCCTTTACCAATGTCTCGTTTAAACCAAGGATGCCAACCAACTTGAACTGGAAATTCTTTATCTACTTCAATTGAAGCACTACAACGAATAAATTTATTTGCTACAAACCATTTTTGTTTTATTTTTGCTTTCACTGGCCAATTTTTATTTGATTCGTGAATTATTTCAACTGAATCGTCTTGTTGATTTAAAACTTTCCCTTCTTCAAACGCAACAGTTCCATGGATTGCCCATTTTTGGAAATTAATATCTTGCGGATAATTTTTACCTTGATAAATTATTTCGTTATCTTCTAGTCTTCCTGCCCAAGGTGCCATTAAATACCATCCCCCAACTAAAGGATTATCGGTTTTAGGCGCAATTATTTGATATTTTTCGATGTGACACTCTAAAACTTGGCCACCAAGCGAAGGGTCAATAATTAATTTATTTTCACCTTGAGCAATAGAAATGGTCATTAAAAAGTCTTAATTAAAACTTTTTAACTTCCAGCTCTAGATTTTCTTCTAGAAATTGCATCAGCAGTTGCTGCAAGTAACAAAACAGCACCTGTTACTGCCAAGTTCAATCCTGAAGCAAGACCAATAAGACCAAGACCGTTATCAATAATGGCGATAACAAATCCCCCAATTACTGCATCACTTAATCTGCCTCGGCCACCAAACAAACTCACTCCACCCACAACTGCTGCAGCAATTGCACTTAACACAATGGAGCGACCCGCAGCGGCATCAACTGATGCTTGTCTTGAGGCCAACAAAATTCCAGCAATTCCTGCAAAAGTTGAAGAAATCATAAACACTGTAATTCTGACTCGATCAACTCGAATACCTGCACGTCTTGCAGCTTCAGCGTTTCCACCTACTGCATAAACATGTCTACCAAATTTAGTTCTATTTAAAACAAAAGTTCCGGCAGCAAGAAGAATTAAAACAATAGGCACAACCCATGGCACACCTTTTAATGATGTGACAGCTGGATTTGCACCACGTTCTTGATTAAGGAAAGTTACAACCCCTGCTCCGACAATTAACAACGTTAAAGATTTTGCAATCAAGATGCTTATCGGTTTACTTGTTTGACCTGATGCACTTCTTTGTCTTCTAGAAATCAAAGATGTTAAAACATATAAAACAAAAACAATAATCAACAAGATCCAGCCAAAGATTAATGGCATTGGCCTATTCATGATCGCAAGAATTGGTGGAGCATCAATTCCAATTAATCCACCGCGTCCAATGACTACTAGTTGTAGTCCTTGAAATGCAAGAAATGCTGCCAGAGTCACCACGAACGAGGGTATCCCAACTTTTGCAACTAGCAAACCAATTAAAAACCCAACAAACATGCCAAAAAGAATTGCGATAATAACTGCAATTGGCCAAGAAACTCCATAGTTAAACATTGAAACGGCTAAGAAACCAGCAGATAAACCTGCAGTAACACCTGCTGATAAATCAATTTCGCCAAGTAGTAAAACAAATGTTAAACCCATTGCAAGAGTTGTTACTGTTGCAGTTTGGGTAAGAAGATTTGCAAAGTTAATTGGTTTTAAAAATATTGGATTTGCAAGTGCAAATATAGTTGCCAAAATTACTAAGCCAAGAAGTGCGGGAAGTGATCCTGTTTCTCCACCTCTTACTCTTACAATGTAATCTTTGAAAGCATCAAGAATAGATCCTTCATTTCCTGTCTGAACTGTATTTTGGTTTGACATGTTAGGCCTCTACATTTTCTTGGGTTTTTGTACCAGTTATATATGCAACAACATCAGATTGAGATGTTTCAGATTTCTTAACCGCTGCAGTCATTTTTCCTAAATAAAGAACATAAATTCTATCTGCAACAGTAAATACATCTTGTAAGTTGTGAGAAATAATAATTACTGCTTTTCCTGCATCTGCAAGTCTTCTAACTAATTGCAATACCTGTTCAGTTTGAGCTACACCAAGTGCTGCAGTTGGTTCATCCAAAATAACTACTTTGTTATTCCATAACACAGCTCTTGCAATTGCAACAGTTTGTCTTTGTCCACCAGAAAGTCTTGCAACTTTTTGTCTAACTGACTTAACGGTTCTTACAGATAATGAAGTCAAAGTGCTTGCTGCCTTTGATTCCATGTGACCCTCATCAAGTACACCTTTATTTGCTTGTTCTCTGCCTAAAAACATGTTGTGCACTATGTCTAAGTTGTCGCAAAGTGCTAAATCTTGATAAACCACATCTATGCCAAGTTCTGATGATTGTCTTGGACTTGTAAGTTCTACTTCTTGTCCTTCAAATAAAATAGTTCCTGAATCATAAGGCTGAATCCCAGCTAAACCTTTGATCAAAGTTGATTTACCTGCACCGTTATCGCCAACTAATGCAGTTACTTCACCTGCACGAATAGTAAAATTAACACCTTTTAAAACTTCAACAGGACCAAAACTTTTTTTAACGTCTTTTAATTCGATTACTGGAGGTTGACTAGACAAGTAATTTCTCCTTCGACCAGGTCATTGCTTTATTTAAATATATGGTCTTGACACCTTGTAAGGTGCCAAGACCATATATACGTGCTTTAAATCAGATCTTAGGAAAGACCGATTTCTGTACACTTAGCTGCTGCATCGCCGACGCAAACATCTGCTGCGGTTTTGCCAATGCGGTCAAGTGCTGCATTGAATCCGTCAAGAGATGCTGCATCTGCATACAACGCTTGTGGATCTGCTGCTTGGAATGGTGTTCCATCAGCCAATTGTTTATTGGTTGTTGGGGTTTCACCTTTCAAGATTGCGATTGCCAATTCAGCAGCTGTTGAAGCTTCAACTAAATAATCTTTGAAGACTGTCATACATTGCTTGCCTGACAATACGTTTGTCAAACCTTCAACAGAAGCATCTTGTCCAGATACTGGAACTTTCAAGTTGTTCTTGTCAAGGATTGCAATTGCTGATGCTGCGTTGGTGTCGTTTGCTGACACAACTGCGTCAACTTTTCCACCATTTGCAGTAAGAGCTTGTTCGAAGTTTGTTCCAGCTTTTGCGCCATCCCATGTACCATCTGGACGTTTTGCGCCAAGTGCTGCTTTGTCAACTTCTACACCTGCTGCTTTAAGTGCAGTGTCATATCCTTCAGCAAACATTGCTGCGTTTCCGTCTGTTGGGTCTCCATCTAGGAAGATCAATTCAGCGGTCTTTGGATCTTTACCTGCATCTGCTAAGCACTTTAAGATACCTTCACCTTGAAGAGTTCCAACTGTTACGTTGTCAAATGAAACGTAGTAGTCAACACCTTCAATTGGACGGTCATAAGCGATTGTTGGTACGCCTTGTGCTTTTGATTTAGCAGCAACTTGTGCACCAGCACCTTGATAATCGGTGATGATCATTACGTTGCAACCAGATGCAAGCATTTGGTCACCAATGGTCAACATCTTTGCAGTGTCGCCTTCAGCGTTTTGAATGTCGGTTGTGAAACCGGCTGATTCAAGAGCTTCCTTCAATGCTGGACGATCTCCATTTTCCCAACGTGGGGATGATGCAGAGTCTGGCAAGATTACGCAAGCTAAACCACTTGCAGCTGCTGCTGCTGTGTCTTCAGTTGCTGCGGAATCACTTGAACCGCTTGAGCATGCTGCTAATAAAAGAGCTGCTGCAGCGGTAACTGCTGCTACTCCGAAAGAGCGTTTTAACACTCAGTTCTCCTTTTGTTTGTTTTTAATCTTGTTTTGAATTAAATAAAACTTTTGATTTTATTTTTTCAAACCAAGAATGTGATCAATAGCTAACTGATCGAGTCTCTCGTTAAAGAATCCACGTTCTGCTAGCTTGTCGGCGTCAAACACCTCCTGTTTCAACTTGTTAGCTGAATCTGAGGAATAACCTCCGACAGTTGGTTGCGCTAATGAATCATGACCAGAAACTTTATGAGCTTCTTTTACTTCTGGATCTGCATCGTATGCGCGTGCTTTTTCTGCAAGTGCTAAATAATTTCTCATTGAATTTTTGGCGAATTCCCAAATACCATCACCATGTTCATTTCTGTATGGTCGAGAATCAAAATGTTTTGGACCTGAGTAGCCAGTTTTTTCTAATAATCTGACTAAGAAGAAGTTATCTTTAATTCCTTCTGAACCAAAACGAAGATCTTGATCGTATCTACCTATTTTTTGATCATTCAAATCAATGTGGAACAACTTCTTTTGCCAAACAGCTTGAGCAACTCCTTGATAGAAAGAAAGTCCTGCCATAGTTTCATGTGCAACTTCAGGATTTATTCCAACCATGCTTGGATCATCCAAAGTTTCAATGAATGCCATTGCATGACCAATCGTTGGTAAAAATGTGTCTCCTCTTGGTTCATTTGGTTTTGGTTCTAATGCCATGCGCATTTTGTAACCATTATCTTTTATGTAACCAATAAAGAAATTCAAAGCTTCTCTATATCTTTCTAAAGCATCAAGTGGATACTTCGAACCTGCTGCTTCAACACCTTCACGTCCACCCCAAAAAACTGCAGTTGGTGCACCAAATTCTGCTCCGACATCAAGTGCTTTCAATACTTTTTGAATTGCATACTTTCTAATTTGTGGATCATTTGAAGTGAATGCACCATCTTTAAAAACAGGATGTGTAAATAAATTTGTTGTTGCCATTGAAACAACAACACCTGAATCATCTAGAGCTTTACGAAAATCTTTTTTAATTTTGTCTTGTTCGGCAAGTGTTGAACCGTATGGAAGTAAATCATCGTCATGAAATGAAACTCCCCAAACATTTAATTCACCAAGTTTTCTTACAAAATCAGCTGGATAAATTGGCGGTCTTGTCGCTTCACCAAATGGATCTCTACCAGAGTGACCGATTGTCCATAATCCAAATGCAAATTTGTCTTCTCTTTTTGGAGTCAAAGCGCCAGACATTCACAACCTCATTTCAGAAAGATTTTTATTGCAAAATATTTGCTATAGGCAATAACTTACCTTGAACCTCTTTGAGGGGTCTAGCAAAGGTAGTCACAATTGAGCATCAGAAATATTACTTTTCGGTAACTTTTCGTACCAATAATTAACGATTATTTATAAAGTGAATCAAATGCTTGGCGATAAGCGTTTCGGACGAAGTCTTTGTAGTCTGACTTGATTTCAATACTTCCTTTTTCCTCCCAGACCGGGGGTTTAGTTTCACCAGATAAAACCCAAGCAGCTTGCCTGGCTGCACCATCTGCAACATATTCAGACATTGGCGGAATATGAACCGGCACTTCAAACAATGTTGCAGCAATTTCTTGAACAGCTTTTGAAACTGCGGCCCCTCCAATTAAAACAACTCGATTTGGTTTAGTTTTTTGCCCAAAATTTGTGATGTAATCACTTGCTTCAGCCAAAGAACAAAGCATTCCTTCAATACACGCTCTTGCAAAATTTTCAGGAGTTAAATTATTTCTAGTTAATCCATGTAAAGAACCTTTTGAATTTGGAAGATTTGGAGTTCTTTCCCCATCTAAAAACGGTAATAACACAAGACCTTGGGATCCTGGTTTTGCATTAAGAGCAAGTTTTGCAAAATCATCTAATGAAACATTTAAAGTTGAAGCACCAGCATTGATAACTCTTGCTGCATTGAGTGTGCAGGCAAGTGGTAAGTAATTTCCAGTTGCATCTGCAAATCCAGCAATAATTCCAGAAGCATCATTAGTTGGATGAGATGAAACTGTATAGGCAGTTCCTGATGTTCCTAAAGAAATGACAATATCTCCAGGTTGTGCGCCTAGACCTAAAGCTGCAGCCATATTGTCACCAGAACCAGGACCAATTTTTATTCCAGATTTTGTTTCTCCAATAACTTCATTTGGTTTAGCAACTCTTGGTACTTGTATTTCTCTTCCAAATGCAAGTTTCAATAAATCTTTTCTATATTCATTTGTGTGTGGAGACCAATAACCTGTTCCAGAAGCATCTCCTCTATCTGTCACAAATTCATCTGGTTTGTTCATCAAATTCCAGCTCAAATAGTCATGAGGCAACATAACTCCAGATACTTTTTTTGCATTGTCTGGTTCATTTTTTGCAAGCCATCGAAGTTTAGTCACAGTGAAAGATGCCACTGGCATTGATCCAATTGCATCAGCCCAATTTTGTGCTCCACCAAATTCAGTTATTAAATCATTTGCATCTTGAGCAGAACGAGTATCGTTCCATAAAAGAGCATCACGAACCACATTTTTATTTTCATCAACAACAACCATTCCATGTTGTTGTGCACCGATTGAAATAGCTTTCACACCTTCAAATAAATCTTTTGATTTACTTTCAAATTCATTCCACCAAATTAAAGGATCAACTTCGGTAGCATCAGGATGAGTTCCCCTTGCTTCTCTAACTAACTCTCCTGTTTTTGAATCCCTGATTACAATTTTTACTGATTGTGTTGACGAGTCAACCCCTGCAACTAAATTTCTTGACATCTTATTTAGCCAATTGTCTTAATACGAAAGGTAATATTCCACCATTTCTGTAATAATCTGCTTCTCCGGGAGTATCTATTCTTAATTTAACTTGGAAAGTTTTTTCACCATTTTTACTAGTGGCAATAACTTTAAGTAATTGGGGAATAGAATTTTCATTTAATTTTTCAATTCCAGAAATACTAAATGATTCAGAACCATCAAGACCTAAAGATTCAACATTTTCACCTTCAATAAATTGAAGTGGCAATACTCCCATTCCCACTAAATTACTTCGATGAATTCTTTCGTAAGATTCTGCAATTACTGCTTTGACTCCAAGTAACGCTGTTCCCTTTGCAGCCCAATCTCTAGATGAACCGGAACCATATTCTTTTCCTGCAAGAATTATTAAAGGAATTTTAGAATTTAAATAATCTACACTTGCATCATAAATTGTGTCTTGTATATCTTTTAAGAAATTAAAAGTGAATCCACCTTCAACTTCTTTAAGTAATTTGTTTTTCAACCTAATATTTGCAAAAGTTCCACGAATCATTACTTCGTGATTTCCACGTCTTGATCCATATGAGTTGAAATCTTTTTTATCTATGCCATGTTCAATTAGATATTTTCCAGCAGGTGAATCAATTTTGATACTTCCTGCAGGGGAAATGTGATCAGTCGTAACTGAATCCCCTAACCATGCAAGAACTCTGGCATTTGAAATATCGGTTACTTTTTGAGGAGATTTTGGCATGTTTTCAAAATATGGTGGTTTTCTTACATATGTACTTGCACTTGACCAGGTGAATGTTTTACCTGTCGGTGTTGGAAGTTTTTGCCAACGCTCATCACCTTTAAATACATCTGCATATCTCTTAATAAACATTTCGCTATCTATTGCTTGGTTTATGTAATCTTGAATCTCTTTTGAACTTGGCCAAATATCTTTCAAATAGATTTCTTTACCCTCTTGGTTTCTTCCAATTGGGTCATTATTCAAATCAATGTTCATAGTTCCTGCAATTGCATATGCCACTACTAGTGGAGGTGATGCTAAATAATTCATTTTCACATCAGGATTTATTCGACCTTCAAAGTTTCTATTTCCACTTAATACTGAAACGGCGGCCAAATCTGCTTTATTAATTGCAGCACTAATTACTTCAGGTAATGGTCCACTATTGCCAATACAAGTGGTACAGCCATATCCCACTAAATCAAAACCTAACTTGTTCAAATACGGTGTTAATCCAGATTTATTCAAATAATCGGTCACTACTTGAGATCCTGGGGCAAGGGTTGTTTTAACCCAAGTAGATCTTGCCAAACCTAATTCGACAGCCTTTTTAGCAACAAGACCTGCACCAATCATTACTTCTGGATTAGAAGTGTTTGTACAAGAAGTAATAGCTGCAATTACCACAGCTCCATGGGTTAAATTAAATTTTTCTCCATCCAAATCAACTTCAATTTTTTTAGTTAAATCATTTGTGTAGTTAGGAAGAACTTTGTTGAAATTATCTTTGGCATTCTTTAAACTGACTCGATCTTGTGGTCTTTTTGGACCTGCGATACTTGGCTCAATCGTTGATAGATCAAGTTGCAAGTGTTCACTAAATCTTGGTTCATGATTTGGATCAAGCCACAAACCTTGCTTCTTTGCATAATTTTCTACCAATGCAAGTTGATCTGTACTTCTGCCAGTAAATTTTAAATATTCAATTGTTTGTTCATCTATTGGAAATATTGCAACAGTTGAGCCATACTCAGGACTCATGTTTCCAATAGTTGCTCTGTTTGCCAATGGAACAGCAGAACAACCTGCTCCATAAAACTCCACAAACTTTCCAACAACTCCATGTTTTCTTAAGATTTCTGTAATTGTTAGAACTAAATCAGTTGCAGTTACTCCTTCTTTTAATGAGCCAGTTAATTTAAAACCCACAACTTTTGGAATAAGCATGCTTACAGGTTGACCAAGCATTGCAGCTTCTGCTTCAATTCCGCCCACTCCCCAACCTAAAACTCCTAAACCATTAACCATGGTGGTGTGTGAATCTGTTCCAACAACAGTGTCTGGATAAACAACAGAATCTTTTTCAAAAACGACTCTGGCTAAGTTTTCTATATTTACTTGATGAACAATGCCTGTACCAGGTGGAACAACTTTGAATTCTGAGAATGCGCCTTGTCCCCATCTTAAAAATTGATAACGTTCTTCATTTCTCTCATATTCCAAATCAACATTTATTTGAAAAGACATATTGGAACCAAATGAATCAGCAATTACAGAGTGATCAATTACTAATTCAGCAGGAGCCAAAGGATTAACCTTTTCAGGATTTCCACCAAGTTCAATCATTGCTTCACGCATAGTAGCTAAATCAACAATTGCTGGAACACCTGTGAAATCTTGCATAATAACTCGTGCTGGAGTGTATGGAATTTCAATACTTGGTTCTGCATTTTCATCCCAATTAGCAATTGCATTTATGTGCTCTTTAGTGACATTTATTCCATCTTCAGTTCTTAACAAATTTTCAAGAAGAATTTTTAAACTAAATGGTAAAGACTTGGACCCTGATACTTTAGTTATATCAAACATTTGACATGATCTTGAATTAAATTCAAGGTTAACTTTGGCGTCAAAAGAGTTAAGGCTCATCAATCCTCACATTTATTTATTACTTCAAGACTATCAGTGGGCAAGTTTATGCTTTTAGCCTCGTGTAAACACTGCCACACTTTCAAAATGATGAGTCATTGGAAAGAAGTCAAAAACTTCAACTTTTTCAAGAATCCAACCATGATCTTTTGCCACAGCAGTATCTCTGGCTAAAGACGCTGGATCACAAGCAATATAAATAATTTTTTCCTCTGCTTTTTTACAAATACTTTGCATTACTTTCACTCCAGCACCAGATCTTGGAGGATCCAAAACGATCAAGTCAAATTTTTCTCTATTTTTAAATATCCAATCTTCAACTTTTTGCTTTAAAGTTTTAACATGTTTAAAACTATGTAAATTATTTTTCGCATGTTCCGCCGCATCTTTACTACTTTCCAGTGCATATCCTCGTGCTTGAGGAAAAGCTCTTGCAATCACAGATGAGAAAACACCCACACCTGAATATAAATCCAAAAATGAATCTAATTTCATCCTTCTAATTTCTTTTTCAATTAATTCAGTCAACACCTCAACAGATTTAGGATGCACTTGCCAAAAACCAGACCCACTAGATTCAAAACTTTCTTGATTAACATTTCTTTTTATAGTTAAATTTTTACTATTTTTTTCTATGACTATTACTTCATCATTATTTTTGACTAATTCAATCTCATCTGCTGGAATCTGCTTTCCTATGCCAGATAGAGTTTTGTTTATCAATTCATCTGCAATAATGCATTTTTCAACTACTTGAATATCACTACTTTTGTATTTTCTAAACCCAAGATTTCCTTGGTCGTCAGCGATCATTCGAACTTTAGTTCTCCAGTTTTTTTCCTCTGGTTCGACTTCATTCATTCGACAAATTTCACGAGCTTGCGTAATTTTTCCTAATCTTTCAAGTTGCTCAATTAGTACTTCTAGTTTTAATTGCCTCTGGTAAGAAGCAGAGGTGTGCATCCAGTCGCATCCTCCACATCCTTGATTTTTAAAGTAAGGACACGGAGAATTTCTTCGAAATTTAGAAGAATTAATGACTCTTACGGTTTGGGCAAACCAAGATTTTTTTCCTGGCGCCATTGAAATTAACTCTGCTTCAACTTTTTCGTTTGGCAGAGCATGTCTTACAAATATGACAACATTTTCATACCTGGCAACACAAAAACCACCATGAGCAACTTTTTCAATGTTTAAAGTAATTAAATCGCCAGGTTTCACTTTTTAACTTAATTACGTCTTAAATTATTTGGAGCAACTTTAGGTTCTTTATTTGCCACATTTTCAGATGACATCAATTGCCATGGAACACTTACCACCATTACTCCTGGAGTGAATAAAAGTCGAGACTTAAGTCTTATGGCTGATTGATTATGTAAGAGCTGCTCCCACCAATGACCAACTACATATTGAGGAATGAAAATAGAAATTGCATCTCGTGGACTTTCCCTTCGAATGCTTTTTACATAATCAAGAATAGGTTTGGTTACTTCTCTAAATGGCGAATCAAGTACTTTCAAAGGAACAGGAATTTCCAAATTTTGCCACTGTTTAACTAATTCTTCTGTTTCTTTCTCATTTGCTCTGACAGTAATTGCTTCTAAGGTACTTGGCCTAGTTGCACGAGCATAATAAATTGCCCTCATAGTTGGTTTGTGCATTTTTGAAACCAAAACTATTCCGTGCACTCTGCTTGGCAAAACTTGCATTGAATCATCTGTCAAAGTTAATTCATTGCTTACTTTTTTGTAGTAATAAAAAATTGAACTCATTATTGCCATCAGTAAAGGAATAGTAACAACAACCATCCAAGCACCGTGAGTAAATTTAGTTACTAATACGATCACTAGAACTGTTGATGTCAAAGTAAAACCAATTGAATTAATAATTCTTGAGCGAATCATTTTATTTTTTTCTTCTTTATCTTTGGAAACGGCAATTAATTTAGTCCAATGTTTAATCATGCCAAGTTGTCCTAAAGTAAAAGAAGTAAAAACACCCAAAATGTAAAGTTGAATTAAGCGTGTAACGCTAGCATCAAATGCATAAACGATTAAAACTGCTGCGGTTGATAAAAATATAATTCCATTACTAAATGCAAGTCTGTCTCCTCGATTATGTAATTGTCTTGGCAAATATTTATCTTGGGCAAGAATTGAACCCAAAACAGGAAAACCATTAAATGCTGTATTAGCTGCTAAGACCAGAATCAAGGCAGTGACAGAAGCAATTATCAAAGTTCCTATAAAAAAATTTCCAAATGTTGCTTGAGCAATTTGAACGATAACAGTTTTTTGAGCTTGGCCTTCAGGTAAACCAATTAGATTTTCTGAGTGTTCAGCAACTTTAACTCCAGTTTTCATAGCTAAGAAAGTTATAGACAAAAACATTGTTGATGAAATAACGCCAAGTAACAATAATGTTGTAGCGGCATTTTTGCTTTTTGGTTTTCTAAATGCAGGTACTCCGTTTGAAATTGCTTCAACTCCTGTAAGTGCAGTACAACCAGAAGAAAAGGCTCTAGCAAATAGAAATATCAAAGCAAGACCTGTTAAAGATTGCTCGGCTCTAATTGTCCAATCAGCACTTTCTGCCTTTAATTCAACACCTTGCATTAATTGAAAACCAGCCCACAAAACCATCATTGCAATTGAAAAAATAAATGCATAAGTTGGAATTGCAAATAACGTGCCAGATTCTTTTACTCCTCGTAAATTTAAAACAGTTAACAGAACTATTAAAGATATAGTCAAAGCAACTCCATGATCTGCAAAAAACGGAATTGCAGAAGAAATATTGTCTTTTGCTGCCGAAATAGAAACAGCAACAGTCATTACGTAATCAACCATCAATGCACTTGCCACAACAAGACCTGGCTTTTTACCCAAATTAGTAGTTACAACTTCGTAATCCCCTCCACCACTTGGATAAGCGTGAACATTTTGCCGATAAGACATCACAACAACACCCATAACAAATGCAACAGCTAGCGCGACCCAAATTGAACTATTTAGATAGACAAGTCCACTAATACTTAAAACTAAAAGAATTTCTTGAGTGGCATATGCGTTAGAAGAAAGAGCATCGGAAGCAAAAACTGGTAAAGCAATTCTTTTAGGTAAAAGTGTGTCGCCTAACTTGTCACTTCTTAACGCGCGACCAAGTAGTAAACGCTTAACAGACGTTGTAAAAATTGCCACAATCCCTCAAGACTACGCAAGAATTCAATTCTAATCCATCAACCACTCCATTAATTAATCAGAGATTGCGTGTAGCGTATGAATAAGAAGTTAAAACTTTCAAAGGATTAATCCAAAGTGCATGTAGTCATTATGGGTTGTGGTCGAGTTGGATCAGCACTTTCTTTTCGCCTACTTGAACTTGGTCATAGTGTTGCCATTATTGATAAAGAAGAAAATGCATTTCAAATTTTAGGTGATGACTTCACCGGTCAAAAAGTTTTAGGTATTGGCTTTGATCGTGACACATTAATTGAAGCTGGAATCGAAAAAGCACAAGCTTTTGCAGCAGTATCTTCAGGAGATAATTCCAATATTGTTTCTGCAAGAGTTGCTCGTGAAACTTTTAATGTTCCATTAGTTGTGGCAAGAATTTATGATCCAAGAAGAGCAAAAGTTTATGAACGACTTGGAATTCCAACTGTGGCAAGTGTTGCTTGGACGACAGATCAAGTTTTAAGAAGACTACTTCCCTTAGGTGCTCAAGAAGAATGGCGTGATCCAAGTGGAAACGTTGTTCTTGCTCAAGTCTTTCTTTCTCCAAAATGGTTTGGTAAAAAAGTTGGACAACTTTCAGAGGCCTCAAAAGTTAGAGTTGCGTTGATAAGCCGTTTCGGAGGAGCACTACTACCTGATCGTGACACTGTTTTACAAGAAGGCGATTTAATTCATGCAATTTATCAAGTAACAGATAGAGATTTAGTTGAAAATGTTTTTGCTTCAGGGCCAAAGGAATAAAAAATGTTAATAGTTATCGCTGGAGCAGGAAATGTAGGAAGAGCAATTGCTCGTGATCTTATTAAAAATGGTCATGAAGTAACAGTTATTGATGAAGATCCAGATGCAATTGAAAGCGCGAAAAAATCTGGAGCAAATACAGTTTTAGCAGATGCATGTGAACCTGATGCGTTAGATGAAGCAAATTTATCCAAAGCACAAATTGTTGTAGCCGCAACTGGAGATGACAAAGTAAATCTTGTAGTTTCACTTTTAGCAAAAACTGAATATGGCGTACCAAGAGTTGTAGGCAGAGTAAATCATCCGAAAAACGAATGGTTATTTAATGATGCTTGGGGTGTTGATTTCTCAGTTTCAACTCCACAAATGATGACAGCTCTTGTTGAAGAAGCAGTAACAGTTGGCGAATTAGTAAGATTATTTACTTTAAGACAATCTGGATCTGACTTATTAGAAGTAACTTTGCCAAGTGATTCACCAGTTATCGGTAAAAAAGTTGGTGATGTTGAGTGGCCAATTGATACTGCTTTAGTTGCAATATTAAGAGATAAAAGAGTTATCTCACCACATCCAGATGATCCTTTAGAAGCAGGAGATGAGCTGTTAGTTGTGGCAACCACTGCCCAGCAACCAATTCTGCGAAATCTTTTGTGTTGTAAATAATTATTTAAGATTTACTTCTTGCAGTTTGCACAATTCGATAACTTATCCAAGCTGCAAATAAATACAACGGCCAACCCATGAATATTTTTATTGGACCTAAAATTGCAATATTGTCTGCTAAATAAAGTGGGACTTGTACTGCAACTCTTATAGAAAAAACACCAACCCAAAGCCAAGTAATAGTTGTATAAGCCCTAACCAAGAGTGGATCTTGCAACCATCCAGAAGTATTTGCCACTAATGATCCAACTAAATAACCTAAAAGTGGTCGTTTAACTAACAAAGATACAAATAGAGCAAGTCCATAAACCAGATTTGTAATTATTCCTGTTAGAAAAAAATTACTGGCATCATTTGTTCGCCATGTTAAAAAAACTGAAAATAATAAGCCAAAAAATCCCCCCAGCACTTGGGTTAGGCTTTTTCGTTCAATTAACCTGATGATTAAAAGAATTACTCCAGATATTACTGAAACTATGAGGGCTAAATTTAAATCATTTTGAACTACAAAAATAATTACAAACAACAAAGATGGAAGAGCTGAGTCGACTAAACCTCTCCAGCCGCCCAAAGCTTTATCTAATAACTCTTTTTCACCTATAGATTCCTTATTTTCCAAGTTAATCCTTTTCGTTACTCAAAATTTTATATATTGGGTTATGTAAACAAGGTTTACCACCTAAAAATGTAATTCTACCTTCAACTTCAATTTGAGTTCCGGGTTCTACTCCTGCTAATTTTTTTCTTCCCTGCCAAATGACCGTTAAATTTCCACTTCCATCAAAAACTTCTATTTCATATGAGGGATTTTGTGTGTTTGGTTTAACAATCACACTTTTTACAACACCGGTAACTTGAATTAATTTTCCTCTTTCGATTTCGTCAATTAAAGTAGAGCCTCTGTTCTCGGCTTGTTCGGAAAGTTCTTCTGCTGCTAATTCTTCGTTACTTGCGTAAAAATTCTTTAAATACTCTTTAATTGTTTTCATTTGCCGGTCGAACCATATCCACCGCTTGCACGCTCTGATTGCGGTAATTCATTAACTATTTCAAATTTTGCATTTTCAAACTTTTGTATAACTAATTGCGCTATTCGATCTCCAACTTTAACTGTAAAACTTTCATTTAAATCGTGATTTATTAGAACAACTCCAATTTCTCCGCGGTAACCTGAATCAATGGTTCCGGGTGAATTAACCACACTTATTCCATTTTTTAACGCCAGACCTGATCTTGGATGAACTAAACCAACATAACCTTCAGGTAAGGCAATAGCTATTCCTGTTTTTATTAATGCTCTTTCACCTGGATTTAAAGTTTTTTCTTCAATTGCATAAAGATCTGCTCCAGCATCTCCTGGTTTTGCGTAAGTTGGAATTATGGCATTGGGGTGAAGTTTTGAGACTAAAATTTCTAAAGTTGAAGGTCCTGACACATTTATAAGAATACTTCTCTGGCAAAGTTAAAGTATGAGCAACTTGCAATTTCGTGAGAAATTACTTCCTCCATTTTGGGCTTGGCTATTTCTGATAGGAATAAGTTTGATGTTATCTATATCCATGAGCGCAATATTTGGAACTAATTTTGCTGTAGCAGTATTTGTCATCGTTTCCACGATTCTTTGTCTCATCACTTATATTTTTTCACCTGAGCTAAAAATAGATTCGCAGTATTTTCATGCTGGAAAAGCAAAATTACCTCTAAAAATAATCACTCAAATTGAAACTTTAAATGCTCTTGAAACTACGCAACTTAGAGGAATTAGGTCAGACTTTAAAGCCTTTCATGCGATATCCCCCTTAATTTCAACAGCAATTAAAATTGAATTTGATGACCCAACTGATCCTCATAGTTATTGGTTAGTTTCCACAAGAAAAGGCCAAAAAATTAAAAACGTGTTGCAAATTAATTGATGTATTAGAATGGCAATCATGAGAAGAAAAAAGAAGAAAAATTCCTTGGGACTTATTTCTTCTATATTGGTTCTAGTAATTACTTTTTTTGCTAGAAAGATACTTGCTAAAAGTTATACAAAAATCATGGGCCAAAAACCACCAAAATCTGGTGATAAAGATCAACCTTTAGGTCAAGTTCTAACTTGGACAGCAGTCAGCACGATAGCTATGTCTTTATTAGAAAATTTATTGCAGAAAAATCTTAAAAAGAAAAACTAAGCGCATTCAATGCAAACAGCTTTACCTTTTGTTTCTTTAGCGATTCTTGATTTGTGCATAACCAAGAAACATTTTGAACAGGTGAATTCATCAGCTTGCTTAGGAAGAACTCTTACAGTTAATGATTCATCAGACAAATCAGCACCTGGAAGTTCAACAGAATCAGAAACATCGTTTTCATCCACTTCAACTTGTGGATTAGTAGCTTCTGCTCTTTGAGCCTTTAATTCCTCTAGCGAATCCTCGGCTAATTCTTCATCCGATTTTCGCGGTGCATCGTAATCTGTTGCCACTTTATTTCTTCACCTCTTAAAAAATTATCTTTCGCGTGGATAATGCCTTATAACTGACCACTTGCGCGAGTCTTTCGCATGGTGAGTCTTGCCACACTAGTCACATAACCTAATGTGTCCACCAGGATATGTAATAAGACTATGGGAGGCAAATCTAATACATGCCTATCTATGAACTAAACGGAAGATCACCTCAAATTCACGAAAGTGCATTTATACATCCTGATGCTGTATTAATCGGAGACGTAAGAATAGGTGCCAATTCAAGTATTTGGCCAAGTGCTGTACTTCGAGGTGATTCAAGTTATATCGAAGTCGGGCAAGAGACTTCAATTCAAGATGGAAGCATTATTCATTGCCAAACACAAAATCCCACGATCATAGGATCTCGTTGTGTAGTAGGACATAACACTCACCTAGAGGGTTGTGTTATCGAAGATAAATGTCTAATTGGTTCAGGTTCGACAGTTTTAGAAAGAGTTTTAGTTAAAAAAGGTGCTTTAGTTGCTGCTCAATCATTAGTTCCACCTGGAAAAACAATTCCTGAAAAAGCACTAGCTCTTGGTGTACCGATCAAGATTAAAGAAAATGCTGTGGAAATCAATAGTTTTGAAGATGGGGTTAATCACTACTTAGAATTGACTAAACTCTACAAAAATACTTTGAAAAAAATTAATTAAAATATTTATCTTTTAATCGGCTAACTTCAAAATTTAAAACATCAAATAAATCTGCGTTAGCAGCTAATGACCAATCTCCTCCAAGTTTTTCTCCATTGAGTCCTCCAACGCGACCTCCTGCTTCTGTAACTATGAGTGACCCAGCTGCAAAATCCCATGGATAAAGTCCAAATTCATAATAAGCATCAAGCCTTCCTGCTGCTACGTAGCAAAGATCAATTGCTGCTGCTCCAGCTCTTCTGGTATCGCGAGCAAGTACAACCATTTCAGCAAGTGCAGCTCCCTGTTTCTTTCTTCTTTCTGGGTCATAACCAAACCCGGTTGCAACTAATGCTTTATCTAGTTTTGCTCCTGAGTTTGTTTTCAATTTACTTTTTTTTCCATCATGTTCAAGATATGCACCTTCGTTTTTAACTGCGTAATAAACTTCATGCAATAAAGGAGCTGCAACGACTCCAACTTGAATTTCGCCATCTACCTCAATGCCAATAGATATCGCCCAATAAGGATGGTTATAAAAATAATTAACAGTTCCATCAATTGGATCAATAATCCATCTCACATTTGAAGGATTACTTACCGGTTTTGCAGTTCCCTCTTCCCCCAAGAAAGAATCATTAGGTCTAACAGCCTGGACTCTTTGAACAATATGTTCTTCGGCTTTTTTGTCCATTTCTGTAACTAAATCAACTGGGGTTGATTTTGATTCATAGGACATATTTTCTGGTCTTTTATTAACTAAAAGGTCACTTGTTGTTTTGGCTATATCTAAAGCTAAATTGAGCAAACTTTGATTCAACGACTCAGTCACACCACCTATTTTGTCTTAAACCACTGAACAAGTAGCGTTGAGGTCGTGCTTAGTAAATACAAAAATATATTGATTTTGCCTGGAGCCATTCAATTTTCTCTAGCTGGTTTAATTGCAAGATTTCCAATATCAATGTATGGATTAGGTTCTGTATTACTGGTTCAATCTAGAACTGGCTCATATTTCAAAGCCGGGGTAATTTCTGCCGCATTTGCAATAGCTGCAGCAATTGGAGGTCCCATAACTTCTAGATTTGCAGATCGCTTAGGCCAGAATCGAATAATTCCTGTTCAACTAAGTGTTCATGTGAGTTTTTTGTTAATAACCGTATTTCTTATTATTCAAAATTTTAATTTCTTTTTAGTACTTTTAACCGCAATTATTTCTGGTGCATTAGTACCAACTGTGGGTCCTTACGTTAGAGCAAGGTGGAAGAAATCGGTAAGAAATTCTCAACAGCAAAATACTGCTTTTGCTATGGAAAGTGTTTTGGATGAAATAATTTTTATTTTTGGCCCTCCCCTCGTAACTATTCTTTGTGTTGCTTTTTATGATGCTTCAGGACTTTTAATAGCTGCCTTTTTGGTAACTCTGGGAGGTATTTGGTTAGCTAGTCAAAAAAATACTCAGCCTGAAATTCATAAATCACATGAATCAAAAGGTAAATCTGCAATTTTATATCCCGGAGTCTTTTCAGTATTTTTGGTTTACATTTTGCTTGGAGCTGTTTTTGGTGCTGCTGAAGTAATTGCAGTTGCCTTTAGCAGAGAAAAAAATTCTCCTGAGTTAGCAGGTGCTCTAATAGCTGCTTGGTCAATTGGATCTCTTGTGGCTGGAATTGCAATGGGAGCAATCCATTTTAAAAATAAACTTTCCCGCAGATTTCTAATCACTTCTTTTGTATTTGCAATTTCTTTAACGCCACTGCCCTTTATTTCAACTATGCCTAGTCTTTTTGTGACACTGCTTATTTCTGGTTTGGCGATTTCGCCCGTGCTGATTTCTGGTTATTCCTTGATTGGTCAATTAGTTCCACAGAATCGATTAACCGAGGGTTTTGCTTGGGCAAACACGGGAGCAGGACTTGGAATAGCAGTTGCTGCTGCAATTTCAGGTTGGGTTTTAGATAACGAAGGTTCTCAAACCGCATTTTGGGTTGTGACACTAGCTGGTTTGTTGTGTTTTGTGATTACTGTGACTACATTTAAAGATTTAAAGCGCGCAGACTCGCGCTCTGTAAATTCATAATTAATTAGTGTTTTTCTCGTAGCGTTATTCCTACACAGGAGAATTACTTAGTCACTCCTGTAACACAAGTTTTGGAGGTGTCTCTTGGCTAAAAAATTAACTTTTGGATCCCTTAGCGATGATGGCTCAAAATTTGTTTTGAAAGATGAAAATGGAAATGAATTCGCGTTAGATCTAGATGAAAAAACTAGAGATGCAGCGCGCAATTGGAAAAAAAGACCTAAAGCTTCAGTGCATGACAAAGATCATGAATTAACTGTTGCAGAAATTCAAGCAAGAATTCGTGCCGGCATTGCCGCAGAAGATTTAGCTTTAGTAAGCAGTATTCCTTTGGAAAGAATTAAAAGATTTGAACCACCAGTTTTACAAGAAAGATATTGGATTTCAAAACGAGCAAGAGAAACTGAAATCAGAAGAGCACACGGAAGTGCCGAATTTGATGAAATAGTTCAAACAAGAATTTTGCATGGTGGTGGAGATATTGAATCCACCAAATGGGATGCCTGGAGAAGAGAAGATGGCAGATGGAATATCGCTTGTTCTTTTATCGGCAGAAAAGGTGAAACAGAAGCGCATTGGGCTTTTGATCCAGATGTATCAACAATTGCACCGCTAGATGATGTTGCAAGATGGTTACTTGATATCTCTCCTGAAATAAATCACACACCAACTGTTGAACATGTTGCACCTAAATTAGTTAGTGTTCCAAAAGTTGAAGATGAAGTAAAAGAAGAAATTCCTAAATGGGTCACTCCAGAAGGTGTAAAACAAGATGTTTCAAACACAATTCCTATTCCAAAACAAGAAACAGTAACTGAAGTTCAACCAATTATTAGTAAACCCACACCAGTTGTCGTTCAACAAGAAATCAAAGCTGAGGTAAAAGTAGAAGAAATTATTGAAGAAGTAGTTGAACCAATTGCTGTAAACGACTCTCCAAAACATTCAAAAGGAAAAAGAGCATCTGTACCAAGTTGGGATGAAATTCTTTTTGGTTCTAAAGGTGGGCAATAACTCCTTTCTTCGGTGTGGCAGCACCAATTTTGAAATATAAAAAGGCATGATTAAAGCCGGTTAACTAAAAATTATTATTGAGGTCAAAAAATGGCGAGTAAGAAATCTAAAGATGTTACTTTGCCTTTAAATCCAGAAAAAATTATTGACATAGATGTTTCACGCGAAATGCGTGGATCATTCTTGGAATATGCCTATTCAGTTATTTATTCAAGAGCCCTACCTGATGCAAGAGATGGTTTAAAGCCAGTTCAACGAAGAATTCTTTACCAAATGAATGAAATGGGATTACGTCCTGAAAAAGGTCATGTTAAAAGTGCACGTGTAGTTGGTGAAGTAATGGGTCGACTTCATCCGCATGGTGATGGAGCAATTTATGACGCATTGGTTCGCATGGCGCAATCTTTTTCTTTAAGAATTCCATTAATTGATGGACAAGGAAACTTTGGATCTTTAGACGATGGCCCTGCTGCAATGCGTTACACAGAATGTCGTTTGGCTCCAACAGCACTTGGTTTAACCGCGTCTATAGATGAAGACGTTGTTGAATTTAGATCCAATTACGATGGTCGCGAAGTAGAGCCTGAAGTTTTACCTGCTGCTTTTCCAAATCTTTTAGTTAATGGCGCAACTGGTATTGCTGTTGGAATGGCAACTAATATGCCACCTCATAATTTAGGTGAAATAGTTAATGCACTTTTAACTCTCATTGACAATCCAGATGTAAAACCAAGAGAACTTATGAAAATTGTTCCAGGCCCAGATCTGCCTGGTGGTGGAAAAATTTTGGTAGGAGACGGAATTAAAGATGCATATTTAACGGGTAAAGGCGCATTTCGAATGCGAGCCACAGTCCAGATTGAAAAAGTAAAAGCGAAAAAAGATGGATTGATTATTACCGAACTACCTTTCAATGTTGGAGCAGAAAAAGTAATCGAACGAATTAAAGATTTGATTGAAGGTAAAAAACTTCAAGGTATTTCCAGAGTTATAGATTTGACCGATGGAGAAAAAGGCTTAAGACTTGTTATTGAAGTAAAAAATGGGCACGATGCCCAAAAAGTATTGAGCGATCTATACAGATTAACTCCTATGGAGGAATCTTTTTCAATTAATAACGTTGCATTAGTTGAAGGAAGACCTAGAACTTTGGGTTTAAAAGATTTATTAGAAGTTTATTTAGAACACAGAATTGATGTGGTAAAACGTAGAAGTAAGTTTAGATTAGAGAAAGCAACCGACCGGTTACACCTAGTTGAAGGCTTATTGCTTGCAATTGTTGATATCGATAAAGTTATTAAATTGATTAGATCAAGTGATGATGCACAAGAAGCTAAAAGTGGATTGATGAAGACTTTTAAACTTTCAGATGCCCAGGCAACATATATTCTCGATATGCCACTTCGCAGATTAACTAAGACTTCAAAACTTGAGTTACAAACAGAGCAAAAACAACTTAATCAAACGATTTCAGAATTGAAATCAATATTGGCAAGTTCAAAAAAATTAAGAAATACAGTTGCAGATGAATTAGCGGCAGTTGCCAAGTATTTTTCTACCCCAAGAAGAACAGTTTTAGTATCTGAATCGGGGAAAATAATTAGTGAAGCATCAAAAAAATCAGATGAATTAGTAGATGCTTGAATAATCATTTAAGCCCAAGTAGCAAAAAAAGTAAGATATAGCAGAATATAACCATGGCAAATCATAATTTTGATGTTTTGATAATTGGTGCTGGTCCAGCCGGTTTATATGGTGCATATTATGCAGGTTTTCGAGGCATGAGTGTTGCCATCATGGATAGTTTGGAAGAACCTGGTGGGCAAATTACTGCAATGTATCCAGAAAAAGCAATTTTTGATGTCGGAGGTTTTCCCTCAATTAAGGGAAAAGATTTAATTGAAAGTCTTTTAAATCAAGCAAAGCCATCAAATCCTAAATTTTTTCTAAATCAAACTGCTACAACTTTAGAAATAAATCCTGACAAATCAATAACTATTAGTTCAGAGAAAGAAACAATCAATGCAAAAGCAGTAATAATTACTGGTGGAATTGGAAAGTTCACTCCTCGTCCTTTACCTGCTTCAGATGGTTGGGGCGGCAAGGGCTTAGTGCACTTTGTGCCAAAACTAGATGAACACAAAGGTAAAGATGTAGTAATCGTTGGCGGTGGAGATTCTGCTTTTGATTGGGCTAATGAATTATTCCCCATTGCCAAATCAATTACTTTAATTCATAGAAGAGATAAATTTAGAGCTCATCAGGCAACCGTTGACCAAGTTTCCAAACTAGGTGTCAACTTAGTAACAGAAGCTGAAGTAACTCAAGTTTTAGGTGATGACCAGATTGAAAATATAGAATACAAAAATATTAAAACAAATGAAACAAGTATAATTCCGTGCCAAACTTTAGTTGCAGCTCTTGGTTTTACTGCAAATATTGGACCCTTGGCAAATTGGGGCTTGAATCTAGAAGCAAGAAAAATTGTGGTTGATTCTGGAATGCACACAAACATCGAAAGAGTTTTTGCTGCAGGAGATATTTCAACTTACCCAGGAAAAGTTGCCTTGATTTCGGTTGGATTTGGCGAAGCCGCAACAGCAGTTAATAATGCAGCGGTCGCAATTAATCCTGATGCCCACCTATTCCCTGGACATTCTTCAGGAAGCGTTGAATAATTTAAGCATCAATTCTAGATTTATCTAGTTCATCTGCTCCATGAACAATAAATTCTTTTCTTGGACCAACATCTGTTCCCATTAATAAATCAAAAACTTCACTTGCCTCTTCAGCGTCTTTAACAGTAATTCTTCTCAAAGTTCTAGAATCTCTATTCATAGTAGTTTCTCTTAATTGTTTAGCATCCATTTCGCCAAGGCCTTTATATCTTTGAATAGGTTGTTTTATTTTTTGTCCTGATTTTTCCAACGCAGCAACTGTTTTTTTCATTTCTTCATCTGAATATGTGTAAATTACTTCCCCGGACTTTTTACCACTTGAGACTGTTTCAATTCGATGAAGTGGCGGTACTGCTGCAAAAACTCTTCCGCTATCTAAAAGTGGTTTCATGTAACGATGGAATAATGTCAACAACAAACACCTAATATGTGCTCCATCCACATCTGCATCAGACATTAAAATAATTTTGCTATAACGAACTTCTTCTAATTCAAATGTTTTTCCTGAACCTCCCCCGACTACGGAAATAATCGAGGCACATTCTGCGTTTTTCAATACATCTGCCACAGATGCTTTTTGCACGTTTAAGATTTTTCCTCTGATAGGAAGTAGAGCTTGGTATTCAGAATTTCTAGCAAGTTTTGCAGTTCCTAGAGCGCTGTCTCCCTCGACAATAAATAATTCAGAATTTTCTACATCATTTGATCTACAATCTGCCAATTTTGCAGGAAGAGAAGATGATTCAATTGCATTTTTTCTTCTTTGCACATCTCTTTGATTTCTTGCAGCAATTCTTGCTCTAGCTGCATTGGCAATCTTTTCTAGAAGAACTTTAGTTTTTGCTTTATCACCTCTTGGAGGATTTTTGAACCATTTATTAAATTCATCAGTCACAACAGTTGCAACTATTTTTTGAGCAGCAGGGGTGCCCAGAATTTCTTTAGTTTGGCCTTCAAATTGTGGTTCTGGTAAGCGAACACTTATAACTGCAGTTAAGCCTTCTAAAATATCTTCCTTTAAAACGCTTTCTTCATTATTTTTCAAAACTCTTTGACTCTTAAGTTGATCGTTAATCACTTTAACTATGGCTCTATCAAAACCTGCGACGTGAGTTCCACCTTTAGGTGTAGCTACTACGTTGACGAAAGATTTAACTTCTGTATCAAATCCGTTATTCCAACGCATTGCAACATCTACGGCCATGTCTCTTTCAACTTCTTTGGGACGCATATGTCCATGTTCATCTAAAACAGGAACATTTTCTGTGAAATGGCCTTTACCTTGTAAACGAATAACGCTTGTAATTGCTTCACCTGTGGACATGTGTTCCACAAATTCTGTTATTCCACCTTTAAATTTATATTCAACTTCAGTTTTTTCTTTATCCCGTAAATCAGATACTGCTACTGCTAAACCTGGAACTAAAAATGCAGTTTGTCTGGCACGTTGCATTAAAGCAGCTGCATCTAAATGTAAGTCTTTTACAAAAATTTCTGGGTCTGGCCAAAATCTAACTCTTGTTCCAGTAGCTTTAGCTGATTTACCTGCAATTTTCAATCCAGATTCTTTAGTAAATTTCGCATTCGGACCTTCGCCTTTAAAAACTCCCGTGGTTCCCCTTTGAAAAGAGGCTTTATGAGTTTTTCCATTTCGATCAACTTCAACATCCATACGCACACTTAAGGCATTTACAACTGATGCACCTACACCGTGTAATCCACCTGAGGCTGTGTAAGAACCAGAACCAAATTTTCCACCCGCATGAAGCTTTGTCATAACCAATTCCACACCAGTTAGTTTTGTTTTTGCTTCAACATCAACAGGAATTCCACGCCCATCATCAATTACTAAAACAGAATTATCTGGCATTAATTTGACATGAATTCTTTTCGCATGTCCTGCCAGTGCTTCGTCAACAGAGTTATCTATAAGTTCCCAAACGCAATGCATTAAGCCACGTCCATCGGTGGAACCGATATACATTCCAGGACGTTTTCTAACGGCCTCTAGTCCCTCTAGTACAGAAAGATTTTTTGCATTGTATTCAGAATTCGTGACAGTATTGCTCGGACTCAATTATTTAATCCTTTATAATTAGGCTAAGTAAAGTAACTTGATACCTAATTCTGCTTGTTTTGTCGCTAATTTCCCCTGACCGCAACACCTTTTCTATTGCCTGTGACAGTTTTCACCGACACGCCTTGATCCTGCTTCAAGTTGCAATAAATCCATTTGCCATGATGATTGAATAAGGAACCAAAGTTAGAAGAAAGGTTAAGTCGTTGAGTTCAGTACTAACTGCCGGATCTGCTTTAACCGCATCCGATCGTTGTGATCGTTGTGGCGCTCAAGCGTATGTTCGTGTAACTCTTCCAACTGGTGGAACTTTGATATTTTGCGGTCACCATGCAAAACAGCATGAAGAAAAACTTAAATTGATTGCAAAAGAATATATTGACGAAACTGACAGACTAAAAGCGACAAACTAACTTTTTAGTCTAGATAATCTCTTAATACTTGTGATCTAGATGGATGTCTTAGTTTAGACATTGTCTTTGATTCGATTTGTCTAATTCTTTCTCTAGTTACTCCGTAAACTTGTCCTATTTCATCAAGAGTTTTAGGTTGACCATCAGTTAAACCAAATCTCATACGAACTACACCTCGTTCGCGTTCACTTAAAGTGTCTAAAACTGAATCTAATTGCTCTTGAAGCAGAGTAAATGAAACTGCATCACTTGGAACAATTGCTTCTGAGTCTTCAATTAGGTCACCAAATTCAGAATCACCATCTTCTCCAAGTGGTGTGTGAAGCGATATTGGCTCTCGTCCATACTTTTGGACTTCAATAACTTTGTCAGGAGTCATATCAAGTTCTTTAGCTAATTCTTCAGGGGTAGGTTCGCGACCTAAATCTTGAAGCATTTGTCTTTGAACTCTTGCCAATTTATTAATAACTTCAACCATGTGAACTGGAATACGAATTGTTCTTGCTTGATCAGCCATCGCACGAGTGATTGCTTGGCGAATCCACCATGTTGCATAAGTTGAGAATTTGTAACCTTTTGTATAGTCAAATTTTTCAACTGCACGAATTAAACCTAAATTTCCTTCTTGGATTAAATCCAAGAAAAGCATTCCTCTTCCTGTGTATCTTTTAGCTAAGGAAACTACCAAACGTAAGTTTGCTTCAAGAAGATGATTTTTAGCTCTTTGGCCATCTTCAGCAATCCATTCCAAATCTTTTCTATACTTACGATCTTTTATTCCACCAGCAGCAAGTTTTTCCTCTGCAAACAATCCTGCTTCTATTCTTTTTGCTAATTCAACTTCCTGTTCAGCATTTAGCAGTGCAACTTTTCCAATTTGCTTCAAATAATCTTTTACTGGATCTGCAGTTGCACCGGCAACTGTTACTTTTTGCGTTGGTTCATCTGCATCATCTGTGTCAGAGATAACGAAAGCTTCTGATTCATCAACCGTGGCACTGATTTTAGTATTTTCTTCTGTCGATTCTTCGACTACTTCAACTTCAGCAATTTCTTCGTTTAATTCTTCTAAACTTTCTTTTTCAAGTTCTGCAATTGCTTCTAACTCGGCTGGATCAACTTCATCAACATCATCAACAGTGACGAGCTCCCCATCAACCATGATTACTTTGGCAAAACCTTTATCCTTTTTACCTTTTTTATCTGCTGGTTTTAAATTCTTTTCTTCCTTAGTTGGAGTTTCAGAAACTTTTTGTTTTTGGGGTTTAGATTCTTTAACAGGTTTTGCTGGTTTAACAGGTTTTAATGGTTTAACAGGCTTGAGTTTTGCAACTGGCTTGCTAGACGTTTTCTTTTCAATAGTTTTCTTTGGAACAGAAGTAGATGTTGATTTTTTGGCTGCAGGTTTGCTTATTGTCTTTTTAACTACTGGTTTAGTCGCAGGCTTTGCAGCAGGTTTCTTGGCCGTAGGTTTTTTTGCAGCAGGTTTAACAGCTGGCTTTACTGCAGGTTTTTTTGCAGCTGGTTTAGCTACAGGTTTCGCTGCAGGTTTTTTTGCAACAGGTTTTTTAATATCTGGCTTAGCCGCAGGTTTTTTTGCAGCAGGTTTAGCAGCTGGCTTTACTGCAGGTTTCTTCGCAGCTGGTTTTGCAGCAGGTTTTGGTGCAGCAACTTTGACATTTGGTTTTTTAGTATTTGATTTGCCTAAAAATTTATCTAAAATTGCCACTTATTTTTTAACCCTTCAAAGTCTGGACGCACTTAAGGGCCTGTCAAATCGACCGGCCCAAGACTTATTCTGTCACGAATTACACATATCGCACTTCGATGGGTCAGTTAATCAGCGTGTTAAAACTGCCCTTGCTTCATGAACTAGCAGATTAAATGTTGTTTTTTGGACCAAATTTTTGCCCATAACTGGTAAGTCCAGATTGTTTTTTGTGGACCACTTTGCTTGCCAATTGGTAGAAACTGTGATTGTTTTTAATCCTTTGGTTTCATAAATATGTTTTATTTCACCATTTGGATAACCTGCACCATTAATTAATGTTTCGATTACAGTTCCATCACCAAAATCCCAAGTCCAACTTGCAGAAGCGGTAAGGGTGATAGGGATTCCGGTAATTATCAAATTTTTTGGTCCAAAGATTCTATTTTGATTACTTATAAAGAAAATATCGGTGTTGACTAATACGTGATTACTCGGTTGGGTGCTGGGAATTAATTTTGGTAAATACTCAATTGATTGTTCATTAATCCTAAAATTAATTGCTGAAGGAGTTACAGGACCATTTGGTCCTAAACAAATCAATCCAACAGAAAGCCATGGTTCATCCTCTCCAAGTTTTCGCCAAACTTTCATTTTTCGACCAGTTTCCCCATCTGGTCTGTTACAGCTTTCAGCTGCGCCAGAGCAATTTTTAATTGATCCATCTTCGTCATCAAGGTAACAAATTTTTGCAATTATCCACCTACAACCTTGACAAGTTTCTGCTTGTTTTTGAGATTCAAAACTTCCATTGAAAGTTTCATCAAGAATTAATTCACCAGTTACTTTATAGCTTTCACTTTCTTGATTACTTTCAACTGTTACTTCCGCTTTAGCGGGTGAAATAACCAATATTGACAAAAGAATTATTGAGAAAAGATATTTCATCAACACATTATTAAAAATTTGGCTCGTGCTAACAAGTTTTATGAGACTTAAAAGTCCCAAAATTATTTGATAATTTTTTGAGTGGCGATTTCTAGAGTTTTAGTAATAACTGGTGCAACTTGATCAAATTCGATTAAAAACCCATCATGGCCAAATGGCGATGAAATTACGTGCAATTGATTTTTTTGAGATAACGCCGAAACTAAGTCTGCTTGTTGTCTAATTGGATATAAACGATCAGAATCAATTCCTGCAACAATAATTGGAGCTTTAATTTGTTCTAAAGCATTACCAACTCCACCTCTGTTTCTACCGATATCAAAAGTTGACATGCTATCTGTTAAAACAATGTATGAATTGGCATCAAATCTTCTTGATAGTTTATCGGCGTGATGATCTAAATATGATTCGATTGCAAAGCGTCCATCTGAGTATGGATCTTCTCCATCCTGATTATCTCGTCCAAATCGAACATCTAATTCTGTTTCAGATCTGTATGTTAATTGTGCAAATCTTCTTGCTATTCCTAATCCTTTATGTGGACCTTCTCCAAGTTTTGATTGATAGTAATCGCCATTTTTCCAATTTGGATCTGATTTAATTGCAGCAATTTGAGCAGATTGAGTTGCAATTTGATCTGCCGAAGAGCGAGGTGCAGATGCAATTACAAAAGCAGAATTTAATTTATGAGGATGTTCAACAGCCCATTCTAAAACCCTCATCCCACCCATTGAGCTTCCCATAATTGAAGCCCATTTTTCAATATTTAAATAATCAGTAAGTCTTTTTTCAATTTCAACTTGATCAGAGACAGTGACTCTTGGAAATCTAGATCCCCAATTTTTTCCAGACTCATCTAATGACGAAGGACCAGTTGTGCCTTGACAGCCACCTAAAACATTTGCACAAACAACAAACCATTCATTTGTATCAATTGGTAAGCCTGGTCCAATTAAGTTATCCCACCAACCACGAGTCAAATGACCCTCAACGTCTAAACCTGCAACATGTGAATCTCCAGTTAAAGCATGTTCAATAAAAATTGCATTTGTGCCTGTGGAGTTTAGTTTTCCAAAAGTTTCATATGCAACTTTTACTTCAGGTAAAGCACCACCAAGTTCTAATTCAATTGAACCTAAATTAACAAATTTTCTTAATCCAGGATGATCTCCTTCCTGCCACGCACCGGTGACAGGAGGAGGACCATCGTATGAAATTGGCATTATTCTTTATGCACCCTTAGAAGCTCTAAAACCTGCATCTAGATCTGCCAAGATATCGTTAATATTTTCAATACCAACAGCTAATCTAATTAATCCAGGAGTTACTCCTGCTGCAAGTTGTTCTTGTGGTGTTAATTGAGAATGCGTAGTCGATGCTGGATGAATTACTAAGCTTCTTACATCTCCAATGTTTGCAACATGTGAATGTAATTCCAGTGCTTCAACGAATTTCTTTCCAGCTTCAATTCCTCCTTTTATTTCAAAGGATAAAACTGCACCAGAACCTTCTGGGGTGTATTTCTTAGCTAGATTGTTGTACTTACTTGAAGCAAGAGATGCATAATTTACTTTTTCAACTTCATCTCTTTTTTCAAGCCACTTAGCAACTTCTTGGGCGTTCTTAACATGTCTTTCAATTCTTAATGACAAAGTTTCTAAACCTTGTGCAATTAAAAATGCATTGAATGGTGAAATAGCTGCACCTAAATCTCTAAGCAAAACAATTCTTGCTCGAAGAATATATGCTAACTCCCCTAATGCGTCTGCATAATTTAATCCACCATATGAAGGATCTGGAGTGTTATATTGCGGAAATTTTGCAGCATTTTTTTTCCAGTCAAATTTTCCACTGTCAACAATTACTCCAGCTACAGCAGTTCCATGTCCGCCTATGTATTTTGTAGCGGAATGAACCACAATGTCAGCGCCATGTTCAATTGGTCTTAACAAGTATGGAGTTGCAACTGTGTTATCAACGATAAGTGGAATTCCATTTTCATGGGCAATTTTGGAAATATTTTCTATATCCAAAATAACGTTTGCAGGATTTGCAATTGTCTCGCCATAAAAAGCTTTTGTATTTGGTTTAATAGCTTTTTTCCAAGAATCTAGGTTATCTGGATCATCAACAAATGACACTTCAATTCCATATTTTGGAAGCGTGTAGTGAAATAAGTTATATGTTCCGCCATAAAGATTTGGGCTAGAAACAATATGATCGCCTGCTTCAGCCAAATTCAAGATTGCATAAGTTTCAGCAGCTTGACCACTTGCCAAAAGCAATGCACCAACTCCACCTTCCAAGGAAGCAATTCTTTCTTCAACTGCACCTTGAGTTGGATTCATAATGCGGGTGTAAATATTTCCTGGCTCAGCTAGCGCAAATAAATCCGCAGCATGTTTTGTGTCACGGAATGTGTATGAAGTTGTTTGATATATCGGCAAAGCTCTTGCATTGGTTTGCGAATCTGGCGTTTGACCAGCATGTATTTGTCTAGTTTCAAAACTCCAACCTGAACTCATTTACTTTCCTCTTTCTTAATTTGAGTTACTTTGGCTATCTCCTTGATAGTCAAAGGTGGGTTTTTTTGCGTATAGAAATAAAAATAAAAAATTAATTAATTATTTTTATAGATATAACGCAAATTATTACCCCTTTATTTCGGGGCCTCACATTTAAAGATTTTCGTAAGACCCGCGCTTGCCAATTGCTTTTGCGAATTGACCTGGTCTACACCCGGAGCACCCCACCGCGGTGGAGGGTTGCCGTTCAGCTAGCCGGGGCTTGATACTGAAACTCTTGACCTGGTTAAAAGATTACTAAATAAATCACATGTGCTCAAGTCCAGGGGTGCGCCGGATTTTTAAATACATCTCTAAATTCTGAAGCTGGAACTCCGCAATCAAGAGCATTTTGTAAAAGGTGAGCCAAACGGAAATTTGCATCAGCCGCAAGGCTTAATTTGACTGCTATTTTTGCTGCTTCGAATTCATTTGCCTGCCATAAATATGCCGAAACACAAGCAAAAATTGGGCTTTGAAATTGTGGATCTGCAAAAGAACCAACTTTAGCCCAAATTTTTGCAAGACCTATTAAATATTTGGAACTATCCCTTTTACTAAAACCAACTTCAATAAAATGGGATAACAGTGCATCTCGAACTGGAATATCTGTTAATCCAACGAGAAGCCTTGCCCAATTATTCTTCCTCGTTGAGGTAACTGAATTATTTGCTGAAAGACAAATAAAATGCATTTTTTGCCAATTTTGAAGTTTCAAGTTGTCTTTAATGAGGCTTTTAATTTTAATCGCTCTCACAGCACTTTTGTTAAGTTTTTGATCACTTGCATTAATTTTTAAGAAATCAGTGTTGATTTTGTCACTAGACCTAGTTGTTGACTCTATTTCAATTGAATTTCCTTCTTTAGGGCAACAATTTAAGTCCTCGCACAAAAAAGAAGCCCATTTATGATCTTTAACCCAGAGTAAATCTTTAACTTGAACCGTTTTTGATAGTTTTTCAAATAATATTTTAGAAATCTTTTGATAGTTTTCAGGATTTTCTTCTATATAAAGAATCAAAACTATTGAATTTGTCGCATTTAAAACAAATTTACTATTCAATTCCTCAAAATATTGACTGGTTAGGCTGCTTTGAGAGGGTAATTGAGAAGTCAAGTGAAAAGAAAATTTGCATTCTTCTCCTTGAAGCCCGCAAATAACCATTTGATTTACAGGTTTACTTTTTAAAATAACTGGAATGCTACTTAGTAATTTTTTAGGTCCATCGATAGTTAATTGATTCATAGTTAAATAATCAATGATGTTGAGAGGTCAAGAAGACAACTTTTTTAAAATTGCTAATAACTAACCCCTGGGGATAATTCCCCAGGGGTTAGTTTGACTGCAGAATTACTACTTACTCGGGAGGGACTAAGGAAGTAATTCCACGGATTTGATAACAGCTGTCCAATTTCCACTTGGAGCAATCACTGTAACTCGATCGCCTTTTTTATTTCCAAATAAAGCTTGTCCTAACGGTGAATAGACCGAAATTCTTTCATCGTCAAGATGTGCTTCAATCGGATGAACAACTCTTACCTTAAATTTTTCTTTATCAGTTTGAACTTTGACAACGCACCCAAGTCTTACGGTTTTATCGTCAAGTAATAAATCTGGTTTACCTGCTTCAGAAACAAATGATTCAAGTTCATTAGCTTCTTCAGTTAGTCGTGTAAATTCTGCAACGTCTCTCTCGTCTCGATCAACAGCAGTTATTAATGGCGCTAAGGCAGGTAATTTGACCTTACGAATGTGATCAACTTGTTTTAGTAGTTCAACTCTTCCAATTTCAGTAAGGACTTCTGGAATTCCGTTTTTCTTTTTTGAAGTAACAGGCATAACGACTCCCGGGTTAAATAGATAAACAACTTTTGTTTATCTGTTTCCCGAGGTCTCTCCCAACCAAGTTTTCTCACTTGGCGCTGCGCCGGAAATCTACATTCAATTTCGTGTTGACGACGCTTGCTTTTTTAGGGGTACTCCCCTCGTTTCTCCCACTATAAGTGACCAGAAATTTCATGCAACTTGAAATCTCAAGTTGGCACATACATCTCTTGGTTGAACCCAAAACCTTACCTCGAGCGATTAAGCTGCCACTGAAAATAGCTGACTACGCCAAGTAAAACTTGGGGCAAATAGTAAAACGTCCTCCAGAGCAAAACTGCCACAAAAGACTCAACTTCATTTGCTCCATAAAGAATCAAAGTTGAAACCATAATCACATCGGTTGTACCAACCCCACCGGGAGTAAAAGGAATCACCGTACCAAATCTTCCAAAACAAAAGGAGGCAAACAACACAAATACCGATAATTCAATATTCATGGAATAACAGCTTGCCCAAAAAATCAAAAACATTGAAAATTGGACCATCAAATTACTAAAAGTGATCTGCAACCATTTCTCTTTTACGATATATAAAACTTCAGATCTGAAATCATTTAATATATTTGAAAAATTCCATTTAGACTTTAAAAGTCGATTTAATGGCTTTACAGATATGTCAATCACTTTGCCTATTTTTGCGGCAAGGGATTCGGATTTAAATATCAAAAAAAGCATAATTACAGCACAAATTAAAATGAGAGATCCCAAAATGGTTGAATTAAATAAGCCAGGTGTCAATGATGTAGAAAAAGAGAGTGAAATTAAACCTAAAATTGGCATCAAATAAGAAATTAAACCATTCCAAACACTTGCAATACCCACTGTTGTTGAAATTGATTGATTTGAAATCCCAAAAGATTTGAGCATTGCAAATTGTGCTGCCAAACCTACTGTTCCACCTGCTGGTACACAATTACTTATTGCAAAAGATGCGTTTCGGACTTGAAAAGCTTGAAAATATTTAAGCCCTTTTGTCGTAACTAAGTAAGGATACTGAAATATCCAAATATTAAAAACAGCAGTTAAAATTAATAAAGTAACCTGAAAAAAGTTTAAATTTTTTACAGAATCTAAAACCTGCTCAAAATCTAGATCATTGATAAACCATCTTGATACAAAAAATAAAATGAATAAAGCAACGATAAAAATAAAATAATTTAGTATTTTAGATCTATTTTTTTTCAATTAATTCCAAATTTTCAATTAAATGAAATAGCTCTGCAGGCACGAAAGCGTGCACGCGAGTTCCCATTTCCTCATGTGACAAAGTCATTAATTTACCTTCTTGGTGAATTTTTGCCAAAATATCTCCGCGGGAATATGGAATTAAAATTTTTATCTCTTTAGTTGGATTCGGTAATTTTTTGTCTATTTCAATTAGTAATTCGCTTATTCCACTGTTGTTTTTTGTAGATATAAATAAAGAATCCTTAAATAGTCTTTTAAGACTCAAAATTTTTTCATCATCTATTAAGTCTATTTTGTTTATAACCACTAATTCTCTAATGTGGTCTGCTCCGATTTCTTGTAAAACTTCTCTCACAGATTTGTATTGACCTTCCGGGTCTGGATCACTTCCATCAACCAAATGAATTATCAAATTAGAATTCGAAACTTCTTCCAAAGTAGATTTAAATGCTTCAACTAATTGATGTGGCAAATGCCTCACAAATCCAACGGTGTCAGAAATCGTGATAAATCTTCCCGAAGGTAATTGAGTTTTTCTAACTGTCGGATCAAGTGTTGCAAAAAGTGCATCTTCTACTAATACACCTGCACCGGTAATTCTGTTTAGTAAAGAAGATTTTCCAGCGTTGGTATATCCAGCTATAGAAACCGATAAAGTATTTCCACTTCTTCTTGAACTTCTTTGAACATCACGTGATTTGGCAAGATCTTTTAAATCTTTTCTTAATTTTGTCATTTGATGATGAATTCTTCTTCTGTCAGTTTCTAATTTAGTTTCACCAGGCCCTCTTGTTCCTATTCCAGGTGATCCACCGCTTGCTGCTTGCCTGCTTAAAGTTTCACCCCAACCTCTCAACCTTGGAAGCATGTATTGCATTTGGGCTAAAGAAACTTGAATTTTTCCTTCTTTACTTTTTGCATGCTTTGCAAAAATGTCAAGAATTAACCAAGTTCTATCTACAACCTTTACTTTGACAACATCTTCTAGGTGAATAAGTTGTGAAGGACTTAATTCACCATCAATAATTACTGTGTCTGCCCCGGTTTGAGCAACTATTTTTCGTAATTCCAAAGCTTTGCCCGAACCAAGATATGTTGCCGGATCTGGATTATCTCTTCTTTGAATTACTCCTTCTAAAACTTGAGAGCCTGCAGTTTGAGCTAAACGCGCTAATTCTTGTAATGATCTTTCAGCAGATTCCCAAGTGCCTGAAATCCAAACACCAGCTAGCACCACTTTCTCTAACTGAATTTTTCTATATTCAACTTCAGTAATATCTTGAAGTTCAGTTGAAAAAGTTGTGACTCTTCTAAGGGCTGCTCTATCTTGAAGATCTAAATTGGTTGATTCCTTAAATTCATTCATTTTTTAATTGAATACCATGATTCTTTTAAAATTCCAGTATTCTCCAAGACTGCTGGACCTGTCATTACAATTTTGTCCTCAATAAATTTGATAAATAATGTTCCTCCCCTTACATCTATTTGAAATAGATTTTCATAGTTATTGCTTAATTTTCTTAAGACAGCAGCAACCGCGCAAGCTCCCGTTCCGCAAGACAGGGTTTCACCACTTCCTCTTTCAAAAACTCGCATCTGAACATGATTATCGGAAACTTTTTTTACAAATTCAACGTTTACTCCCTCGATAAATTCATCTTTTGGCGAAGATATCGGAGCTATCTTTAATTCGCCAATTTCATTTAAATCTTCAACGAAAACTACAGCGTGCGGATTTGGGGCATCAACACCAATTGCCTTGTATGTTTTTGAATTATTGGTAATTTCTACGGGATTGTTTCTAATATTTGCACCATTCATAGTTACCGATATTTCATTTGGATTCATCACATGAATTTCTACATCGCCTGCTCTTGTGGATATTACAAAGTTTTCTTTAGTAACTAAACTTCTATCCTTCAAATAAAGCCCGAAAACTCTAGCTCCATTGCCACACATCTCGGCAATTGAACCATCTGCATTTCTATAGTCCATAAAATAACGACTACCATTTTTGACAACTCTCAAAATTCCATCAGCACCAATTCCAGAATTTCGATCACAAATTTCTTTTACTTGACTAGCAGTTATTTCTAACTGATCATTCAAATCTTCAATTATGACGAAATCATTTTTCGTGCCATTTCCCTTTGTGTACTTAATAAAAGAATTCATTAAATTATTCTATTAACTTTTGCTAAAATTTCATCATCTTGTGCGTCAAACCATTGAATCAAGGGATCTCTTTTGAACCATGAAATTTGCCTTCTTGCAAACTTTCTTGTTTGAATAATGGTTTGCTCAATTGCCTGATCCAAAGTGATTTCATCCTTTAAATACTGAATAACTTGCGAATATCCAAGTGCTTTTTGTGCGGTTTTACCTTTAATTAATTCATCAAATATAACTTTTACTTCTTGCACAAGGCCATTAGTAAACATTTCTTGAACTCTTGCTTCAATTCGTTTATCAAGAATCTCCCGATCCAAATTTAAACCAATTCTAATATCGTCGAAAATTGGCGATGGCTCTGGCAGTTTTGCGTTAAAATTCTTTCCCGTTAATTCATTTACCTCTAAAGCTCTGACGATTCGTCTGGCATTATTTAAAAGAATGTTTGCAGCTGCCTCAGGATCAATTTTTACTAACTCATTGTGAAGAAACTCAACTCCATTTTTTTCTAGTAATTCTTCATACTTTGCTCTAATTTCTAGATTCGTACCTGGAAACTCTAAATCCTCTAAAACTGCATTTATATAAAGACCACTTCCACCAACTAAAACAGGAGTTTTGCCTCTGTTTTGTATGTCTTTAATTAAGTCTCTTGCTTTTTTCTGAAAAACCGAAACACTCGCTTCTTCGCTTGGCAATAAAACATCGATTAAATGATGGACGATATTTTCTCGATCTGCTTGGTTAAGTTTGGCAGTTCCAATATCCATTCCTTTATATAACTGCATCGCATCAGCATTAATTATTTCAATCTCTTTTATTTGACCGATTTTTATTGCTAAATCACTTTTACCTACAGCAGTCGGGCCAACAATTGCAATAACTTTCAAGATTTAATTCCGTACCAAAGTTGGTAATCCCAGTAGTACTTGGTTCTTTTTTTCTTCTTTACTGGCTTGCCAAATATCTCCAGCTTTAGTATTTCTGACATTTATTATTTTTTTGTCTGAAACAAGATAAAAAGGTTGTGCTTGAGTTATTTCAACTTCGACAAAATCTCCTGGTCTAACTTTGAATTCAGGATTTGGGTAGAAATGCACCAATCTATTATCTTTTGCCCGGCCTGACATTGTATTTATATGTTGCTCTCTTTTACCTTCATCATTTGAAACTAAAACTTCGACAATTTTTCCAACTTGCTTCTTATTTTGTTCTAAAATTACTTCATTAATTACTTTAGATAATCTTTCATATCGTTCATTAATAACTTCAGGATCAATCTGATTTGGCATCAATGCCGCAGGGGTACCTGGACGTTTTGAATACTGATAAGTAAAAGCCGATGCAAATTTTGCTTCTTTAACTAAATTAATTGTTTGTTGAAAATCTTCTTCTGTTTCTCCTGGAAAGCCCACAATAATGTCTGTGGTAATTGCCGCATCTGGAATTTCTTTTCTAACTTTTTCTAGAATTGCTAAATACTTTGTTGTTCTATATGAACGTTTCATATCAGAAAGTACTTTGTCACTTCCTGATTGCAAAGGCATGTGTAGATGTGGCATTACATTATTTGTTTCAGCCATTGCTGAAATTACATCATCTGTGAAATCTTTTGGATGCGGTGAAATAAATCTAACTCTTTCTAACCCTTCAATTTCGCCACATGCTCTTAAAAGCTTGCCAAAGGCATATCTATCTCCAAATTCAACACCGTATGAATTCACATTTTGACCTAAAAGCATGATTTCTAAAACACCTTGACTAGTAAGTGTTCTAATCTCGTCAAGAATTTCTCCAGCTTTTCTGTCTTTTTCTTTTCCGCGCAAAGATGGGACGATACAAAAAGTACAAGTGTTATTACATCCCACACTAATTGCTACTAAAGCAGAATGAATTGAATCTCTTTTACTAGGTAAATTTGATGGAAATACTTCTAGAGATTCCAGTATTTCAATTTGAGCTTCATTATTAACTCTGGCTCTTTCAAGTAAAACTGGAAGGGATCCAAAATTATGTGTTCCAAAAACTACGTCAACCCAAGGTGCTTTTTTTTGAATTATTTCTTTATCTTTTTGAGCTAAACAGCCACCTACAGCAATTTGCATATTGGGTCTTTTTTCTTTGATTCGATAAAGCATTCCCAAATTTCCATATAATTTGTTATCAGCATTTTCTCTAACCGCGCAAGTGTTATAGACAACTACATCAGCATCTTCAGTGTTAGTTGCAACAAGACCTGCGTCTTCTAAAAGTCCTGATAATCTTTCGGAGTCATGTTCATTCATTTGACAGCCAAAAGTTCTAACGTAATAAGTGCGAGTTGACATACTTAGTCAAGACTACGCCGTGGTTAGATTGGAAATCGTGAAGACTAGGAACTCTAAACGAAGCAAAGTTCATTTTGCCCAAGAATCACAAGGACTCTACCCTTATTTAATTGCAATTTTTTGTGGGCTTCTATTAATTTCAAATATAGGAGCCGTTAAGTTAATTGAATTTGGTCCATTAATTACTGATGGAGGCGTATTTCTATTTCCTTTGGTTTACATAGTCGGAGATGTATTAAGTGAAGTGTATGGATTTAAGGCAACAAGAAAAGCAATTTTTACAGGTTTCGGGTTATCAATTCTTGCCTCGTTTACATTTTTATTAGTCCAATTTTCACCACCTGCTTCAGATTGGCCTAATCAAACTGCTTTTGAATCGATTCTAGGTTTTGTTCCTCAAATTGTTTTAGCAAGTGTTTCTGGCTATCTAGTTGGACAATTACTTAATTCGTTTGTGCTTGTAAAAATAAAAGAAAGAACAAAAGAAAAATATCTTTGGTTAAGATTAATTGGCTCAACTGCTGTTGGAGAATTAGCTGACACAATTGTATTTTGCACAATTGCGTTTTATGGAATTTTAACTGGAATTGATTTCATCAAATATGTAGTAATAGGATATTTGTATAAAACTTTATTAGAAGTAGTTTTATTACCTGTTACTTACAGAGTTATAAAATTTGTTAAAACAAAAGAACAGAGCTACTGATTTTTATTCCAATTATATTTGCCCAAGAAATCATTCTTGAATTCAAAAAAATTACCTGAAATTATTTCTTCTCTCATTTTGGCAACTAAATTAACTATGAAAAATTCGTTGTGAATTGTTAAAAGTGTTGCTGCAAGCATTTCTTTTGCTCTAATTAAATGATTCAAATATGCTTTAGTGTAATTTTTACAGGTATAGCATTCACAAGAATCTTCAATAGGTGAAAAGTCATTCTTATATTTACTAACAGAAATATTAAAGCGTCCTGTGGTTGCATATACTGCATTATTTCTAGCAACTCTTGAAGCTGCTACGCAATCAAAAGTATCTGCACCATTTTCAACTCCCACAAACAAGTCTTCTGGTTCACCAATACCTAATAAGTGCCTTGGTTTGTTTTCTGGTAATTCTTCATTGACCCAATTTATAATTGTGCCCAATTGATTTTTGTCTAACGCTCCTCCAATTCCAAATCCATCAAAATCTAATTCGCTTAAATCCTTACTTGCTTTTCTTCTTAAATCTTCATACTGCGCACCTTGGATTACTCCAAATAAAGCTTGATAAGGTTTATCGCTTCTTTCTTTAGTTAATTTTTCATGTTCACTTATGCACCTTTTTGCCCACCGATAGGTTCTTTCTAAAGAATTTTCTTGATACTGCCTTGTATTTAAAAGTGTTGTGCACTCATCAAAAGCAAAAATTATGTCTGCACCAATTTTGTGTTGAACCTGCATTGAAAATTCAGGAGTAAATCTATGCATAGATCCATCAAGATGAGATTTAAAATTCACTCCATCCTCATCAACATGAGCTAATCGATCTTTGTCAGTGGCAATTACTTCTTCTGATTGAAAATTTTCAGGATCCATTGCAATAACTTTTTTGTAGCCAACTCCTAAAGACAAAACTTGAAAACCACCACTATCTGTAAATGTTGGACCATTCCAATTCAT
>JBJOGR010000049.1:0-24860 GCA_046048135.1 Actinomycetota bacterium
TATCACTACTACTCCCTAACGGAGAAAACACAATGAGCACTAAATGAGCACTTCAAGATGAAGGCTTTATTTTTAGTGATTTAAGGATTGGATAAACCTGTCCTTAAATAAGACAGGAGAACAGTTGTCCAAGATTCGTGTATATGAGCTGGCTCAAGAGCTCGGTTACGAAAGCAAAGTAGTTCTTGCAAAATTGCAAGAAATGGGTGAATTCGTTCGTTCTGCATCTTCTACTATTGAACTTCCTGTTGCAAACAGATTAAAAGCAGCATTGCCAGCAAAAGAAGTAAAAGTTAAAAAAGAAGTCCCTGTAAAAAAAGTTGAAGAAACAAAACCTTTAACAGAAAATGTAAATCCACAAACTTTAATAAATAAAACTGAAACTCCTCAAACTCCACGTCCACAAACTCCAAGACCTGGAAATAATCCATTCGGAACTTCAACGCCAAATGCACCACGTCCTGCAATGCCAAGACCTGGAAATAATCCATTTGGCACAACTAGTGGTCCAAGACCAAACACTCCAGGTTCAATGCCAAGACCGATGTCTCGTCCAGGTGCACCAAGACCTGGTGGACCAAATCGTGGTCCAGGAAATTTTGCACCAAGACCAGGGGCGCCAAGACCCGGTGGACCAAATCGTGGTCCAGGAAATTTTGGTAATCAAAGACCAGGTGGACCAAATAGAACTGGTGCGCCAGCAGGTTTTGATAGAAATAAAACCGGTGGACCAAATCGTGGTCCTGGAGGTTTTGATCGCAATCGTCCGTCATTTCCAGCTACGTCACCAGGTGGTGCAAGACCTGGACAAAGAACTGGCAGAGGTAATGCAGCTGGTGCATTTGGAAAACAAAACACTGGGAAAAAACGTTCCAAATCAAAACGTGAAAAAAGGCAAGAGTTTGAAGAATTTATGGAAGCACCACAACTTGGTGGTGTGCAATTACCAAAAGGTGATGGAAGAACTATTCGCTTAAGTCGAGGATCTTCTTTAATGGATTTGGGAGAAAAAATTGGTGCCAATCCAGCAAGTTTGGTTACAGCACTTTTTCATTTAGGTGAAATGGCAACAGCGACTCAATCATTACCTGATGAAACCTTACAAGTTTTAGGTGTGGAATTAAATTTTGATATTCAAGTTGTTTCCCCTGAAGATGAAGATCGAGAATTACTAAATTCATTCGATGTTTCATTTGGAGAAAATGAAGGTGAACTAGTTGTAAGACCACCAGTCGTTACGATTATGGGTCACGTAGATCATGGTAAAACTTTGTTACTTGACACCATTAGAAATACAAATGTGGCAGGTGGAGAAGCAGGTGGAATCACACAACACATTGGTGCTTATCAAATTTCTGCAAACGTTGGCGGAGATGACAGAAAAATTACATTCATTGATACACCAGGTCACGAAGCATTTACCGCTATGCGTGCTCGTGGTGCAAAAGTTACAGACATTGCAGTACTAGTAGTTGCTGCAGATGATGGAGTAAAGCCACAAACGATAGAAGCTTTAAATCACGCTCAAGCTGCAGAAGTTCCAATAGTTGTTGCCGTAAATAAAATTGATAAAGAAGGCGCAGATCCAAATAAAGTTCGTGGACAACTTTCTGAATATGGATTATTGCCAGAAGAATATGGTGGTCAATCCATGTTCGTTGATGTTTCTGCAAAATCAGGTGCTGGTATAGAAAATCTTTTAGAATCAATAATTCTTACTGCAGATGCTGCGATAGATCTAAAAGCAAGTCAAACTCAACAAGCACAAGGTGTGGCAATTGAAGCTCATCTTGATAAAGGTCGAGGTCCTGTTGCCACGGTTCTTGTTCAAAGAGGAACTTTAAAAGCTGGAGATTCAATTGTGGTCGGAGATGCGCACGGAAGAGTTCGTGCGATGTTAGATGATGTAGGACATAACGTTGAAAATGCAGGTCCATCATTTCCAGTTCAAGTTCTAGGTTTAACAAGTGTGCCAAGCGCTGGAGATACCTTCATCGTTGTTGAAGAAGATCGAGTTGCAAGACAAATTGCCCAAGCAAGATCAGCTCGTGAAAGAAATGCTCTACTTGCTCGCAGTAAGAAACGCACAACTTTAGAAGATGTCTTAGACACCATGAAGAAAGGTGAAACTCAAGAGCTTCGTTTAATTATTAAAGGTGACGTATCTGGTTCTGTTGAAGCGTTAGAAGATTCATTAGTAAAACTTGAAGTAGGTGAAGATGTTCAACTTCGAGTAATACATCGTGGAGTAGGTGCAATAGTAAATAGTGATGTTGATTTAGCAATAGCTTCGGAAGCCATAATTATTGGATTTAATGTACGAGCAGAATCTGGTGCTCGAGAAATGGCCGATCGAGAAGGTGTAGAGATTCGCTACTACTCAATTATTTACCAAGCAATTGAAGACATTGAAAAAGCACTTAAAGGTAAGTTGAAACCAATTTATGAAGAAGTAAGACTTGGTTCTGCTGAAGTTCGTGAAATATTTAAATCCAGCAAAGTTGGAAATATTGCAGGTGTCATCATTAGAGATGGTGTAATCACTAGAAAGGCAAAAGCAAGAATTATAAGAGATGGTAAGCAAATTACTGAAAACTTAAGCATTTCTTCATTAAGAAGATTTAAAGACGATGTTTCAGAATTAAAGGAAGGCTTTGAAGGAGGTATTTCCTTTGAAAACTTCAACGACTTAAAAGTTGAAGATGTTATTGAAACATATGAATTAAGAGAAAAACCTAGAAATTAGTCATAATGAATGAAGCAAGAGCAAAAAGAGTTGCTGATCGAATCAAAGAAACAGTTGCCCAACTTTTAGAAACTAGAGTTAAGGATCCTCGTCTTGGATTTGTCACAGTTACCGAAGTTCGAGTTACTGGAGATTTAAGAGAAGCTACTGTTTTTTACACAGTTCTAGGTGATGATGAAAAAAGATTAAGTACAAAAAAAGCATTAGATTCAGCTAAAGGAATGCTTCGATCAGAAGTTGGCAGAGTTTTAGGAATTAAACACACCCCATCTCTTACTTTCATGCATGATGCTTTACCTGAAAATGCAATACATATTTCTGAAGTTTTAAGAACTGCACAACAACGAGATGAGCAATTACACACCATTGCTAAAAGTGGAAAATATGCTGCAGGAGCAGATCCATACAAACACAAAGATCGAGATGAATCTAACTAAGGAAGAAGTTTCCTTAAACGGTTTTGTAATTGTTGATAAACCATTAGGAATGACCTCTCATGATGTGGTACATAAAATTAGAAAAATTTGTAATACAAAAAAAGTAGGACATGCAGGAACTTTAGATCCTGAAGCAAGTGGAGTTTTGGTTGTGGGATTAGGAAAAGCAACCAGACTTTTAACTTATGTTGTCTCAGACAATAAAACTTACCAAGCAACAATTCGATTAGGTCAAAACACGACAACAGATGATGCTCAAGGAGAAATGACGAGCGAACAAGACTGTCACAAAATTACCGATGAAGAAATTAGTAATTGTTTACTAAGTTTTATTGGCGATATAGATCAAATTCCATCTTCAGTAAGCGCTATAAAAGTTGGAGGTAAGAAGGCTTACGAAATCGTTAGAAGTGGAGAAAAAGTAGAATTGACTCCAAGACGAATACACATCAGTGCCATTGATTTACATGAAATAAAAAGAATTGGCAATTTAATTGACATATCAGTCACAGTTCATTGTTCAAGTGGTACTTATATTAGAGCTTTGGCGCGAGATATAGGTCAAAAACTTAAAGTGGGAGGTCACGTTACAAGTTTAAGAAGAATTCAATCGGGAAGATATAAAATTACTGATTCAGTTAATTTAGAAAATTTAGATATAGACAAAATTAAATTAATATCTATGGCTGATGTTGCCATGGAATTATTTCCTAGTGTTAAAGTTGAATTAGATGAAATACAAGATTTAATTCATGGACGATTCATTAGAAAAACTCACGAACCTGCACAGACTATTGCTTTAGTTGATAAAAAACCAAGTCTTGTTGCATTAGCTCAAGGCGATGGTGTCATGCTTAAACCACAAGTTGTATTCGCATCAGGAATTGGCGGAGTTTAAATGTTTCGTTGGTTTGACCTCATAGATGTTCCAAGTGATGTAACTTCCTCAGTAGTTGCAATTGGGGTATTTGATGGTGTTCATAGAGGGCATCAGGAATTAATTTCAAGAGCTAAAGATATTGCAACTTCAATTTCTATTCCTTTAGTTGCGGTAACTTTTAATCCACATCCAAGAAGTGTAGTTTCAGATAAAAGTCCAACTTCACTTGCTTCTTTGGATTTTCGACTCACTCTTTTAGAACGTTGCGGAGTTGATGCAACTTTAGTTTTGCCTTTTAATAAGCAACTTGCTGCTTTGAGTGCTATTGAATTTATCGAACAAATTCTTATCAAAACTTTGAAAGTAAAACATGTAATAGTTGGTGATAATTTTAAATTTGGCCATAAAGCAATGGGAGATACAAACTTTTTGAACGAGTATGGACAGGAAAAGGGATTTAGTACAACTATTTTGAAACGTTTTGATGACGGTAAAGAAATATGGTCTTCTACAAGAGCTAGAAATTACATAGAGTCTGGTTTTGTTGATAAAGCAGCACAAGTTTTAGGAAGATTTCCAAGACTAGAAGGAATAGTGGTTCATGGTGATCATCGCGGCAGACAATTGGGTTATCCCACAGCTAATTTAGAAATTGCTTCAAACATGACAATTCCTCAAGATGGAATTTATGCAGGTTACCTAATCAGAACAAAAACTAATGAAGTTTTACCAGCAGCAATTTCAATTGGAAATAATCCAACTTTTGCAGGTACTGAAAAAAGAATTGAAGGTTATGTTTTAGATAGAACAGACCTTGATTTGTATGGCGAGCAAGTCTCATTTGATTTTGTTAAAAAACTAAGGGACAGTCAAAAATTTGAATCAGTTGAAGCATTAATTGAACAAATGGCTCAAGACGTTGAGGAAACAAGACGTCTCACCAGTCACACATATAACGGCTGATAGCCTTAGGAGTGACGATTTACTAAGCGGGCGCTTGGTTTATCGCGACTACAAATCCTTACTTAACAGAAAAATTTCTGGACAAGTTAGGCGCCCGAGAAAAAAGGAAAAAATGAGTAAGCAAAAAACTGATAAGTCTGGCGTAATTTCAAGTTATGCAACAAAACAAGGTGACACAGGTTCACCTGAAGTTCAAGTTGCATTGTTAACTGAAAGAGTTAATCACTTAACTGAACACTTAAAGACTCACAAACATGATCATCACTCAAGAAGAGGATTGATGTTGTTAGTAGGTCGTAGACGTAGATTGTTAGATTATTTAGCAAATTCTGATATCAATCGTTACAGAAGTTTGATTGAGAAATTAGGAATTCGCCGCTAACTCATTTAATTATTCGAAAACAAACGGGTAATTATTTAAAGAAAAAAGCGAGGAAGATTTCGGTCCTCGGTAGTGATGTCCGGAAAGTTTTTTCCGTGCATCTCGATCGATGATCGAATCAAAAAAAGTTTTTTATTTTTTCTTTTTAAATTACCCTCTAAACAAAAGAGGAACAAACCCATGACGGGTACACAAATACATAAAGTACAAACCACTTTGGACAATGGTCCATTTGGAAAAGTGAATATACGTTTTGAAACTGGAAGACTTGCTCAACAAGCTTCAGGATCAGTACAAGCATTTTTAGATGATGAAACGATGGTTTTATCTGCTACCACAGTTAGCAAAGAACCAAGGGAATCATTTGATTTTTTCCCTCTAACAATAGATGTTGAGGAAAAAATGTATGCGCTTGGAAAAATTCCAGGATCATTTTTTAGAAGAGAAGGAAGGCCAAGTGAAGAAGCAATTCTTACTTGTCGCTTGATTGACAGACCATTAAGACCTGCTTTTATTAAAGGATTAAGAAATGAAGTACAAGTTGTCGTAACAGTAATGTCTTTAGATCCACATGTTCTATACGACGTATTGGCAATTAATGCAGCATCTGCATCAACTCAACTTGCAGGATTACCATTCTCAGGACCAGTTGGTGGAGTAAGAGTTGCACTAATTGATGGGCATTGGGTTGCATTTCCAAAATGGCCAGATTTACAAGATGCAGTTTTTGACATGGTTGTGGCAGGAAGAGTTTTACCTGACGGTGATGTAGCCATCATGATGGTTGAAGCAGAAGCCACTGAACACACAATTGAATTAGTAAAAGGTGGAGCAAGTGCACCAACAGAAGAAGTTGTTGCTCAAGGTCTTGAAGCAGCAAAACCCTTCATCAAACAACTTTGCGAAACACAAGTTGAATTAGCAAAACTTGCAGCTAAGGAAACAAAAGAATTTCCAATCTTTAAAGATTACCAAGATGATGTTTATTCAGCAGTGGCTGAGTTTTCAACTCAAGCATTGGATAAAGCAATGCAAATTGGTGGAAAAGCTGAAAGACAAAAAGCATTAGATGAAGCAAAACAAGCAGTTTTAGCTCATTTAAGTGAAAAATTTGTTGAAAGAGAATCTGAAATCAAAGCATCTTTTGATTCAGTTTCAAAGAAAATTATGAGAGAAAGAGTTCTAAAAGACAAAATTAGAATCGATGGAAGAACACCATTGGATCTAAGAACTCTATCTGCTGAAATAAACATTTTGCCAAGAACTCATGGCTCAGCAATTTTTAACCGAGGCGAAACTCAAGTATTAGGTGTCACAACATTAAACATGTTGGATTTAGAACAAAAACTAGATACTTTATCTCCAGAAACCACAAAAAGATATATGCATAACTACAACATGCCACCTTATTCAACAGGCGAAGTTGGACGTGTTGGAACTCCAAAACGTAGAGAAATTGGCCATGGTGCACTTGCTGAAAGAGCACTTGTTCCGGTGTTACCAAATAGAGCCGAATTTCCTTATGCAATACGTCAAGTATCTGAAGCAATATCATCAAATGGTTCAACTTCAATGGCTTCAGTTTGTGCATCAACAATGTCGATGCTTAATGCTGGTGTGCCATTAAAAGCAATGGTTGGTGGAATTGCTATGGGATTAATCTCTGGCGAAGTAAATGGCAAACAAGAATATGTTGCCTTAACAGACATTTTGGGAGCCGAAGACGCATTGGGAGATATGGATTTCAAAGTTGCTGGAACTTCTGAGTTCATCACAGCATTGCAACTTGATACCAAATTAGACGGTATTCCTGCAAATGTTTTAGCGCAAGCTTTAAAACAAGCTAAAGATGCCAGAGAAAAAATATTAGGTGTTATGAAAGAAGCAATCAGTTCACCTGATCAAATGAGTCAATATGCTCCTCGAATTATTTCTGTGAAAGTTCCAGTCGACATGATTGGTGCCATCATTGGACCTAAAGGAAAAATGATTAACGAGATTCAAGAAAAATCAGGCGCTCAAATCTCAATTGAAGATGACGGAACTGTATTCATCGGCGCAACTGATGGAAGTGCAGCGGATAAGGCAAAAGAATTAGTAAATGCAATTGCAAATCCTCACGTACCAACTGTTGGTGAAAAATATGAAGGCAAAGTAGTTAAAACTGCTGCTTTTGGTGCGTTTATAAATCTTTATCCAGGCAAAGATGGTTTATTACATATTTCTCAACTTAAAAAAATGGCAGGCGGCAAGCGTGTTGAAAAAGTTGAAGATGTTTTAAATGTTGGAGATAGCGTTCAAGTTGAAATCAATGAAATTGATCCAAAGGGAAAACTTTCATTAATTCCTGTACTGGATGAAAACACTTCAGCTTAAAAATGCTTGAAAAAATAAAAACAGAAATTCTAGAAGATTCAAAACGAGGCGGAGTAGTTACCAGAACTACTCTTTCCTCTGGTTTGCGAATAATTACCGAATCAATACCAACTGTGCGAAGTGCAGCAGTTGGTTATTGGGTTTCAACAGGTTCAAGAGATGAAGGTGTATTAGAAGCTGGTGCAGCTCATTTTCTGGAACATCTTTTATTTAAAGGAACTCCCAATAGAACAGCTTTAGAAATTTCTTCATCAATCGAAGAAATTGGTGGCGATATGAATGCTTTTACCACTCAGGAATATACCTGTTTTCATGCAAAAGTTTTAGATCGAGATGTTGATTTAGTTATTGAAACTTTGTCAGATATGTTGACGGCTTCAAATGTCACTCAAGAAGATGTAGATCAAGAAAGAAAAGTAGTTTTAGAAGAAATTTCTATGCATGAAGATGAACCAAACGAATTAGCTTATGACAATTGGTCTCAAAATCTATTAGGAGAACAACCAATAGGTAGACCAATTATTGGAACTAGAAAATCAATAACTGAAATGACTAGAAAGCAAGTTTATGATTTTTATAAAAAATTTTATAGTCCAGAGAGAACTGTTATTTCAGTGGCAGGAAATATTAATCATGAAAAAATTGTAGAAAAAGTTATTGATACATTAAAGAATACGGACTGGGATAAAACTGGAATTACACCTTTAAAACCAAGGTCATCAGAAAAACTTAATTCTAAAGGAACTGGTTCATTAATCGTAAGTAAAGATACAGAGCAAGCTCATCTTGTTTGGGGTGTTCCTGCTGTAGATAGACATGATGAACGCAGATACGCATTGGCAGTTTTAAGTGCAGCTTTAGGTGGAGGAATGTCTTCTAGATTGTTTCAAGAAATCAGAGAAAAAAGAGGATTAGTCTATACAGTTTATTCTTTCGCTCACCATTACACAGGAATCGGTGTTTATGGAATTTATGCTGGAACAACAAATGAGAAAGTTTCTGAAGTAATCAAAATTATAAAACAAGAATTAAATGATGTCGCACAAAATGGATTAAGAAAAGAAGAATTAACTAGAGGAAAAGGCGCATTAAGAGGTGGTTTAGTTTTAGGTCTAGAAGAAACGAATTCACGAATGACTCGTATTGCAAAAGGTGAACTTTTATACGGGGAATATCTGTCTTTAGATCAAGCTATAAATAAAATTGATGCAGTAACAGAAGAAGACATTAAGAGCCTTGCCCGTGAAATTTTTAATCAAAACGGTTTACTTTGTGTAGTGGGATCGTTTGAAAATAAAGATGCATTTAAGGACCTTGTAGTCTAGGGCTATGTCAATTAAAGTTTCGGTCCTAGGTGCTAAAGGCAAAATGGGATCTGAAGTCGTAAAAGCAATAAATAGTGCCCAAGATTTAGAACTAGTTGCAAGTATTGATCAAAATGACAGTTTTGATTTAGTAAAAAATTCGGGCAGTAATGTTGCAGTTGATTTCACAACACCTGATTCTGTTATGAAAAATATTGAATTACTCATTAAAGCAGGAATTTCGCCAATTGTTGGAACAACTGGTATTGATGATAAAAAATTAGAATTAATCAAAAAATTAAGCGCAGAACATGGAAATATTCCTGTACGAGTCGTACCTAACTTTTCAGTTGGAGCAATTTTAATGATGCGTTTTGCAAAAATGGCTACAAAATTTTATGATTCTGTTGAGATAATCGAATATCACCACACTCAAAAAGTAGATGCTCCAAGTGGAACAGCTGTTAGAACAGCTAAATTAATTGCTCAAGAAAGAAAAGAAAATAACTTAAAAGAAAATCCTGATGCAACGATTTCTGAATTACCTGGGTCTAGAGGTTCAAAAATTGATGGTATTCCAGTTCACGCTATAAGAATGCAAGGATTAGTTGCACATCAAGAAGTAATTTTTGGTTCAAGTGGTGAGAATTTAACAATCAGACATGATTCATTTGATCGTGCATCTTTTATGCCCGGAGTTTTACTTGCAATACGAAATATCAATAAAGTTGCTGGTTTAACTATTGGAATTGATGATTTAATTAAATAAATATCTAAATACTGCTGAAACAACGGCGGCTGCAATCACTACAACTATAAATGGTGCTCTTAAAATTAAAAGCAAGAATGCAGCAACTAATCCAAGTAGTCTGGTATCAAAAACCAATGTTTGACCTTGAGAAAAAGTTTGCACAATAACAAGGGATGACAGCATTACTATAGGGACATAATTTGTAATGGATTTAATTTTTGGTTTTTCTAAGTATTTTTCTGGGACTATGTAACCAGTAATTTTTAAAATAAGAGCAATTATCGATGAGGCAATAACCACTGTCCATTTGGAATCCATTTATTTTTTGTCTCGCAATCCAAAAAAAATTGCAATAAGTACAGATGCAAGAACAGGAATTCCAGGCTTTACAAGAGGAGTTAAAGCAAAAGCCAAAATTCCCGAAATTAATGCCACAGTTCTAATTTTTAAATTTGAAAGTCTGGGCCACAAGAGTGCTAAAAAAGCTGCTGCAACAGCTGCATCTAAACCTAAAGATTTAGGATCTGTCACGAATTGAGCACCAAAGGCACCAATTGCAGTGGCTATATTCCAAAATATAAATACTGAAATTCCAGTTGCCCAAAAAGCCAATCTTCCTAAATCTTCATCTTCATTGTTTGCAATCGCCATTGCTGTGGATTCATCAATTGTTAATTGTGCACCTATAACTTTTTTATATCCTTTTAGTTTTAAAAGATTTGCCAAACTTAATGCATAAAATCCATTTCTGACCCCTAATAATGAAGAGGTAGCAATTGCTGCAATTGAGCCACCACCTGCTGCAATTATTCCAACCACAGCAAACTGTGAAGCTCCAGAAAATAGGCCTAAACTAAGTATTTGAGTTTGGAAAAAGTTAAACCCACTAGTAACAGCTAAGGCTCCAAATGAGATCCCATAAAGACCGGTGGCTAACCCTATGCTTACTGCGTTACGAGTCACAATCGAACGACTAGCGTGTGATGGGATTTTCATACAAGAGAAACGGTATCGTGCGATTTCATGACTACTTCATCTGAGCCATCTATGTCTATCAAATTTAGAAGTGATGTAACTGTGGAATTGGTAAAGCATTCTGCGTCTGATTCTGATGTGGTGTGGGCCGCAAGAGTTTCAACTGCAGGTGAAAGAACAAAAGACGATACATCTAAAAATGTAGATGCAAAAGAACATACTGGATTAATTAATTTTTTATTAAGAGAACGTCATGGCACCCCATTTGAACATTCAATATTTACTTTTTACGTGAAAGCTCCAATTTTTGTTTGGCGTGAACATATGAGACATAGAATCGCTTCTTACAATGAAGAATCTGGAAGATATCGTCAATTAGATCCTGAATTTTATTTCCCAAATACCTCAAGAAATTTACAACAAGTTGGAAAAACTGGGGCTTACACATTTGAACCTGGCACAAAAGAACAATATGAAATAACTGAAAATGAATTCAAAAAATCTTGTGAGCAAGCATATTTAAGTTACGAAAAAATGCTTGAAGCTGGAGTAGCTCGTGAAGTTGCTCGAGGAGTTTTACCGGTCACAATTTATTCAAGTGCTTATGTCACCATGAATTCAAGAGCACTCATGAATTTTCTGTCTTTAAGAAGAAAAGCGGAAGGATCACACTTTCCTTCATACCCTCAACGAGAAATTGAAATGGTTGCTGAGAAATATGAAGAATTTTTTGCCAAAATCATGCCAATTACCCACGTAGCATTTATCAACAATGGTCGGGTTGCTCCCTAAGCGCTAATCTTTCTACTATGAATAATTCAAACCGTCCTTTTGGAACGGTATTAACTGCAATGATTACACCATTTACAAAAGATGACAAAGTCGATATCGAAGGTTCTGCACGTTTAGCAAAACATTTAGTAGATCTTGGCAATGACGGAATAGTGGTTAACGGTACAACTGGCGAATCTGCCACCACGACTGAAATAGAAAAAAATCAAGTTTTAAAAGCAGTATTGGAAGAAGTTGGAAGTAAAGCAAAAGTAGTGGCAGGAGTTGGCAGCAATGACACCGCCCATACTGTTGGACTTGCAAAAGATGCAGCAAAACTTGGTGCTCATGGAGTTTTAGTTGTTACTCCTTATTACAACAAACCAACACAAGCCGGTGTTTATGCACATTTTAAAACAGTTGCAGATGCAACAGATCTTCCTTTAATGATGTATGACATACCTGCTAGAGCAGGAATTCCAATTGAAACCGAAACATTATTACGTTTAAGCGAACATCCAAACATTGTGGCCAATAAAGATGCGAAGAATAATTTGGAAGCTGCATCAAAGGTAATCAAAGAAACAGATTTAGCTTGGTATTCAGGAGAAGATTCTTTAAATCTTCCTTTGCTTTCTATTGGAGCAATTGGTTTTGTGAGTGTATGTGGTCATTTAATTGCAGATCGACTAAAAGCAATGGCAGATGCTTTTTTTAGTAATAACTTTTCTCAAGCATTAGAAATTCATCAAAATCTATTGCCGATTTATACAGGTGTGATGAGTCGAATGCCTGGAGTTATGTCGATTAAAGCTGCTTTGAGATTAAAAGGATTACCGGCAGGCGCAGCCCGTTTGCCACTCGTCGATGCTGACGAAAAACAAATCGAACAATTAAGAGCAGATTTGCTCGCGGGAGGCCTAAAGATTTGACGTTAACTCATCATGAGTTTCCGTTGCCAGAAAAATTAGCGCCGGAAACTCTACGTGTTGTTGCCTTAGGTGGCATTGGTGAAATTGGTCGGAATATGACTGTTTTGCAAGTAGAAAAAGATATTTTAATTGTCGATATAGGAGTACTTTTTCCGGAAGAGAATCAACCTGGTGTTGATTTAATTTTGCCTGACTTTGAATATTTGAGAGATAAATTAAATCAAGTTAAAGCAATAGTTCTAACTCACGCTCACGAAGATCACATAGGTGGAGTGCCATATTTTTTAAGAGAAGCTCCACAAGTTCCCATTTATGGCTCGAAATTAACACTTGCATTTTTGGCTGAAAAATTGAAAGAACATCGAATTAAAGCTGATTTACGACAAGTTAAAGAAGGCGATGTTGAGAAAATTGGCGAATTTGAAGTTACATTTATTGCAGTAAATCATTCAATTCCTGATGCCTTAGCTTTATCTGTTAAAACTAAAGCAGGAAATTTGATTCATACAGGTGATTTTAAAATGGATCAATTACCACTAGATGGTCGAATTACTGATTTAAATGCATTTGCAAAACTAGGCAGCCAAGGTGTTGATCTTGCTTTAGTTGATTCAACAAATGCAGAAATTCCTGGATTTATTGCACATGAAAAGGATTTAGCACCTGTAATTGAATCAATAGTTTCAAGAGCACCTCGAAGAGTAATTGTGGCTAGTTTTGCCTCTCACGTGCATAGAGTTCAACAAATAATCGATGCGGCGCATTTAAATAAAAGAAAAATTATTTTTGTAGGAAGATCAATGATAAAAAATATGGGTATTGCAAGAGATTTAGGTTATTTAAAAATACCGGCAAATGCAACTATTGAACTTGATGAAATTGATCAATATGCAGATAATGAAATAGTACTTATTACTACAGGTTCTCAAGGAGAGCCAATGTCTGCGCTTTCTCGAATGGCAGGACTTGATCATAAAATTAGATTGAGTCAAGGAGACACCGTAATCTTAGCTTCATCTCTAATTCCAGGAAATGAAAATTCTGTTAATAAAGTTATAAATGGATTAACTAAACAAGGTGCAAATGTGGTTCATTCAGGAAATGCTAAAGTTCACGTTTCAGGACATGCGGCAAGTGGTGAATTACTTTATTTTTACAATATTTTGAAACCAAGAAATGTTATGCCAATCCATGGTGAGCCTAGACATTTGGCTGCAAATGCATCTTTAGCAATCAAGACAGGGGTAAATAAAGAGAACGTTGTTATAACTGCAGATGGGGTAGTGGTTGATTTAAAAAATAGAAAAGCAAAAATAGTTGGAGCAGTTCCTTGCGGATTTGTTTTTGTAGATGGATCAAGTGTTGGTGGAGTGGCAGAAGATTCATTAAAAGATAGAAAAATTTTAGGTGAAGAAGGTTTTATTTCTGTAGTGGTAGTTGTAGATTCAGTGGAAAATAAAGTTGTTGCAGGTCCTGAGATTCATGCACGAGGTTTTTCTGAAAATGATGAAGTTTTTGATGAGGTAATTCCTTTGATAAAAACAAATCTAGAACAAGCAATGAATGATAATGTTTATGACATTAACCAACTTCAAAAAGTAGTAAGAAGAACAACTGGTAAATGGGTAAGTGATCATCACAGAAGAAGACCAATGATCATTCCTGTTGTTGTCGAAGCATAAAAAGGAGAAATAAATGAGTGAAGAAAAAGTAAAAATAACAGTTAAACCCAATGGCTCAGTACGCGTTGAAGGAAACTTTGAACTTAATTACACAAAGCCAGGCACTGATCAAGTAACTACTGAGCAAATACAAGGATCAAAGTCACTATGCCGTTGTGGCCACTCTAAAGAAAAACCATTTTGTGATGGTTCGCATAGAGATGCAGGTTTTCAGGGTTAATTTCGTTATTAAGTGACGACACGCACTTAAAGTAACTTCTGATACACAAGTTTCTAGTGTTTCTCGAGGGTAATCTCTATTTATGGCTACAAGTACGCCGGCTCGTTCGCGTGCCCAAAATAAAAAAACTAGAAGTTCTAAAGCTTCGAGTGGTTTACTACTTTTAATTGGACGATTACTTTCACTTATTTCACTGGCATGGAATGTTTTAGCAAAGGTTTTTGGTGCATTAATAAGAGCAGTAGGCCATGGAGCTTCAGAAATTGATCCAAAGCAAAGACGAGATGGTCTTGGTTTAGTTTTACTTGCTTTATCAATAATTATTGCCGCACAAAGTTGGTTTGGGACTCAAACTGTTATTACAAATTATTCAAAACTTATCATTGGTGGATTTCTTGGTGCTTTAACAATATTTTTACCGGTATTTCTAGTTTATGGCGCATGGCAAACATTTCGAAATCCAGCTAAAAAAGGTGATGGACCAAGAATTGTAATTGGAGTTTCTACTGTATTAATTAGTGTTGCTGGACTGTGGCATTTGTTTAAAGGGTTACCAAATCCAGGTGATGGTGTTGAAGCGATGCAATCTGGCGCAGGATGGTTGGGTTGGTTAATTGCAACTCCAATAGCAGGACTTACTAATGGATTTATTGCTTCTTTATTGCTTTTATTGTTCGGTTTTTTTGGCTTACTAATTACTACAAAAACACCAGTCACCGCTGTTGGTCAAAAAATAAAGTCAGTATTTTCACTTATCTTTAGAAAAAGAGAAAAAGAAGAAATTGATGATTTAGATCAAGAACTAGATGTATTCACAGCTACTGATTACGATGATGAGCTGATTGAAGAAGACATAATTGAATCCGAATATGAAGAAGAGCCTGTTAAAAAAGGAAATGTACTTACTCGTTGGTTTAATAAATGGCAAGCCAAAGATTCAGATGAAGATTTAGAAACTTTAGTTGATGACGAACCCTTTGCAGCCTCTCCAGTTATACAAGAAAATCAAATTGCAGAAGATCTAGATTCAACTCAACCAATTGCAGTACTAACAGAAATAGATTCAACTCAACCCATTCAAAAAATTACATCAATTTCAACACCTGAAAATAGAACTACTGCTAAACCAGTTGTTAAACAAATGTCGTTGAAAGCTGATAAAAATTACAAATTACCACTTTCGTCAAGTTTAAAAGCTGGACCAACACCTAAATTAAAAAGTAAAGTAAATGATGGAGTAGTTGATTCTTTAACTAAAGTTTTTTCACAATTTGATATTGATGCAACAGTTACAGGTTTTTCTAGAGGACCTACAGTTACAAGATATGAAGTAGAGCTTGGGCCTGCGGTTAAAGTTGAAAGAGTAACTGCATTAAGTAAAAACATTGCATATGCTGTAGCAAGTGCGGATGTAAGAATTCTTTCACCAATTCCGGGAAAATCTGCAATTGGTGTTGAAATTCCAAATTCAGATCGAGAATTAGTTGCTTTATCAGATTTGTTAAATTCAAATGTTGCAAATGATGAAAAACATCCTCTAGTAGTTGGCTTGGGTAAAGATGTTGAAGGGTTAGTAATTTGTGCCAACTTGGCGAAAATGCCACATATGTTAATAGCAGGTGCTACTGGAGCTGGTAAATCTTCTTGCATTAATTCCTTAGTAACTTCAATTTTGATGCGTTCAACACCAAATGACGTAAGGATGATTTTGATAGATCCTAAGAGAGTTGAATTAGCAGCATATGCAGGTGTGCCACATTTAATTACTCCAATTGTGACAAATCCTAAAAAAGCAGCAGAAGTTTTGCAATGGGTCGTAAAAGAAATGGAAGTTAGATATGACGCATTACATGCTCACGGATTTAGACATATTGATGACTACAACAAAGCCGTTAGAGCTGGAAAAGTAAATCCAATTGGTGATAAAGATTCAGTTGATCCTTATCCATATTTATTAGTAGTGGTTGATGAGTTAGCAGATTTAATGATGGTTGCGCCTAGAGACGTTGAAGATGCGATCGTAAGAATTACCCAACTGGCAAGGGCTGCAGGAATTCATTTAGTAATTGCAACGCAAAGACCAAGTGTTGATGTAGTCACAGGTTTGATTAAAGCAAATGTGCCAAGTCGATTAGCTTTTGCGACTGCAAGTTTGGCAGATTCTAGAGTTATTTTGGATCAACCTGGTGCAGAAAAACTAGTTGGACAAGGTGATGGATTGTTTTTGCCAATGGGTGCATCAAAACCAACAAGAATTCAAGGAGCATTTGTATCAGAGAGTGAAATTAGAACAATAGTTTCACATTGGACAAGTCAAGGTGAACCTGAATATAGAGACGATGTGTTACAAGTTCAACAAATTAAATCAAATGTAGAAAATGACATTGGCGATGATCTTGATTTATTACTTGCTGCAACTGAATTAGTAGTTTCAACTCAATTAGGTTCAACATCAATGTTGCAAAGAAAATTAAGAGTTGGTTTTGCTAAAGCTGGTCGATTAATTGATCTTATGGAAGATAGAGGAATTGTTGGACCAAACGAAGGGTCTAGAGCAAGAGAAGTTTTGATAAAACCTGAACTTTTAGTCCAGACTTTAGCCATGTTACGAGGAGAAGTGGCTAGTTAAAAATCCGGAATTTACAAACCTAATCCGGTCAGGCTATCCTTAAAAGAGAGCATAATTTTTATTTGTTCAATTTCTCTGGCGAGTAAATTAAAAAGAAAAATTATGAATTATATTTTCTAAAGAAGGTGATTATATGAAAGATTCAATTGGGCAACGTTTACGTTTTGCTCGAGAGAGTAAAGGTTTATCACTTTCTGAAATTTCTACAAAAATAAGAGTTAGAGAATCACTTTTAAAATTAATTGAGAAAGATGACTTTGCACAAGTTGGTGCAGATGTTTATGTTCGCGGACATATTCGCGCAATGGCAACATTTTTAGGTTTAGATGTAAATGAATTAATGTCTCTTTATCCAAAAACTTCTGATGACATTGTTGACCCGGATAATCCGGTTGAAAATTTAGAATCTCAGTCAATAGAAAGTACTCTGTCTAATACTGCAACTTTAGAATTAAGTGGAAGATTTTTTAATCCAGTAGAAAAATTTAAAACTAAATCTGGAACAAATTGGTCTGTTGTAATGGCAGGCGCACTGGCAGTTATTACATTAATTTCAATTGGTTCTGTAATTGTTTCTACAATTAATTCTCCAACTACTGAAGTTGTTGCAGAAGAAACAATCACAACACCTACACCACAAGTAACAACTAATAAATCTGAAAATGAAAATTTAACCGCAGCAGTGCCCTCACCTGGAGTTGATGTATTGATCCAGGCAAATGGTGCAAGTAGTTGGGTTAGAGCAACAGATATTAATGATGTTGAATTATTTGAAGGAATAATCAGAGACGGACAAGAGCAACGAGTTGGAAGCGTTGATGGGGTAAAACTTTTACTAGGAAATGCAGGAGCTCTAAATTTAACTGTTAATGGTCAAGTTTTAGGTAAAGCTGGCGGCATTGGTGAAGTTGTCAGAGTGGAATTTGGACCAGAGGGTCCAGTTCAATAAAAATCTCAAATATAATTATTTAAAAGTAATTTTTAAAAATTTTAGTTAGGAATTAATGTCAACAAAAGTTGCGATTATTACTTTAGGTTGTGCTCGTAATGAAGTTGATAGTGAAGAAATAGCAGCAAAGTTAGCAAGTGCAGGAATTGATTTAGTCCAAGAACCAGAACAAGCTGATGCTGTTTTCGTTAACACTTGTGGTTTTATTGAGACAGCCAAGAAAGACAGTATCGATACACTTCTTGCTGCAAATGATTTAAAAAAACAATCTAATGTAAAAGCTGTTGTAGCACTGGGATGTATGGCAGAAAGATATGGTGAAGAATTAGAAAAATCTTTACCAGAAGCTGATGCAATTCTAGGTTTTGATGATTACGATGAAATTGCTAAAAAATTAAATCAAATTCTTAAAGGGGATAAACCTAAAGCACCTGTTGCACAAGATAGAAGATTACTGCTACCAATTTCTCCTTCACAAAGAACTCAAAAAAATGATAAAAAATTTAACCGTTTTCGATTAGATGACAAATTTGTCGCTCCATTAAAACTTGCTTCAGGGTGTGATCGACGATGCACTTTCTGTGCCATTCCAAGATTTAGAGGTGCATATTTATCTAGAAAACCTACCGAAATTTTAGAAGAAGCCATGTGGTTGGCAGAACAAGGAGTAAAAGAACTATTTTTAGTCAGTGAAAACACTACAAGTTTTGGCAAAGATTTGGGTGACATAAGACTGCTTGAAACTTTACTTCCAGAAATTGCAAAAATATCTGAAATTTCTTGGATACGTCTTTCTTATCTTCAACCTGCAGAAATTAGGAATACTTTGATTGAAAGCATTCTAAAAACCCCTAAAGTAACACCCTATTTTGACATTTCCTTTCAACATGCCCACCCTGATGTTTTAAGACGTATGAAAAGATTTGGTAACACAAAAGATTTCTTAAGTTTAATCGAAAATATTAGAAAAATTAATCCAGAAGCTGGGATTAGAAGTAATTTCATAGTCGGATTTCCAGGAGAAACAAAAGAAGAATATGAAGAAATAAAAAAATTTTTGGAAGAGGCCCAACTCGATGCAATTGGGATATTTGGTTATTCAAAAGAAGATGGAACAGAAGCCATTGAGTTTAAAGATCAAATAGATGAACAAGTCATAAAGGAAAGAGTTTTAGAGTTAACTGAAATAGCCGAAGATCTGATGAGCCAGAAAGCCAATTCGCGTATAGGTTCTACATCTGAATTTCTAGTTGAAGCTATTGAGGGTGAAGAAATAACTGGAAGGATTAAGCAACAAGGTCCTGAAACTGATGGAATCAGTTACATTTTTGCTAAAAATATAAAATTAGGCGATATCTTAGAAGTGGAAGTAATCGGTAGTAATGGCGCTGATTTAGAGGTGAAGACAAAATAGATAAAAAAGTGATTAAACCTGCTGTTCCAGATCGGGTAGCAGATCCTATATCAACAGCAAGTAATTTGAATTTACCTAACTTTTTAACTCTTATAAGAATTCTTTTTGTACCAGTGCTTGCTTGGCTTTTATTTAAAGAAAATGCAGAAACCGATTTCATGAGGCTAGTTTCGGCGATCGTTTTTATAGTTGCAGGATTAACAGATATTGCGGATGGAATCATTGCCAGAAAATATAAATTAATCACTAATTTCGGCAAAATTTTTGACCCAATTGCAGATAAAACTTTAATCGGAGTTGCTTTGATTGGTTTATCTACCTTAGGTTTGGTTGCTTGGTGGATTACGTGGGTCATATTGTTTAGAGAATTATTTGTTACTTTCTTAAGATTTTGGGTAATTAATAAAGGAGTAATTCCTGCAAGTCGCGGAGGAAAATTAAAAACAATTATGCAAATTGTGGCGATTAGTGCTTATCTTTTGCCTTTGCCAAATAATTTTATAATTCTTGCAGAAATATTCATGTATATCGCAGTTATATTAACCATTTTGACAGCTATTGATTACATCCTAAAAGCAATTATGACTGATAGAAATTAACTTGAATAATTTAGCTTTTGAAGTTGTAGAGAAATTAAAGTTAAAGAGTTTAACAATTGCAACCGCAGAGTCTTTAACAGCAGGACTAGTGAGTGCTAATTTAGCCGGGATTGAAGGTGCATCAAAAGTTTTCAAGGGTGGAATTATTGCTTATCAAAATGAAGTAAAAGAAAATATTTTAAAAATTGATGCAAGCATTATCAATAAACATTCGAGTGTTTCACGAGAAGTTGCCTCTTTAATGGCAGAAAATGTAAGGAAAATATTGAATTCAGATCTTGGGGTAGCTACCACTGGAGTAGCAGGACCAGGACTTGTTGGAGATAAAAAAATTGGCACAGTATTTGTGGCATTGTCATCATCGCAACACAATATGTGCCTTGAACTAAATTTGACCGGGGATAGACAAGCAATCAGGCAAGAAACTTGCACTAAATTATTTGAACTAATATTAGAAAAACTTGTGTAAGAAAAGTGGAAAACCTAAATCTAGGCTAGAATGAGACAATGATTGTTTTGAGAAAAGTTATGGGCGACCAGTTGCGTAAACAACGTTTGTCCCAAAAAAGATCTCTTCGTGATATTTCCAAAAATGCTAAAGTCTCATTGGGGTATTTAAGTGAAGTAGAACGAGGTCAAAAAGAAGTTTCTTCTGAGCTTTTGGCATCAATTTGTGGTGCTTTGAATTTGTCTTTAAGTAAATTTATGTTTGAAGTCACAAAAGCTGTTGCTGAAATTGAACAAAATCCACAAGGTGTGACAGTTCTACCAATAAGCAAAAAATCAGATTCAGCTGCTGCTTAGTTTTTTATTTAAAACTTTTATTAATCTAACTCGGTTATATCTTTGAATAATTAAGCATGGGAAATTAACTATATGAGCAAAAATTATATTGAACATTATTGCCCAAGGGGGATTAAAAAAGATAGTAAAAATCCAGCCGGCTGTCATTAGCCAATGAGCAATTTCAGCTCTTCTAGTCTCTTTTATAAATTGTTTTAATTGCGCAATTTCACCATTTGCCACACTTCTTTTTTGAAATCCTTCTTTAAAAAATCCTCCTAATTCTGGCATTTTGTCTTTCCATTTATTTATTCGAAGATATTTTTTAAACCAATTAGGGTTTTTTTCAAAAAAGAGAATTCGGGTAAATAAATAATCTTTTGCTAAAAATTTTTCGGGTAAAACACTTGCAACATAACCGATGAAATAAAACCAGAATATCCAAGTTCCCAAATTCAGTAGCATGTACTTAAGAGATTGCATTATTTAAGGCCTTTTTTGGCATCTAGAATTCTATCTTTCCAAGTCACTTTTCCTTGCCAAGTTTTTGTTACCGAATAGAAAAAAATTATTAAGAAATAAAGAATCATAAACGGATATAAAATGATATAAAAATTAAAATTACCTAATTTTCTAACAAACCACCAAAACTGTAAACCAAACCCAATAGTTAAAATATATTGATATAAAGAAGGGGCTTGATTTGTAAAGGGCCAAGCAAGTAAAGCAAATGGCAATTCCCAAGCAGCAGCTACTAAGCCGCTAAACCAAGTGAATAGAAGAATCCATCTCAATTTTGATATTCCAGCAGAACCTGCAGCTATATTCTTAGTAAATCCTTGAGATAAAGATTTCCATCCATTTGGATACATTTGAAAACTTATATCACTTGCCCCAATAAATGTATGCACATTTAAATCTTTTTTCTGAAATTCAAAACCCAGAGCTCTATCTTCAAGAAGTTGAGATTTAACTGTTTCAAATCCTCCGATTTTGTTTAAATCTGATTTAGATAACATCATGACAGGACCAAAAACTAATCCATTTTTTTCTCCAAGTCTTGCTCCAATACTTCCAATTAAATTAAAGACTGAAGCAAATCTTTCATAAGTAGAAATCATTTGGTGATAAGGCTGGACAGAGATTAGGCCTTGATGTTTTTCGTAGGCATTATTGAGTTTACCTAAAGCACCTTTACTTAATCTTGTATCAGCATCTAAAAAAATCAATCGTTCATTTTCTGCTATAGATGCACCTTGCATTAGTGCAAAAGTTTTTCCCGTCCAATCTTGAGGGATTTCTTTAGAGGAAATTACTTTGACTCCATGTTTCCTAGATATCTCTGCTGTTTTATCCGTTGAGTGATCATCGATCACGATGATTTCTTCAGGTTTTAATTCAGAATTTGCTAGGGAAGTAAGTAAGGTTGGAAGCGATTTTTCTTCATTTCTGGCAGGAATTATGACACTAAATTTTGCATCAGAAGTATCTTTAGGAAGTTGCGCCATTTTAGGTTGAATGAACCAACCTAAAATCCACCTTAATAAAAGTGTGAAACCGTAAAAGTCCATATGTGCCTATAGTCTTGCATTTATTGTTAGATTTGAATTCTTATGTGGGTAACCGAACTTCGTCGAAGGCTAAAAGCTCATTTCGGCGAGGATTATGCAGCTTCGTGGGCAAAAGATTTTGTTTTGCCAGAATTAGGTGGAGTAAGTGTGGACGAGGCTCTTCGTTTAGGTTTTGATGCCCAAACCATCTGGAAGGCTGTTTCTTCTAATCAAGGTATCGATTCATCTTTCGAATAAACGGCGTGTCTGATATGATTCGAACACCTGTTCGAGTAGTGTGCACAGGTAAGAGATGTCCCCAACCTCAAAAAGGTCCAGGACAAATGTCAGTGCTTGAACTTATCTTGGTTTAAGTAACGGATAAAACTAGGACCAAAAGAAAGGGTCAAAATGGCAACAGCGGCAAATGACCGCGACAAGGCTTTAGAAGCAGCCCTGTCACAAATCGATCGTCAATTTGGACGTGGCTCAGTTATGCGTCTTGGACAAGAGGATCGTCCACCAGCAGAAGTAATTCCTACTGGTTCAATCGCATTAGATATCGCACTTGGAATTGGTGGTCTACCAAGAGGTCGCGTTGTTGAAATTTATGGACCTGAATCAAGCGGTAAAACCACAGTGGCACTTCATGCAATTGCAAATGCTCAAAGAGCAGGTGGCATTGCAGCATTTATAGATGCAGAACATGCACTTGATCCTGAATATGCACAAAAACTTGGTGTTGATATCGACGCACTTCTAGTTAGCCAACCAGATACGGGTGAACAAGCTTTAGAAATTGCAGACATGTTAGTTAGATCTGGTGCACTTTCTTTAATAGTGGTTGATTCAGTTGCAGCACTTGTTCCAAGAGCTGAAATTGAAGGAGAAATGGGTGATAGTCACATGGGTCTTCAAGCAAGACTTATGAGTCAAGCTTTAAGAAAAATGACAAGTGCCTTAGCTAATTCAAATACCACTGCAATATTCATTAACCAATTAAGAGAAAAAATTGGTGTGATGTTTGGATCTCCAGAGACTACAACTGGTGGAAAAGCTTTGAAGTTCTATTCTTCAGTTCGCTTAGATGTAAGAAGAATTGAAACTTTGAAAGATGGAACTGATGCAGTAGGAAATAGAACAAGAGTCAAAGTTGTTAAAAATAAAATGGCTCCTCCATTCAAACAAGCAGAATTCGACATCATTTTCGGTGAAGGAATTTCTCGAGAGGGAAGCCTGATAGACATGGGTGTTGAACATGACATTGTGAAAAAGAGTGGTTCATGGTTTACCTACGACGGAGATCAACTAGGTCAAGGTAAAGAAAATGCCAGAACTTTCTTAAGAGATAATCCAGATTTAGCAAATGAAATTGAAAGCAAGATAAAAGAAATCTTCTTGCTTAGTGCAAAGTCTGAATCTCAAGATGCAGATGTAGTGCCAATAGCAGCAAGCGAGTAAATGGGAGAAGTAGTACAACTTCAACAAACCGGTGTGCCTAAAAAAGCACACCGGTTTAAAAAAATAAATCCCGAAAATTTAGTTACAGTATTACCTGTATCAGAACAAATCCCTGAAGAAATTGATCAAAATCAAATAGCAAAACAAGTTTTATTACGACGATTATCGAATGCTCCAAGAACTAGAAAAGAATTAGCTCAAGATTTAAAAAAGAAAAAAATTGAAGAAGATATCGCTCAAAATGCTTTGGATCGATTTGAAGAATTAGGTCTTATTAATGACCAAACATATTCAGAAAATTTTGTCTCTACCACTCACCAAAGGCGTAAATTAGGCAAAAAAGCCCTAAAACAACAACTCAGATCAAAAGGAGTGTCTGAAGAAATAGCAAGTCAGGCAGTATCTCAAATTTCTGAAGACGAAGAATTCAGTGCTGCTTTAGCTCTTGCACTTAAAAAAATTCGCTCAATTCAAAATGATGATCCCCAAACTCAAATCAGAAAAATTGTGGGCCTTTTAGCAAGAAAGGGTTATTCATCTAGCCTAAGCTTTCAAGTTGCAAAAGAAGTAATAAAAGATTTTCCGGAAGGTTTAGCAACAATTAGTTAAGTCGGCTCTAATTACATTGTATTTTTAAGTTTCTATTACACTTCATTCTAATGTCACATAAAAATTTTTCATTTCAAATAGACGCGAAAATTGATGTATCAGATGGAAAAAGTAAAAGATTAGGTCGCGCAGGTCTTATAAAAACTCCTCACGGAGAAATTCCCACTCCTGCATTTATTCCAGTTGGCACTAAAGCAACTGTTAAGTCTGTTTTACCTGGAAATATGGAGAGTTTAGGCGCTCAAGCATTACTTGCAAATGCGTACCACCTTTATTTACAACCTGGTCCAGAAATTATTGATCAAGCAGGTGGTTTAGCAAAATTTATGAATTGGAATGGTCCAACATTTACAGATAGTGGTGGTTTTCAAGTTTTGTCTTTAGGAGTTGGCTACAAAAAAGTTATTGCAATGGATCCTGAAAATTTTCAATCAGAAGAAGTAATTG
>JBJOGR010000050.1:0-137640 GCA_046048135.1 Actinomycetota bacterium
ATAAAAATATTTATTCCCTTGGTCCAATACTTAGTTTTATTATTTATGTAGGGCTTGAACTAATCACTTCAAATAAATCGTATGTGGTGGTAAATATTCCCACAAGTATTTCGAATATCAAAAGAAGAGGACAAGATCCAATTTCAAAGATGGTTGAACAGGCGTGTTATCTTAATAAAAGTAAATATCGCTATAAAAAAAATTTGATAAGAAATTTTCAAAATAGAATCGATCAAGTTGGGTTAGATTATCAGGAACGAAAACTAAATCTAGCTAACTCCTTTAAAGTTTCTAAGTCTGAAAAAAGGCCAATATTAGTAGTGGATGATTTGATAACTACCGGTGTGAGTCTCTCAGAATCAATCAAAGCTCTTGAGGCTAAAGGAAATAAAGTTGAAGGTTGCGTAGTGATTGCCTCTAATTAAATTGTGAGTAAAAACATGGATTTAAGGACTTGCGTTCGCAATAAAGTAACAATTGCGTAACATATACATATAAAGACTTTTTACCGTAGAGAAATTAAAGGAATTAATTAAGTGGTTTTGGTGTTAGATAAGTTGCTTCGCGCTGGCGAAGGAAAAATTTTAAAGAAACTTGAAAGTTTTGCTAAACAAATCAATCAACTAGAACCAGAATTCAAGAATTTAACTGATGATGAATTGAAGAACCTTACTGCCAGCTACAAACAGAGATTTAAAAACGGAGAAACTTTAGACGACTTATTACCAGAAGCATTTGCCACAGTAAGAGAAGCTGCAATAAGAACTATTGGCCAAAGACATTATGACGTTCAATTAATGGGTGGGGCAGCACTTCATTTAGGAAATATTGCTGAAATGAAAACTGGTGAAGGAAAAACATTAGTTTCAACTTTGCCTGTTTATTTAAATGCATTGAGTGACAAAGGAGTTCATGTTGTTACCGTAAATGATTATCTTGCACATCGTGATGCTGAGTGGATGGGAAGAATACATAGATTCCTTGGTTTAACTGTTGGAACCATAAGTCCAAATATGGATATGACAGAAAGAAAAAATGCATATTTGTGCGACATAACATATGGAACAAATAATGAGTTTGGTTTCGATTATTTAAGAGACAATATGGCCTGGTCTCCAAATGATCGAGTTCAACGTGGTTACAACTTTGCTGTAGTTGATGAAGTTGATTCAATTCTTATAGATGAAGCAAGAACGCCATTAATTATCTCAGGACCTGCTGATGGAACCAGCACTCATTATAAAGATTTTGCACGCATAGCTAATTCACTTCAAGCTGGCACAGATTATGAAGTTGATTTAAAGAAAAGAACCGTTGGAGTATTGGAAGTTGGCATTGAAAAAGTGGAAAAAATGCTTAATATCGATAATTTATATGAATCTGTAAATACACCTTTAATCGGATTTTTAAATAATGCGCTGAAAGCAAAAGAATTATTTAAAAAAGATAAAGATTATGTAATCATGAGTGGTGAAGTATTAATTGTTGATGAACACACAGGTCGTATTTTGCAGGGCAGAAGATACAACGAGGGAATGCATCAAGCAATAGAAGCTAAAGAAAATGTTGAAATCAAACAAGAAAATCAAACACTTGCGACAATAACTTTGCAAAATTATTTCCGTATGTATAGAAGACTTTCAGGTATGACCGGTACTGCAATGACAGAAGCAGCAGAATTTGACAAGATTTATAAATTAGGAGTTGTACCAATTCCTACAAATAAGAAAATGATTCGTTTAGATAATTCTGATTTGATTTATCGAACTGAGGAAGCCAAGTTTAATGCAGTAGTTGAAGATATAGCCACCCGTTATGCAAAAGGTCAACCAATATTGATTGGTACTACAAGTGTGGAACGAAGCGAATATCTGAGTGGTTTATTAAAAAGAAGAGGAATTCCTCATGAAGTTTTAAATGCTAAAAACCACGCTCGAGAAGCTTCCATAGTTGCTCAAGCTGGAAGAAAAGGTGCAGTTACGGTTGCAACAAATATGGCAGGACGTGGAACCGACATTATGTTAGGTGGAAATCCTGAATTTCTTGCTAATGCTGCTTTAATTCAAAAAGGTTTAGATCCAGAAGAAAATTTAGAACAATACAATCACGCATATTTAGAAGAATTAAAAATAACCACTCAGCAAGTTGCTCAAGAGCATGATGAAGTTGCAAATCTAGGTGGACTGTATGTCTTAGGTACAGAAAGACATGAATCAAGACGTATAGATAATCAATTAAGAGGACGCTCTGGTCGCCAGGGAGATCCTGGAGAATCAAGATTTTATTTATCTTTGCAAGATGAATTAATGCGTCGTTTCAAGGGTGATTTAGTTGATGCATTCTTAAGAAGATTTAATGTGCCTGATGATGTACCAATTGAAGCAAAAATGGTTACAAATGCAATCAGAAATGCTCAAACTCAAGTTGAACAACAAAACTTTGAAATAAGAAAAAATGTTTTGAAGTATGACGAAGTTTTAAATAAACAAAGGCAAGTAATTTATGAGGAAAGAAAGCAAGTACTAGAGGGAGAAGATTTATCTCCTCAAATAAAAGAATTTATAGAAGAAACCATCAGAGCCTATGTCATAGCTGCTACTAGCGAAGGCTATCCAGAACAGTGGGATTTAGATCAATTATTTAACGCTCTGCGTAACTTATATCCAGTGGCTGTTTCTATCGAGGCATTGAAACAACAAAATGGTGGATCTATTGATCAAGAAATACTTCTTGAAGCATTTTTAAAAGATGTAAACCAAGCTTATGAAACTAGAGAAGCTTTATTGACTCCTAAAGTTATGCGAGAGCTTGAAAGACAAGTTGTTTTAAGTGTTTTAGATCGTAAATGGCGCGAACACCTCTATGAGATGGATTACCTACAAGAAGGTATTGGTTTAAGAGCAATGGGTCAAAGAGATCCATTAGTGGAATATCAAAAAGAAGGTTATGACTTATTTGTTGCCATGATGGATGCAATTAAGGAACAAGTTGTTGGCTTTGTATTTAATGCTCAAGTACAAGTGCAAGACAATAAAGAAGATATTGAAGCTAAAGGCTTCACCAAAGTTGAAAAACAAAATCTTTCATATTCAGCGCCAACACTTGATAATTCTGAAAATGTTAAAACAGTTTCCCAATCAAAAGTTACTGAAGTTGGGCGAAATGAGCCTTGTCCTTGTGGGTCAGGTAAAAAATATAAACGTTGCCATGGAGCCAGCGGAAATTAATTTAGGCAACAAGTAGTTCGGTGCAACGCCAACGATCTTCTTCTGCTTCAAGTCTAATTCCCATTCCTCTTCCTCTTTTACCTTTTTGAATTACTGCAATTGCTTGAACGACATTTTCACTAGTTTGATCAATGTGGACACTTCGAATCAATGGTCTAATTCTTTGACTATTTTTATTGTTTCTTTGCTTGATGTTTTTATCTATTTCCAGATAGACATCAAATGAGACCCATCGCATTAATTGAAAAATTGGTCTTTCACCGATTAAAACTTCCGCTATTCCTGTGACAAGTTGTTTAGTCCAGGCTTTTGGCTCTGGCAATCCGTTAGAGATTAAAGTATCTATCGGTAATGGAATTACTGAATCAAACTCACCAAAATTAAGCTCGTCTTGAATCCACTTATTATTATAAATTGCTTCTGGCTTGATTCTTAACAAAAGATTTGAATCAAAATTTTGATGCAGAGGAATTATTTTCATTCTCACTCCTTGATATATGAGTTAGTAGAATGAACTATTTTTAACTTAAAGTCAATATGGAATTTGTATATTATTGGGTAAAATTTGCCCCAATTTAGTAGAAGTTAATTTGATAATTAGTAAAAATTACTAAATGAATTACTCATATTTAAATGAACTTGAGAGAAATCTTGAGATTCAAGCCCATTCATATCTTTTACAGAAAGATGATGCCTTATTTGAGTCTCAAACTAGAACCGAATTTAATCAAGTTTGTTTGGTAAATAGATTAAAATCTCATACCAAACAGTTCAAAAAATTTTTTCTCACTGAACTTATCTTTACGGCAAAGATAGTGGAAGTCTTTAAGGAACATATTTTAGTTGAAGAAAATGAGTATAAATATTTAATCAAAGTAAATCAGATTTTAGGTGTGAATAATTTAAATCATTCTAACTTAAAATTAACTCGCTTTGAAGAAAAGTGGAATCTTAAATCAAGTTTAAGAGACTTAATGTTACATAAAATTAATGTACAAATAAAATTGATAAATCAACTTTGTTTTTCAGGGACTTTGAATAATTTCTTTAATGACCATTTTGATCTGGTAAATGATGGGGAAAAAATAACTTTAAATACTGAAGCAATTTCGTGGGTCAAATATAAAAGTGAACTAGAAGTGTTTAGTAAATGAAAAAGACGATGGGATTTAAAATAAAAAATTATAAAATGATCTATGTCATTTCAGCACTTATTGTTTTCAGTCTTACAGTCAGCAATCTTTATTTCTCTGCAGAAAACGCAAAAAAAAGAGCTAATTATTGGGTGGCAAAAAAACCTATACCGATAGGCCAGATCATAAGAAGTACAGATGTAGAACTAAAAGCATTAGATCTTGGAGATATCAATAAGAGTTATCTTGAGCAAGATAAAAATCCAGTTGGGTTATTTGCAAAAAAAGTTATCAATTCAAATGAATTGATTGCAGAAAGCTTTATTGGTAAAGGTTCAACGTATAGAAATGTTTCTCTAAAAATACCTAATGGACACTTACCCCCTAATTTGAAAGAAAATGATGAAGTCGATGTTTGGTTTAGTGATCCACTAACAAATTCATCAGCACTTCTGATTCCAAGGATTTCTGTAGTTTGGGTTGATGAATTAAACACTAATTTTGGAGGAGTTTCCACTGTGGTAGTTGCGACACCACAAGACTTAGTTGCAACTTTAATTAAATCATCAAGAACCGAAGGATTGGATTTAGTTCAAATTGAAAACTGAAATTATTTTAGGTTTGAATGACCAAGCTTGGCAGCTAGAGTTAATAAGCAACTTAAATGAAGATGCTAGTTTAGTCATTAAAAGAAGATGTATTGACGCTATCGATTTAATTTCATGTATCCAAACCAATAATTCTGTAGTTGTTGTTATTAGTGCTGATTTTCCACTTCTTAATTTAGAAACTATTAAACATATAAATCAAAATCAGATCAAAATTATTGGGGTCTATCAAATAGATGATTTAGATCAATTTGAGAAATTAAAAAAATTTGGACTTAAATATACTCAAGGAATAAATTATAAAGATGTAGAAACTTCTGCATTGCAGTTATTTGATTTAATAAAATCAAAAGAACCGGAAAAATCAAAGGAAGAAACTATTCCTGGTTTAATTTCTGTTTGGGGAAATCATAGTGCCCCTGGTAGAACCACTGTTGCGATAAACACCGCATTTTGTCTGGCTAGAGCTAATCAACCCACGTTGTTATTGGATTTAGATTCAATAGCGCCCTCAATTGCTTCTACTTTAAGTATCGTCAGTGAAATTCCTGGTATATCTTCAACAATTCACGATGCCATGTATGGAAAATTATCAAAATCAAACTTTGATAAAAATATTTTTCAAGTTTCACACAATCTACATGTAATGACTGGAATTTCTAATTCAAAAAGATGGCCTGAATTAAGAACCACTGGGCTAATTGAAGTTTTAAAATTTGCAAGTCAAAATTATGCAAATATAGTTTGTGATTTAAGTTCAGTTTTGCCAGATCAAATAGAAAAAGATAATTTTGATCCAGGTTTTTTTAAAAGATTTGATCACATACCAAAAGTTTTAAGACTATCAAGCAAAATAATTTATGTTATGCAAGCAAATCCACTTTCATTGATTAGATGCAATGAACAATTAGAAATACTTAAAGAAATTAGCACCTTAGAACCTTTCATAGTTCTAAATAGAGTAAATCAAATATATTTAGGTAAAAAGTACGAAAGCTTAATTAATGATATTTTGCTAAGATGGACAGTTATTGAAAATGTAATAAAAGTGGAAGAGGATATAGAACTTTTTGCAAAATATTGGTTGAAGGCTCAAGTAGTTGTAAATAAAGAGAATAGAAACGTAACAGAATCATTCAATCTATTAGCAAGTTACTTAATGAATTTTAATTTTATTGCAAAGAAAGGAAATAGAAAACTAAAGACGGCAAGTTAGGCACTAAAGTAGTACATATGTCTAAGAGTCTCATTCTGCCAAAAGCACTCATTGTTGACTGGGGTGGAGTTTTAACTAATGGTTTAGATCATATGTTGACCAATTGGACCAAACAAGAAAATATAGATCTTCAAACTTATTACAAAGTTTTTAATGATTGGCTTGGACCTGAAGCTGAAAAAGAATTAAGAATTAATCCCATTCATGCCCTAGAAAAAGGCGAAATGAATGTTCCTGACTTTGAAAAAGAATTAGCTCATGCATTAAAAACACTTGGAAATATTGAAGTTGAGCAAGAAGGTTTGCTTTCAAGAATGTTTGATTTTTTTGAGCATGCTCCTGACATGAATGGTCTTGTTCATAGAGCAAAGAAAATGGGTTTTAAAACTGCATTACTTTCTAATTCCTGGGGGAATAATTATCCTAGAAATGGTTGGGATGAAATGTTTGATGAAGTTGTTATCTCTGGCGAGGTAGGAATGCGTAAACCTGATCCTGAGATTTTCCATCACACTTTAGATCTGTTAAAAGTTAACCCAGAAGAATCTGTATTTGTAGATGATCTAGTTCACAATATTAAAGGAGCCAGTGAGTTAGGAATGATAGGAGTTTTGCACGTTGATTATGAAAGTACCAAGTTTGAATTGGAAAGTATTTTTAATACTAAATTTGATTAATTGGCCAACTAGTAAGTAGTTGAAAATCTTTTTGGACCAACTTCTTCCAAAACTTTGCTACATGTTCTTCGACAAAACTTCCCATCATAAAAACTGTTGATTTTATTTCTGATTTAACTTGAAATTCACTTTTGCCATTTTTTATTAATTCAACTTCAATTGTTGTCTGAATTTTAGGTATTTTTATTATAACTAAAATTTTATCTTTCTCTTCTAAGTTCCATACTTCTGTAATTTCAAAAGGGTTAGTTACCATAGCTGAGATATTTGAAGCTAAATCTATTTCTAAAACTTTTTTAATGGTAAATTGCGAAGTTATATTAGATTGTATTTCATAATTTATTAAATTAGTCTCTTTATTTCTAAGTTTTTGAAATTCATCATTTTGAATAACTTTTTTTAGTTGATTTAAATCAAGATTACTTTCAAATTTTTGTATCAAAGTTAAAGCCATGTAACTACTTTGCCAGACAAACCTGATAAGTTATACTTCATGTCAGCATTTTTAGCACTCATCTCTAGTTTGATGTGGGGTACTGCTGATTTTTTTGGTGGTTTTGTTAGTAAAAAAATTTCTGCTGTAAAAGTTTTAGTATTGTCTTATCCTGCTGGTTTATTTTTTCTATTGATCTACGCCTTTATGTTGCCAGGAACAATTTCTGATCAAGCCATTTATCTAGGTCTAATTGCAGGATTAGTTGGAATTTTGGCGATGGGATTTTTGTACGTAGCACTTGCAATTGGACCAATGGGAGTTATGAGTCCTGTAACAGCAGCTGCTTCAACAATGATTCCCATTATTGCCGGAATATTTTTTGGTGAAAATTTAACTTGGTTGGCATGGATAGGTATTGGACTTGCAATAATTTCTGTGTTCCTAGTAAGTCTTGAGACTTCTCCAACTGGAAGTAAATTAATCGTAAGTGGAAAAGGTCTAGCGTTAGCAATACTTTCTGGATTATTGATAGGTACTTTTCTTTCGATAGTTGGATTTTCATCTGAAGCAAATGGAATGTGGACTTTAGTATTTGCCAGGGCAACTTCCTCTGCTTTAGTAATTATTTTCTTTTTTGTAAAAATTAAGGAAAAACTAAAAATTGGCTATGACTCGAAAACGTTGTCACTCGTTTTAATTTCTGGTGCGTTAGATGCAAGCGCTAATGCAGTTTTTGTGATTGCTGCCTACCAAGGTTCTGTTTCAATTAATGCAGTTATTGCCTCTTTATACCCGGCAGCAACAGTGATTTTGGCAGCAGCGTTTTTAGGAGAGAAATTAAGACTTATTCAATATCTTGGAATAAGTTTTGCATTTGTTGCCGCAGGAATCTTATCTTTAGTTTAAATTCAGACATACCAAATTAGGTACTTACTTAAAATTATTAATTTATAAAATTAAAAATATATTTTATTATTGGGTAACTAAAGGTGGTTCTTATGAGTTACCAAAGTCCGAATTTAGCAAGATCTTTATTTCGCACTAAACCTGTGCCTAATTCAAAGCAAGATCGAATTCTTGGTGCATTAATGGGGGCTGCGATTGGTGATGTAATGGGAAGTTGTTTACAAGGTAAAAGTAAGGAAGAAATTACCAGTATTTATGGAGAAAAAGGAATTACTGCTCCACCTCATGATTCATTAATAAGTCATAACTTTCAATTAGTTCTCTTTGCAATCGATGCATTAATTGTTAATGCTAGGAAGAATAAAAAATTGAGTATAACTGAAATATCAAATTGTCTTCTTAAGGCAAGGGATGAATGGACTGAAATATTACTTAAACCAAGATTTATAGGTGATAATAAAGACAATATAAATAATATTTGTTCTAATTTTATGAAAAATCATCCATTATGGAAAGTAAAAAGGAAAAACCAAAATTACCTTCTTAATTCGAAGGCTAATCAAATAGTTCCTTTAGCAATTGCATTATTTTTATTTGCCAATGAGAGAACATCTAGAGAAGTTATTAAAGAGTTGAACAAAAAACTAGGTTTTCCAGAAGTAGATTTACAAATATCAAATGTTTTAAATCTATTTGGAGAAAGAGTAGAAGCATCGAAAGAAGTGATTTTTCATAGCATGGAGGAAATCAGAATTAAAATAAATAATTCTAAATCTCCAGCACTTGAAGGCCTTATTGGTGGATTTGAACAAGGCGCTCATTATGGAATAAAAGGATTTAAAAATCTTTGGTACTTAAGAATTGATGCAATAAATTTAATTGAACAAATGGGTTGGCAAGTTGGTCGATTTTTTGGAATTTAGTTTGTTTGAATAAACAAGTAAATTGCAGCAAAAGCTGCAATGAATAAAATTATAACTCTAAAAATCGAGGCATCTAATTTTTGAGCAATCCTTCCTCCTAAAACTCCACCAATTATTGAACCAAGTGCAACAGATAAAGCAAACTTCCAAACAACTAACCCAGAAAGAATAAATATCAATGCTGCTACTGCATTTCCGGCACCTGAACCTAGATTTTTTAACCCATTTGCTTGTTGGATGTTGGCTAATCCAGCTAAGCCATAAACTGCCAAAAGAATCACCCCTGTTCCAGCACCAAAATATCCAACATAAATTCCTGAAATGATAAATCCTGGAATAATTAATTTAAGGGATACATTTTTACTTTTTTTCGGAAATAACTTATAAACAAACGGTTGTATTGCTACCAATAATCCCGCAGTTCCAATTAAGAAAGGAACAATGAATTCAAAATTCTTTTCTGGCAATCTAAGAAGTAATAGTGCGCCAAAAAAGGAAAAGACGGGCATGAATATTACTGAAAGAAAAGCTAATTTTTTGTTTTCTAGTAACAATTTTCTGTAAGTCCAACTTCCAGCAAGCGATCCTGGAAAGACTCCAACAGCGGCCGTAACATTTGCCACTAGTGGAGAAAGTCCTAAAGCAACAAGAGTTGGAAAGACTATTAGAGTTCCTCCACCTGCAACAACATTTAAGAAACCACTTGCCATTCCTGCAAAAAGTGCAAGCAATAACTCCATTACTTTTTAATTATTTTCCAAGTAAATGGTAATAATGAAGCTGCTAGTAGAGCTTTTAATATGTCACCAAAAATAAAAGGAATTACTCCTTTAGAAATTCCATAAGCTAAACCATTACCGGTGTAAAAGGCTAACCAAGTAGCACCAAAAAAATAAATCAGAAAAGTACCTATAAAGAAACCAACCAATACATTAATAAATTTACGAGTAGAAAATTGTTTTGCCACATATCCAACAACAAAACTTGCTACCAAAAAAGCAATCAGATAACCGGTTGTCGCACCAAAAAGTGCTTCGACTCCACCTTTGTCGGATGCTAAAACTGGAAAGCCAATTGCGGCGATAAGTAAATATAAGAATTGAGCAATTGTTGATTTGTATGGACCTATTGCTGCTGCTCCAAACAAAATTGCAAAAGTTTGCAGTGTTAAAGGCACAGGAGTAAAAGGAAGTGGAATTACAACTTGTGCGCTAATTATTGTTAAAAGCGTAAGTGCACCAATTTGTACATATGCTGAACTTCTAGATTTTTCCCAAATTGAATCAATTACGTAAGGAGAAGATATAGCTGTGCTCAAATTAAATCCTTTTCTAGGTGACTAGATGTTACCAATTAACTTCATTTTTAGAAGGAGGATTGGCGCCCTGTCTTGAGCAAGTCACACCTGATGCATGGGCACAATTCTTAAGTATGACTTCTAATTCATGCTTATTCAATTTTTTTAATTTTTGAAGTGTAGTTATTTGCTTCTCAATTAATTGAGCAAGAAAAGCTGCTGAAAAAGTGTCTCCGGCACCAATTGTGTCTTCTACTTTAATTATTTGTGCGGGAATTTCAAATTCATTTTCGTCACTTGTAATTATCCAAGCACCATTTTTACCTCTTGTTATTATTACGATCTCAGTTCCAGTATTTATAAGTTTTCTAGCGAATTCTTGATAATTATTAGTTTGCGCAATCCATTCAAAATCCTCATCACTAGCTTTAACAATATGAGAAATGGAACAAAGTCTTTTTGCCCTATTTCTTACGTCTTCAGATTTTTGTCCATCTAGTGGATGACGAATGTTTGGATCAAAACTAAGTAATAATTGAGTTTCTTTTCTTAATTTGGTAAACCAGTTTTCAACATGTGAAGCTCCAGGTTCTACATAAGAAGTGAGAGATCCTAAATGAACATAAGAAAAGTTACTTTGATCAAATTCAAGTTCGTTAAAGTTCCATCCAAAGTCTGATGCACCAATTAAATTAGCTTCATATTTAGCAGATCTATCATTTTGTATATAAGCTTTAATAACTGTTGAAGGTTCTTTTCCAATAACACCCAAACTTAAATTTACATTTTCACTTTCTAAATATTGTCTTATTATTGTTCCAAATTCATCACTTGAAGTTCGTGATTTCATAAAAGTATCTACGCCTAATCTTGATAAAGCAACCGCCGTGTTAGCAGGGGAGCCTCCTACAATTTTTTGTATCTGACCATCAGGAGAATGAACTACGTCAATTAAGGCTTCACCTATCACAAGTATCTTTGAATTCATTATTTAATTATATTTAAATTAAATAATTATCGTCTACGTACTTTTTGAATTACTTTGTAAATTGCTACCAGTAAGGCAAGGAGTAGTAGCCAAGGAATTACAAGTCCGATAATTGAAGTTAAATTAATAATTAAATTAAGGATTGCGTAAAAGCCTTTTTCAATTCCTTGAATAAACCCAAGTGGCTTTACTGCGTTTAGATATTCAGGAAGATACATAGAAATATAAATTGCAGACATTTCGACTTGTTGGCTCAAATATTTCATTTGAGCATTCAAGGAATCTAATTCTGCTTGTCTTTCTGCAAGAGCGCTTTCAGCTGCTATCAGATCCGATGCATTTGTAGCACTTGTAATTAATTCCTTAAATCTTGCAATTGATGTTTCAAGAGATGAAATTCTTGCCTCAAGGTCAACCTTTTGCATAGTCACATCAGATGATGAAAGTGAGTAGTTTTCAACTTCCCCAATAGATCTTAATTTTTCAATTGCATTTTCTAATTGATCTGCAGGAACTCTTATAGTTAAATTTGCACCAGTTATTTCATTATTTCCAGGATTCTTATATATCGAAGAGTCGTCAACCTGACCATTAAATTCTTTTGCAATTGAAGTTGCTTCATCAACTGATTTTTGTATGTCTTTTACTCGAACTCCAAGTGACGCTGTTTTTATTACTGAGCGGGTATCAACAGCAGTAGCCATTTTGTTATCCATCAAAATTTCTGTACCTGTCATGGGCATAGATGCATCGCTAGAACTTGACGAAATTGTTGAAGTAGTACCACAAGCAGAAAGAGCAAAAAATACAAATAGAGTGCCTAAAATGCTTATTCTCTTATTCATCTAATCTCCCATGATTTTAATTAATACTTTCATTTATCATGTTTTATTGCAATTTTCACACGATAACAATCATTTAACTTTTCGATTTCATTTAGATAACTTTTTGAATTGAAGTGTCTAAAACTTAACTATATGATGTATTTGTAAATATCTTCGAAAATGTGAGGCAAACTTGGAGTCAAGACAGCATCACATAAGTAACCTCAAAAATAAAAAATTTCAAGTTGCAATTGTTGGAGCTGGTATAAATGGAGCAGTCTCTGCAGCAGTTTTAGCAGCCGGGGGAGTAAAGGTCGCCTTGATTGATCGAGGTGATTTCGCTGGAGTCACAAGTCAAGAATCTTCCAATATGGTTTGGGGCGGAATTAAATATTTACAAACTTATGAAATACCTTTGGTTTGGAATTTATGTGGATCAAGAAATCATTTGCTTGATGCATTTCCAAATCGAATTAAAGCAATTTCATTTCTTGCAGCGATTGGTCCAACGGCACCTTTTGGAAGATTTCTAGGAGCCTTAGGAACAATTCTTTATTGGGCGTTGGGAAGATTCAAAACCAAACCTCCCAAAGTATATTCTCCAGAAGAAACATCTGAAGTTGAAAATCTAATTAATTCCAACGGTTTAAAAGGCGCAGTTCGATACGACGATGCTTTATTGATTGATAATGATGCACGTTTTGTTTGGGATTTTGTAAAAAATGCTAAAGAACATGGTGCTGCAGTTGCAAATTATGTATCAATGCTTGATGCCAAAAATGAAGAGGGATATTGGAAACTATTTTTGAAAGATGAATTATCAAGTGAAGAATTTCAATTAAATGCAGATGTTGTTATCAATGCAGGTGGACCCTTTGGAAAGGATCTAACATCAAAGTTTCATGATCAAACTTTACATCAATTAGCTTTATCAAAAGGAATACATTTAGTTGTACCTAAATTAACTACAAATAATCGAGTATTAGCTTTTTTTGATGACAAAGGAAGATTGTTTTACGTTATACCTATGCAAGATAGAAGTGTAATTGGCACAACAGACACAAGAGTAGAAAATCCAATCAGTGAAGTTACTGATGAAGACAGAGATTTTGTTTTAGAACAAGCAAACTGTTGCTTAAATCTAGTTAAACCTTTAACTAAAGATGACATTATCTCGGAAAGATGTGGGGTAAGACCTCTGGTTGTTAAAGGGAAAAAAGATGTTTCAAAAATTGAATGGACAGCACTTTCAAGAAAACATGAAATCGAAGTAAATAAAAAAAGTAAAATTATTACAATTTTTGGCGGAAAATTAACAGATTGTGTAAATGTTGGTGAAGAAGTTGTTGATTATGTAAGAAAGCTTGGGATTTCAATACCTAAAGTTAAAAAATGGTATGGCGAAGATGATCAAAAAATATTTAATACATTCGAATCTGATTTTAAACAACTAATTGGGGTAACTGAAAACGATGTTGAAGTAATAGCTCCTGCAATTTGGAGAAGACATGGAAGTGAATCATTCAAAATATTAGAAATTATGAAACAAGATCCTCAAAATCGAGTTAGAATTTTTCCCGAACTAGATTTAACATTCGCCGAAGCTCTCTTTATTGCTCAAAATGAACTGGTTCAAAAGCCTGAGGATATTTGGAGGAGAAGAACTTCCATTGCGCTTTTGAGAACAAAAGAGGAATTGACACAGAACCCTTTAATTCAGCGAATAAATTCGTTAATTTAAGTATTGGGTATAAATTTCAAAGATAAAGAGCGTAGTCTTAGATAACTATGACAAATATTGACTGGCAATTGTTAAGAAGCCAAGCAAAGATAGCCCAACAAAATGCTTACGCAAACTACTCAAATTTTCCAGTTGGCGCAGCAGCCTTAGTTGACGACGGAAGAATTGTTACAGGATGCAATGTTGAAAATGCATCTTATGGTTTAACTCTTTGTGCTGAATGTGGTTTAGTTTCTCAACTTGCACTAACTGGTGGCGGAAGATTGATTGCTTTTTCGTGTGTCGGACCAGAGCCAGGAATTTTATTACCTTGTGGCAGATGTAGACAATTACTTCAAGAACATGGCGGCGGTGAGTTAATGATTGACCATAATGATGGACCAAAAAAATTGAGTGAATTATTACCCGACGCATTTGATGGAAGTCATTTACACAAATAATGAAATCACCATTAGGAATAATTGCAGGAACTGGTTTTTATTCACTTTCTCCATTAGAAAATAGCGAAGTTAAAGTTATTGAAACTAAATATGGTTCTGCTCAAGTTACACATGGAACTTGGCATGGTCGCGAAACTTATTTTTTAACAAGACATGGAGTAAAACATTCTGTTCCGCCACATAAAATAAATTACCGAGCAAATATTCAAGCATTGTTTGATTTGGGTGTAAAAGAAATCTTGGCAGTAAATGTTTGTGGCGGACTTGATGAAAAAGTTCCGGTTGGTGGCTTTCAAGTTGTGAATGATTTTATTGATTTCACGAAAAATAGGATTTTAACATTTTATGATGGTGAAGATGGCGTTAATCACATAGATATGAATGAACCATACGATCAAGATTTGATAAAAGTCTTGTTACAAGCAGGAAGTAATTTAAATATAGAAATTTCTGATGGCGGTATTTATGGTGGTTTTGAGGGACCAAGATTTGAAACAAAAGCAGAAATTCAAATGGCAAAACAATTTGGGGTGACCATGGTTGGAATGACAGGTGTACCTGAAGTCGTTTTAGCAGTAGAAAAAGGAATTAAATATGCTGCGATTTGTATAGTGGCAAATCCTGGTGCTGGTTTAAGTAACGAAATAATTACTATGGAAGATGTTCAAAAAGTTGTTTCGGATTCTGCAAAAACAGTTGTAAAGATTCTGGATGAAGCAGTAAAAATATTGGTAGAAAAGTAAATGAGTCAAAAAGTAGATTTAATCCTTCATAATATTCAAATAGCTTTAACCGTAAATAAAACTTCTGAAGTACTAAAAAATATAAGTATCATAATTAAAGGCAAAAAAATTGTTAACATTATTTCATCTGATCAGACTCAATCATTTGAATCTGAAAAAATTATTGATTGTTCAAATCATTTAGTAATGCCCGGTTTAATCAATACCCACACGCATACCCCAATGACTCTTTTACGAGGAATTGCAGAAGATGTTGATTTGCAAGGATTCTTAGAAAAAGTTTGGGCTGAAGAAGCAAGAATTATGAATGAAAAGGGAACTTATATTGGTGCAAAGTTAGGAGCTTTAGAAGCTTTGTTAGGCGGAACTACTTGCACTCTTGATATGTATTTACATCCCCATATGGCACACAAAGGTGCAGTAGAAGTTGGTTTAAGACATGCAATAGGCCCAGTATTTTTTGATTTTGAAGGCCCGGATGGATTGAATTGGGATAAAAGAATTGAGTATCTACAAAATTGGAAAAAAGTAATTGACGAAATTGGTGGAGAATATATTCCTTTAGTTGCTCAACCACATTCCACTTATACGGTCTCTCCAGAAAATTTAGAGCAAGTGGCCAAAATTTCGAAAGAAATAGGTGCCATTTTTAACACTCATATTTCTGAAAATCAAAAAGAAAACGATGATGTATTTAGTAAATATCAAAAAACTCCTACAAAAGTTCTTGAAGATATTAAAGCCTTAGATAATGCCGTTTTTGCTCACGCAGTAAAAATAAATGACGAAGATAGAGAAATAATTGCAAAAAATAAAGTTAGTTTATGTCATTGTCCTGGTTCAAATTCAAAACTAGCTAGCGGAGCATTTGATTGGAAGAAAGCCAAAGAAAAAGGTATTAATGTTTCACTTGGAACAGATGGTTGTTCGTCTAGTAATGATTTAGATATGTTTAATGTAATGAGACAAGCTGCAAATTTAGCAAAACTAATAAATGAGGATCCGGCTGCAATATCTGTTTCTGAAGTAGTACGAGCAGCAACTATAAATGGAGCAAAAACTTTAGGTTTAGAAGATCGAATTGGAAGTATTGAAGTTGGCAAAGAAGCAGATTTAATTGTTTTGGATTTGAATCAGCCCCATTTGGTTCCAATAGGAGATCCCCATGCCTTAATTGTTTATGCAGCAGGAAGATCCGATGTGGTTCATGTTTTGGTTGCAGGAGATCCTGTAATAATTGATAGGTTACCAACCAAAGTTGATAAAGATTACATCTTGACTGAAGCAAGAAATCATATTGCTAAATGAAAAAGTTTCATAACAAAACAGCACTTGTCACAGGCGCAACATCTGGTTTAGGTAAAGAAATCTGCCAAAATTTAGCAGAAAATGGGGCAAATATTGTTATTCATTTTAATAAAAATAAAAAAGAGGCAGAAATTTTAGCTAACGAAGTTAACTCATTTGGTGTTGAATCATTTTTAATCCAAGAAAATTTTTCTCACGGTGATCTAGATGAAGTTTGTTCAAAATTTATTCAGAATATAACATCTGATTTTAAATCTATTGACTATTTAGTTAATAATGCTGCCGATCAATCTCTAGATCCAACCGATCCGATGGATGAAACAATATTGAATTCCATCATGATGACAAATGTTTTTGCTCCGCAAGCATTAGTTAAAGCTTGCTTAAATCAATTTCAAGAAAATTCTGCAATTGTGAATATTACTTCTATTGAAGCTAATTTCCCTTTCCCAAATCATTCACTTTATGCTGCGAGTAAAGCAGCGCTTACTCGTTACACAGAACTTGCATCAATTGAATTAGCAGAAAGAAAAGTAAGGTGCAATGCTGTTGCACCAGGTCTTATTTATAGAGAAGGTTTAGAAAAATCTTGGCCAGAAGGTTTTAAGAATTGGGTTGAGAAAGCACCATTAAAGAGACCTGTGACAGCCAGTGAAGTTGCAAAAACTGTGACATTTCTTTTGAGTGATGATGCATCAGGCATAACAGGAGTTTCTGTTACCGTTGACGGTGGTTGGAGTGTGGCATGAATTTTCAAGATCTGATTTACATCAAACGTGATGGTGGCATTTTAAACGAAGAACAAATTAGATGGTTTATTGAAAAATTTACAAAAGATGAAATTCCAAATGAACAAGCAGGTTCTTTTTTGATGGCGGTGTTTTTTAGAGGGTTAAATAAGGAAGAATTAAACGTTTGGACAGATGCCATGATAAAAAGTGGAGAAAAATTAGATTTATCTTCTGTTGGAAAACCAACTGTAGATAAACATTCCACAGGGGGAGTGGGAGACAAAATTTCGCTTCCGCTTTGTCCACTCGTTGCATCTTTTGGTGCAGCTGTTCCGCAATTATCTGGAAGAGGTTTAGGGATATCTGGTGGAACTTTAGACAAAATGGAATCAGTTTCTGGATTTAACATTTCATTGTCAAATGATCAAATGATTAAACAGTTACAAAATGTTGGTGTATTCATAACTGCAGCAGGAGTTGGTTTAGCGCCTGCTGATAGAAAAATGTATTCCTTTAGAGATGTAATAGGAACTGTTGAATGCATACCATTAATCGCATCTTCTATTATGAGTAAAAAAATTGCTGAAGGCACCCAAAGTTTAGTTTTAGATGTAAAAGCAGGACGCGGCGCATTCATGAAAGATGTAGCTAAGGCAAAGCAACTTGCAGAAACAATGGTTGAAATTGGAAATAACGCTGGTGTGAAAACCGTTGCATTAATTACTCAGATGGAAACTCCACTCGGAAATGCAGTGGGAAATGCCTTAGAAGTACGTGAATCGATTGATATTTTAAATGGAAAAGGTCCAAGTGATGTTATCGAAATTACTTTGGCTTTGGCTAAAGAAATGTTAACTCTTGCAGGAATTGATAAAGATCCTGCTGATGGATTAAAAAATGGATCTGCGATGACGGTTTGGAAAAATATGATTAAAGCGCAAGGTGGAAATCCTGATGCAGAAATACCTGTGGCTAAGAAAAAAGAATTTATCTTGGCAGAAAAAAATGGTTACATCACAGATTTAAATGCATATCCAATTGGATTGGCTGCTTGGAGATTAGGAGCAGGAAGAACTAAAAAAGAAGACTCTGTTTCTAAAACTGCTGGGATTATGTGTTTGGCAAAAGAAGGAGACTACGTTGAAAAAGATCAACCGGTCTTGGAATTACACATAGAAGATGAGACTCGTATTAATTCTGCAAAAGAAGCTTTAATTAATGCCTTTGAAATAGGGGCTGAACCCAAAGAAAAAAGAAAAATCGTCATAGATCGTATCTCTTGAAACTCTTGTTAACACTAGTAACATTTGTTTCATAACGCTTTTATCACGTAATTGAATTCACCTATATATATAGGAAAAAATTACCTTGCTTAGCGTAGTGTTTAAGCATCAGTCGTATTGTGCAACTGATTAAAAAAGTTCCCACAAGGAATGACAACAAAAGGAGCAATACTAAATGCAACGTATGCGCACGTTGGCAGGAATTTCAATTCTTGCTTTAGTACTAGCAGCATGCAGCAGCGGAACATCAGATACAGCAGCAGAAGGTATGGAAGAAACCACTGCAGCAGTTGTTGATGATTCAAACTGCGCGGCAGCTGAAAGTTTCTGTGTTGGTCTTGTAACTGACATTGGCAAGGTTGATGACAAGTCATTCAACCAATCTGCACATGAAGGTGCAATGGCAGCAGCAGCTGAAGTTGGCGGTTTCTATAAATATATTGAAACAACTGACACCAAAGACTATGCAGCAAACATGAAGCAATTCACCGATAAGTCTTACGACGTAATTGTTACAGTCGGATTCTTAATGGCTGAAGCAACAGTTACAGCAGCAAAAGAAAATCCAAACACTAAATTTATTGGTGTAGATCAATTCCAAGCTGAAGAAGTTGCAAACGTAACAGGTTTGATTTTCCCTGAAGATCAAGCAGGTTATGCAGCAGGTTACTTAGCTGGTTTACTAACCAAAACAAATAAACTTGGTCAAGTTCTAGGTCTAGAAATTGCACCAGTTCAAAAATTTGCTAAAGGTTTCGAAGCAGGAGCAAAAGCAGCTAACGCAAATGTAAGTGTTACAACTGTTTATCATCCACCTGCAGATAATGGTTTCGCTGATCCAGTTTGGGGTGCAGCAGAAGCTAAGAAGCAATTGTCACAAGGTGCCGACATTATTTTCGGTGCTGGTGGTGGAACCGGTAACGGTGCACTAATTGAAATTGCTAAAGCTGAAGGTGCAGGAACTTCAATCTTTTGTATCGGTGTTGACACTGATCAATGGGGAACAGTTCCAGAAGCACAACCATGCTTAGTTACATCAGCAATGAAAGGTCTAACAGAAGGAACTTCAGACCTAGTAAAAGCTGTATTTGATGGAAGCATCCAAGGTGGAAACTTCTTAGGAACCACCGGTTTAGCTGATTACCATGATTTAGCATCAGCAGTTCCTGCAGATGTTCAATCAAAGGTTGCTGAAGTTGTAGCTGGACTAAAAGACGGCTCAATTCAAACTGGTGTGACTCTCTAGTCAAAACAGTTAATTAGCGACAGAATGTAAGTGGGGCGCAAGTTTTCCTTGCGTCCCACTTTCTTAAATTAAGAACGGAAAAATAATTGAGTCTGGAACAACAAGAAAAAAAATCTGAAAAGTTTGGCTTTTTTGTTAAAAATCAATCAATAGTTGTTCCAATAGTTGCATTAATTGTTGCTTTCTTATTGGGCGCAATTTTAATTGCATTTCAAGGCGTTAATCCAATAACTGCGTACAAATCAATTTTTTCAGAAGCCTGGTTTGATTCCGATGGTTTATTAAGAACCTTTCAAAAAACTACTCCATTAGTTTTAGCAGGTTTAGCAGTTACAGTTGCATTAAGAATTGGATTATTTAATATTGGTGCGCAAGGACAATTAATTTCTGCAGCTCTTGCTGCAGCTCTTGCAGGAATATATTTTTCAAATTTGCCAGCGATATTGCATGTTTTTGTTTCACTTTTAAGCGGAGTAATAGTTGGAGCGCTATGGGCCGCTATAGCTGGTGTTTTAAAAGCTTATCGAGGAGTACATGAAGTTATTTCAACAATTATGTTAAATAGCATTGCAATTGGAATTTTGGATTATTTGGTAAGTAATCCATTTAAAGAACCAGATCAAGCTTTACAAAGAACTAAAAAAATTGCAGAAACTGCGATGCTTCCAAATTTAGGTTTTATTCCATTAGGATTTATATTTGCAATAATTGTGACACTTTTTATTTCGTGGATTTTAAATAAAACTACCGCTGGTTTTAGATTTAATACAGTTGGAAAAAATAAGTTTGCTGCAGCTTATGCAGGAATTAACATGAAATTAATGATCGTAACTGGAATGCTTTTAAGTGGAGGATTAGCTGGTTTAGGTGGAGCAATTGAAACTCTAGGAATAACTTACAGATTTGAACCAGCATTTAATGCAGGACTTGGTTTTGATGGCATAACTATTGCACTACTTGCAAGAGCAAATCCACTAGCAACAATTCCTGCAGCTATTTTAGTTGGAACTTTAAGAGCAGGTGCTGCATCATTGCAATTTGAAACTGGAATTGAACCTGAAATTGTAGATGTTTTGTTAGCAATAACTTTACTACTTGTTTCAGCTCCAATTTTGGCAAAATTCTTATTCAAAAATAAAGCTCAAAAGAATGCAAACGTTACAAGTGGATGGGGAAGCTAATAATGGATTTTATTAGAGAAAATAAAAAACCAATTATCACTTTAATTTTAGTTGCATTTATTGCCTATACATTTTATTTTCTAGATGAAATAAAAACTACTTCTGTTTTAGTTTTTGGATGGGGATATGCAGTTCCGTTAGTTCTAGCAGCAATGGTTGGAATTATTGGTGAAAGAACAGGGGTTGTAAATATTGGTATTGAAGGTCAAATGTTAATGGCGGCATTTGCCAGTTTCTTCGGTTCAGTATTCACAGGAAATCTTTATTTAGGAATTTTAATTGGAATTTCTGCAGGTTTATTAATGGGTGCATTTTTAGCTGTAGCAGCAGTCAAATGGGAAATGGATCAGATAATTGCTGGAGTGGTAATAAATATTGTTGCGGCAGGTTTGACTTCATTTTTCTATGCTCAAGGAAAAACTTTGCCAGAATTAATGCCTGTTGTTTCAATTCCATTATTAAGTCAAATTCCATTAATAGGACCAGTATTTTTTAGAAATGGTTTGTTTGCACTATCTACTCTTTTTATAGTTGCCGCTGTTTACTATGGATTATTTAAAACTAGATGGGGCTTACGCAGTAGAGCAGTAGGTGAATATCCAAGTGCAGCAGATGCTGCAGGAATAAATGTGACAAGAATCAGAATGTTAAATGTAACTTTTGCAGGAGCATTAGCAGGTTGTGCAGGAGCTTTTTTAGCATTAGAAGCTGCTGGAACTTTTGCTAGAGGAATTACCGCCGGTAGAGGATTCTTAGCGTTAGCAATCATGATCTTTGGAGCTTGGAATCCACTAGGAGCACTTGCTGCTGCCTTATTCTTTGGTTTATCAACAGCAATTGCAAGTCAACTACAAGCAGATGAAGTAATAAATATTCCACAACAATTTGTTAACTTACTTCCATTTGTTATGACTTTATTTGTATTAGCTATTGCAGTAGGAAGAGTAAGACCTCCAGCAGCTGCGGGTCAGCCTTATACAAAGGAAGGCTAAGTTAAATTGAATAAGCCTTTAATTGAAGCAAAAAATTTAGTTAAGAAATTTCCAGGAGTTCTAGCAAACGATAACGTTTCATTAACTTTAAATAAAGGTGAAATTGTTGCGCTCCTTGGTGAAAATGGAGCAGGAAAATCAACTTTAGTGAAAATGATTTATGGACTTTATGGTGCTGATGAAGGTGAATTATTTATAAAAGGTGAAAAAGTAAATATGAAATCTCCTGCCGATGCAATTGCAAGAGGCATTGGTATGGTGCATCAACATTTTCAATTAGTTCCAGTTATGAGTGTTGCAGAAAACATTGCCTTAGGTGCGGAAAAGACTAGGGGAATAAATTTTGATTTGGATGCAGCAGAAAAAGAAGTCGCTCAATTATCTAAAGATTATGGCTTAGAGGTTGATCCAACTGCACGAATAGAAGACTTACCAGTTGGAATGCAGCAGAGAGTTGAAATTTTAAAAATGCTTTATCGAAAAGCAGATATTTTAATAATGGATGAGCCAACTGCTGTTTTAACACCACAAGAAACAGATGAATTACTCAAAACTATGAAAAGTTTTGCAGAAAAAGGTGTTGGCATAATTTTTATCACTCATAAACTGCGTGAAGTTCTCGCAGTTGCAGATCGTGTGGTGGTTCTAAGAAACGGCAAAGTGGTAGGAACTACTGAGCCAAAAAACACGGATCAAGAAGGACTTGCAACCATGATGGTTGGAAGAAGTGTTGTATTAGATGTTCAAAAACAAGCTGCTAAACCAAAAGATGTAATTTTGAAAGTAAGTAATTTAAATGTCACTGATGATAGAAAATTACTTGCTGTCAAAGATTTATCATTAGAAGTTAAAGCCGGAGAGATTCTTGGCATAGCAGGTGTTGAAGGAAATGGACAAAGAGAGTTAGTACAAGCAATAACTGGTTTAAGAAAAATTGACTCTGGAACTGTAGAAATTACTAATGTAGATGCAACAAAATTAAGTCCGCACAAAATTCATGAATTAGGTGTAGCGCATGTTCCAGAAGACAGGGAAAAAGATGGATTGGTAGCAGGCTATTCAATTGCAGATAATTCTGTTTTAAATAGATTTGATGAAAAAGAATTTTCAAAAGCTGGTGTTAGACAATTTGGAGCAATAAGAGCTTTGGCAAAAAAATTAGTAGAAAAATTTGATGTCAGAACGCCATCAATTGATACCACAGCTGGTTCTTTATCTGGAGGCAATAAGCAAAAATTAGTTATTGCAAGAGAATTGATTTGGAATCCAAAGCTTCTTATTGCAGCCCAACCTACCCGTGGTGTAGATGTAGGTTCCATTGAATTTATTCACAATCAAATTGTGGCGGCACGAGATGCGGGTTCTGCTGTTTTATTAGTTTCTGCAGAGCTAGATGAAGTTTTGGGTTTAGCAGATCGAGTAGCAGTTATGTATGCAGGAAAAATTGTAAAAATCTTAGATGAAAAAGATGCCGAAAGAAATAAAGTAGGAAGATTAATGGCTGGCGGAGACGCCTAAAAAATGGATGAAAAGTTAACTTTTGAAGTTATAAAGTCTGTCCCAAAAGTTCTTCTTCACGACCATTTAGATGGGGGAGTTAGACCTAGCACTGTCGCTGAATTAGCAGTGAAAAATGGATACAAAGATTTACCTACAACTGATCCAGTTGAATTAGCAAAATGGTTTAGACAAGCATGTGATTCTGGTTCACTAGAAAAGTATTTAGAAACTTTTGTTCACACCGTTGGTGTAATGCAAACAACAGAAAGTATAAAAAGAGTTGCTTTTGAGGCAGGGGAAGATTTAGCAAACGACGGTGTGGTTTATGCAGAAATAAGATTTGCCCCAGAACTTCATCAAAATAACGGGTTAACACTCGACCAAGTAGTCGAAGCGGTTATATCTGGTTTTGATGAGGCGGAATCAAAAATGAAAAGCCAAGGAAAACCAATTGTTTTAAGAGCATTACTGACTGCTATGAGAACAGCTGCTAGATCAAGTGAAATTGCAGAATTAGCAGTCAAGTGGCGAGAAAAAGGTGTGGTTGGTTTTGATATCGCTGGCAAAGAAGCAGGTTATCCTCCAACAAGACATTTAGATGCTTTTGATGCAGTAAGACGTGCAAATTTTCATATGACAATTCATGCTGGTGAAGCTTTTGGATTACCTTCAATTTGGGAAGCGGTACAAATTTGTGGCACAGATCGATTAGGTCATGGAGTAAGAATTGTTGATGATTTAAGTTTTAAATCAAATGGTGAAATAAAACTGGGAGAATTATCGGCTTATGTGAGGGACAAAAGAGTTCCTTTGGAACTTTGTCCTTCATCAAATATTCAAACCGGTGCGGCAAAAAGTATTAAAGAACATCCAATTGGAGTTTTAACTAAATTAGGTTTTCGCGCAACTGTTAATACTGATAATCGATTAATGTCTGATACTTCAATGACAAAAGAAATGTATTTATTAGTAACTGAATTAGATTTCACTCTAAAACAGTTACAGTGGCTAACTGTTAATGCCATGAAGAGTGCTTTTATTCCCTTTGATCAAAGATTGAAGTTAATAAATGAAACGATTAAACCAAAATATGCACAGATTGCTAAAGAATTAAATATTACTTTTTAAAAACCTCTTGGATGCCAAACAGTCTTAGTTTCTAAAAATGATTTGATTCTTGATAATTCATCAATCTTTGAATTAGGTCTAATAACTCTTTTTAAGTTACTTGCACAATCTTTTTCTAAACTCAAAGCTAATTTTTTATCAGTTACTCCACTTAAATCAAAAGCATTTACATCCATATGTGTAGCAAGCCAAGGTGCTATTTCCTCATAATCACCCGTCAGAATATTTACTACTCCTGCTGGCACATCACTTGTGGCTATAACTTCAGCAAGTGATACAGCAGTTAAGGGTTGTGTTTTAGATGCTATTGCAATGCAAGTATTTCCGCTAAGAATTATTGAACCAATTGTTTTTACTAAATTCAAAAGAGGTTGTTCTTTATTTGAAACAGCGGCTACTACTCCGGTTGGTTCAGGAACAGAGAAATCAAAGAAAGGACCTGCAACAGGATTGTTGGAACCTGTGACCATAGCAAGTTTGTCAGTCCAGCCAGCAAACCAAACCATTTTGTCAATTGAATCTTGTACTTCTTTTTTTACTTGAGTTTTATTTTTATTCCACAAAGAAAGTTCATCAACAAATTGATCAAATCTTCCTTGCATCATTTCCGAAATTCGATAAAGAACTTGTCCTCGGTTGTATGCAGTTGCTTCTGACCATTTACTAAAAGCGTTACGTGCTGCAACAACAGCATCTCTTGCATCTTTTCTAGAAGCAAGCGCAACATTTGCTACAAAGTTCTTATTTTTATCAAATACTTCATAAGTTCTTCCAGATTCAGATCTTGGAAATGCCCCACCTATAAATAATTTGGCAGTTCTTTTAATGTCTAAATTTGTCATTATTTACCTGCCTTTAGATATGGCTCTAAACCGTGACGGCCACCTTCTCGACCGTAACCAGATTCTTTGTATCCACCGAAAGGACTTGTTGGATCAAATTTGTTAAATGTATTGGCCCAAACCACTCCGGCTCTTAATCTGTGAGCTACTTCTAAAATTCTTGAACCTTTTTCAGTCCATATTCCTGCACTCAATCCAAATGGAGTGTTATTTGCTTTCTCAATTGCCTCATCAGGTGTTCTAAATGTTAAAACACTTAATACTGGTCCAAAAATTTCTTCACGAGCAATTCGATGTGACAAAGAAACATTGGTAAAAACTGTTGGAGCAAACCAAAATCCCTTATTGGGAATTTCACAAGGGGCTGACCACATTTGCGCACCTTCTTTTGTGCCAGATTCTGTTAATTCTTTAATTTTTTGTAATTGGCTAGATGAATTAATTGCACCTACATCAGTATTTTTGTCTAGCGGATCACCAAGTCTTAACGTTTTCATTCTTTGATAAAGAAGATCTAAGAAATTATCCGCAATAGATTCTTGTAACAATAATCTTGATCCCGCACAACAAACGTGGCCTTGATTGAAAAATATTCCATTAACTACTCCTTCAACGGCTTGGTCCATCGCAGCATCATCAAAAACTATGTTGGCTGCTTTTCCACCTAATTCCAGAGTGACTTTTTTATTAGTTCCTGCCACACTTTGAGCAATAAGTCTTCCAACTTCAGTTGAGCCAGTAAAAGCAATTTTGTCTATATCTGGATGTTCTACTAAGTATTTACCAGTTTCGCCAGCGCCTGTGACAATGTTTACCACTCCATCAGGCAATTGTGCTTGTTGACAAATTTCTGCAAATAAAAGTGCTGTTAATGGAGTTGTCTCTGCAGGTTTTAAAACTACAGTATTTCCAGCTGCAAGTGCGGGAGCAATTTTCCATGAAAGCATTAATAACGGAAAATTCCAAGGAATAATTTGTCCTGCAACTCCAAGTGGGGAAGGATTTTTTCCTAAACCGGCATAATCTAACTTGTCAGCCCAACCTGCGTAATGAAAAAAATGTGCTGCAACTAACGGAATATCAATATCCCTGCTTTCCCTGATTGGTTTTCCGTTATTCATGGATTCTAAAACAGCTAATTCTCTGGAACGTTCTTGAATAATTCTTGCTAAACGGAAAAGATATTTTCCTCTTTGACTTCCATTTAATTTCGACCAAGTTTTAAATGCTTTTCGGGCAGACTTAACTGCTGAATCAACATCTTTTTGACTTGCTTCAACAATTTCTGCTAGAACTTCTTCTGTTGCTGGATTTATCGTTTTATAAGTTTTGCCACCTATTGAATTAACAAATTTTCCACCTATAAATAATTCATAGTTATTTTTTAAGTTAACTATTTTTGTTGATTCAGGAGCAGGTGCATATTCAAAAACCATATTTAATCCACCGTCACATAGTCTGGTCCAGAATATGAACCGGTTTTAAGTTTATGTCTTTGCATTAAAAGATCATTTAATAAACTTGATGCCCCAAATCTAAATAGATCTGGAGATAGCCATCTATCACCCAAAGTCTCTTTAACTAAAACTAAATATTTCATGGCATCTTTAGTAGTTTTTATGCCTCCAGCAGGTTTCATCCCAATAATTTTTCCTGTTGCTCTTTCGAATTCATTTATTGCTTGAAGCATTACAAGTGTTACAGGCAATGTTGCGGCTGGTTGGACTTTTCCCGTTGAAGTTTTTATAAAGTCTGCTCCTGCAAGCATGGCAATCCACGAGGCTCTTTTGACGTTATCGTAAGTTTTCAATTCTCCAGTTTCAAGAATTACTTTTAAATGTGCATTTTTGCATGCTTCTTTAATGGTGAGGATTTGTTCAAAAATATCAAAAAATCTTCCTTCATGAAATGCACCACGATCGATGACCATATCTATTTCATCAGCACCTTGAGAAACTGCATCTTTTGTATCTTGCAATTTTGCAGCTAGTGAAACTCTTCCTGAAGGAAATCCCGTTGCAACAGCGGCAACTTTTATATTTGTTCCAGTTAAATTTTCTTTTGCAATTGAAACAAGATCACTATAAACGCAAACTGCCGCAACACTTGGAACAGAATTATCTAAAGGATCTGGTCTTCTTGCTTTTGCACAAAGAGTTTTAACTTTACCTTTTGTGTCCATTCCTTCAAGGGTTGTTAGATCAATCATTCTTATAGAAAGATCAATCCCTTCCTTTTTTGCAGAAGTTTTTATTGATCTTGTGGCTAATTTGGCAGATCGTTCTTCAACTCCGACTTTATCTACTCCTGAGAGTCCGCTCAGAAATTTTTTTAAAGATTCTTCATTTTTTGTCGCATCGCTAAGAAGGCTAGGCAATTGAGTTAGGTAATTAGCGCTCACGGCTCTAGCGTATCTAATAGGTTAAATAATCAGAATTTGCTGAGTAAATCTTGCATTTTTTCGGCTAATTTCTTAATTCTTTGGTTAGCTTTATCTAAATTAATAGCAACGTCTCCTGCTGAAGTAATAACTTCTAAATAACACTTTAATTTGGGTTCTGTACCACTTGGTCGAATGATAATTCGCCCATTATTAAATGTTAAGCGAACTCCAGTAGAAGCTGGAAGATGATCTATTCCTTTGTTCATATCTTCTACTTTTTCAATTATGAATTCTCCCATTTCTTTGGGCGCATTAGTTACTAATTCATTAGTGATTCTTTTAGCTTTTTCAACAGAATCAAATCTAAAACTAACTTGTTTCGTTATATGCACACCATAGTCTTCATAGATTTTATTTAAAATATCTAAAGCCTCTAGATTTTGGCTTTTTAGATATGAAAATAATTCAACAAGTAATAATGCTGTAGACACCCCATCTTTATCTCTAACAAATTCTGGATCTACACAATAACCAATTGCTTCTTCATAGCCAAAAATTAAATTGTCAATATGACCCATCCACTTAACACCTGTAAGAGTTGTTGTGCCTTTTAGCAAATTATTTTTTGCCATTTTTGGTACCAAAGAACTTGACACTATCGATGCGGCAATTTTTCCGTTTAATTTCTTATTTTCTAATTCAGCTTTTTTTAAAATCCACCAAGTAATTAGATATCCAATTTCATCTCCAGTTAAAACTTTCCATTCGCCCTTTTCTTTAACGGCTAAGGCGCATCTATCAGCATCAGGATCATTTGCAATTGCAATATCAGTATTTTTAGATTTAGCTAAGGAAAGCAATAAATCCATTGCTCCTTTTTCTTCAGGATTTGGAAATGAAACTGTAGGAAAATCTGGATCGGGCTTAGTTTGTTCTATTACATCAAATGATTTAGAGAAACCAACTTTCTTCATACATTTATCAAATGTTTCTTGTCCAACTCCATGCATGGGAGTGTATGCAACTTTTAAATCTCCAAATTTATTAAAGATAAATTTGGATATTCTTTCAACATAATCATCAACTAAATCAACTTGTTTGAAATCATTTGATTTTTTAATTTCATCAGCATGAGGAGCTAGTTTTATTAGTGCGGCAATTTCTTTATCCATTGGAGGAATAATTCCTGCGCCAAATTCATCATAAACTTTGTAACCATTATCTAAAGGTGGATTATGTGACGCGGTGATCATGACTCCTGCATCGGCTTTTAGGTGTCTTACTCCAAAAGCTAAAACTGGAGTAGGAAGTTTTGAAGGTAATTTATATACTTCAAGACCAAGTGCTGCAGCAACTTCACAAACATCAAGTGCAAATTCTTCAGACATATGTCTAGCATCATTTCCAACAATTAGCTTTGGTTTCTTATTTGGATACTTTTTAATTAAGTATTGGCAAAGTCCGTAAGTAGCCCGTATAACTACAGCTCTATTCATTCTGGATTGGCCAGGGCCGATTTCTGCTCTTAAACCAGCAGTACCAAATTCTAAATCACCTGAAAATATTTGGTTTAATTTGACTAAATTATTTTCTTTAATTAGATTCAAAATTTGATTTTTAGTATTTAAATCTGGATCGTGTTCTGCCCAAATCTTAGCTAATTGGATTACGTCTGACATCTATATTTTTTCAATTACTTTCTTTAATAAATTACCCATTTTTGTAGCAGACGCTAAACCTGCTGCTAAAACTTCTTCGTGATTTAATCTTTCTTTTGTTAAACCAGCTCCAGGATTTGTTACTAGAGAAATTCCTAAAACTTCAGCTTGGGCTTCTCTAGCGGCTATTGCTTCAAGTGCGGTTGACATACCAACCATGTCACCACCAATTTTTATTGCCATTTGCACTTCAGCAGGAGTTTCATATTGTGGTCCGTGAAACTGTACATAAACTCCTTCGTTTAAAGAAGGATCTATTTCTTTGGCAATGTTTCTTAGTCTTTGAGAATACACTTCACTAACATCTAAAAATCTTGCTCCAAGAAGTGGAGTTGCTCCAGTTAAATTAATGTGATCTTTAATTAAAACGGGTGTTCCTGGTTTCCATTCCAAGCGAAGCCCACCGCAAGCGTTTGTCAAAATTACAGTTTTTACTCCATGATTTATTGCAGTTCTTACTGCATGTACAACTGCTGGTACACCTTTTCCTTCATAGTAATGAGTTCTGCCCATTTGAATTAACACATTTTTATTTTCAATTTTTACACTTCTTAATTTTCCGCTATGGCCTTCAACTGATGGGGGAGAAAAACCAGGAAGTTGCGAAACAGAAATTTCAAATTGTGCTTGACCTAAAGCATCTGCTGCTGGAGTCCAACCAGAGCCTAAAACAACTAGGACATCATGATTTGTAACGTTTGTTACTTTTGTTAACTCTTGTGCAGATTGTTTGGCTAATTCATAAGGGTCTTGGCTCACATAGTCACGCTACTACTTATATGTGTGATTTCAGTAAGAAGTATTACAAATTGCACTCGATTAAGTGTCTTGCTTCCCCAAGATTACGAATAGTGCAATAGACTGGCTGATTGTGCGCTTTCTAAATCAACCAAGTTATGACCTTACTTACGATGACGTATTTATGGTGCCAAGTCTTTCAAATCTATCCTCTCGTTTAGAAGTTGATTTAAATTCAACAGATGAAACTGGAACTACTATTCCTTTAATAGTTGCAAATATGACCGCAATTTCTGGAAGACGTATGGCAGAAACAATTGCCAGACGCGGAGGCTTAGCTGTAATTCCTCAAGATGTTCCAATTGACATTATTAAGGAAATTATTAATTGGGTAAAAAGTAGAAATACTTTCTTCGATACACCCCTTACTTTAACGCCAGATCAAACAGTTGCAGACGCATTAGGAATTATTCACAAAAGATCACATGGAGCTGTAGTAATTGTAGAAAACGATAAACCTATTGGAATAGTTACCGAAGATGATTGTTTAGATGTCGACAGATTTACTCAAGTAAAACAAGTTATGAGTAAAGAATTAATTACTTTGCCAGATTCCTTAAGTGCCAGAGAATGTTTCGATTATTTAAATGAAAATAGAAGTAATGCCGCACCTGTTATCGATAAATCTGGAAAGCTTGTTGGAATATTGACAAGAGTTGGTGCATTACGAGCAAGTTTATATAAACCTGCTTTAGATAAAACAGGAAAATTAAGAATTGCAGTGGCTGTAGGAATAAATGGTGATGTTGCTGGGAAAGCTCAACAAGTGCTTGATGCAGGAGCAGATGTTTTAGTTGTTGATACTGCTCATGGGCATCAAAAGAAAATGATTGAAGCATTACAGGCAATAAAAACTTTGAATCCTAAAGTTCCAATAGTTGCAGGAAATGTTGTCACGAAAGATGGTGTTAAAGCACTAATTGAAGCTGGTGCAGACATTATTAAAGTTGGAGTAGGTCCAGGTGCAATGTGTACAACCAGAATGCAAACAGGTGTTGGTAGGCCACAATTCTCAGCAGTTTTGGAATGTTCTCAAGAAGCAAATAAATATGGAAAAACTGTTTGGGCAGATGGTGGAGTAAGACATCCTCGAGATGTGGCTTTAGCTTTAGCAGCTGGGGCAAGTCATGTGATGATTGGTTCTTGGTTTGCTGGAACTTATGAGTCTCCTGGCGATTTACAAAAAGATTCAAATGGCAAGTTATATAAAGAATCTTTTGGAATGGCATCAGCCAGAGCAGTTGCAGCAAGAACAAGTGGGGAAGATGCATTTGATCGTGCTAGAAAATCTTTATTTGAAGAAGGAATTTCAACTTCAAGAATGTATTTAGATCCCAATAGGCCAGGGGTGGAAGATTTAATAGATGAAATTATTTCTGGATTAAAATCTTCATTTACTTACGCAGGTGCATCCAATATTAAAGAATTTGCAGAAAAAGCAGTAGTAGGAATTCAATCGGCAGCAGGTTATGCCGAAGGAAGACCTTTATACACTTCTTGGAAAAACTAAAAGTATTTAAAAATAAATTAAGGGCCAGAATTTCTTCTGGCCCTTAATTTTTACCCTAGGTAAATAACGACTTTTAGGAAAGCCAATTGTTTAGTGGGTATGAGGCGAAATAAATTACGAAGGCAATTGCAGATGCCCATAGCAATGGGTGAATCTGTTTTGATTTGCCAGTCGCAAGTTTTAACACCACATGTGTCACAAATCCTGCACCAATACCTACGGCAATTGAGTAAGTAAATGGCATCAAGATAATTGTCAAAAATGCTGGAAGAGCAATCGTGATATCGCTCCAATCAATATCTTTGATTTGTGTCATCATCAAGAATCCAACAATTAACAATGCTGGAGTTGCAGCTTCGTAAGGAACCAAAGCAACAAGTGGTGATAGGAAAGTTGTTAACAAAAATGCAATACCGGTTACAACACTTGCTAAACCAGTTCTAGCACCCTCTCCTACTCCTGATGCAGATTCAATGTAAGAAGTATTTGAAGAAATACCACTTGCACCACCTGCCATTGCTGCAATTGAATCCACTAACAAGATTCGATCTGCACCTTCAACGTTGCCACTTCTATCTGTTAAACCTGCTTCTGCACCAATAGCAGTCATTGTGCCCATGGTGTCAAAGAAGTCAGTGATTAAAAGAGTGAAGACTAACAACAATGCAGTTACTAATCCTGCGGTTGCAAATCCACCAAATAAATCAAATCGTCCTAACAAACTAAAGTCAGGTGTGGCAATAATGGAACTTGGAATTGCCGGAACGTTTAAGTTCCATCCACTTGGATTTACTTTGTCTGGAGCAGTAAATAAAGGTCCAATTTTAAATAAGGATTCAAGAATTACTGCAAGAACTGTTGCAGCAATAACTCCAATTAAAATTGCACCTTTTGTTTTTGTGGAGTACAAGATTGCAATCAAGATCAGGCCAAAGATAAAGACCACAACTGGCCAACCAACGAGATTGCCTCCGGCACCTAATTCAACTGGCACTGGTCCAGCTTGAGTTCTGCGCACAAATCCTGCATCCACCAAGCCAATAAGCGCGATGAATAAACCAATACCAACAGAGATTGCAAGTTTTAACTGAGTTGGTACTGCTTTAAATACAGCAACACGAAAACCAGTAAGAACTAAAACGGTAATAATGATGCCTTCAAGCACCACTAATCCCATTACTTGTTCCCATGGCATGTAATTTGCTGCAAGTCTTGCCACGAATGCATTGATGCCTAGCCCAGTTGCAAGAGCAAGTGGGAAATTAGCAACAGCACCCATCAATATGGTTAAAATTCCAGCTACTAAAGCAGTTGCAGCTGCAATTGCTGGAAGATTAGGTGCATCTCCGCCACCTAAGAATTTTCCATTCACATCTTGAGTAAAACCAAGAATGAGTGGATTAAGAACCACAATGTAGGCCATAGTCAAGAAGGTCACAAGACCTCCACGAATTTCTTGCCCGACACTGGACTTTCTTTGCTTTATTTTGAAATAACCCGCTAATGTTGCCACTAGTGTTTTTTTCCTCCCCTTTATTACTTGCGCATCAAGTAATAAGGCAAAGGATTCCAGAACACTGGATACTTTGGACCTAGGACACTCTTAGGTATTTGTTAAAAATTTGTTACAGGCTAAATACTTTTCCAAATTCTAGACTTTCTGTTTTCTTTGTGACTGATGTTAAAACAGAAGCCCCTTCGCAAAGTCCTAAAAATCTAATTCCTTGCTCGCGATAGCTATTTGCCCACGAAGGCCAATTTCCAGAAAAGTGAGCAAGGATTATTTGATCTTCCAATAAATTCAAACCAGGTCCTAAATCTTGACCACTTGGCATTACGACATTTTTACCAAAGAGCATCGCTCCAGCACTTGAACCCATAAAAACAGAACCATTTTCTAAAGCGATTCTTAATGCATCTTCTGCTTTGGTATTGATGAAAGTTTTTGTTAATCGACTTGGAGTTCCTCCAGCAAAATATATGCTTTGCGCATTTTTTAATTCTTTTAAATTTGACTGATTTAAATCTTCGTGGCTTAAAATATTACTTTTTTTTGTTTCTATTCCTAAACCAGAAAAATAGTTTTTTGCAGTTTCATATGCCAAATCTTGAGCAGGATATGGGGCGGTAACTACTATTAATAATTCAGATTTTAAATTTCTTCTTAAACTTAATGCTTTTAAATCAGCCTCTTTATAGTCATTACTAAATTCATTGCCACCTGAAGCAAGAATCCAACTATTCATATTTAAGAAGTTTTTCGATCTAGGTACCAAGTTCTGAAACCAGCCACCAGGGATCCAATAATGAAAAAAGCTGCAATTGCATATGCAGCTGATCTAACCGCAGGAATCGTTGCTGCATAAAAACCAGTCAAAGTTATACCTACACCCCAACTAATTGCTCCTACAAAATTGCTAGAAAGAAATTTGTAGTAATTCATTCGCCCAATGCCTGCAACTGCAGGAATAATGACTCTGGCCCAAGGCATATACCTTGCAACCACAACGGCCCACCATCCATATTTGTTGTAAAAGTTTTCTGTTTTCTTGATTGCTTTTTGAGTTCTTAATCCGCCACGTTTATCTAAATAAGGTCTTCCATAATGTCTTCCTAAAACAAATCCCACTTGATCACCCAAAAATGCAGCAATACCTACTCCGGTAACCAAAATTGCAATATTTATGTTGTTTGAACTTGCTGCCACAATTCCTGCAGCAAAAAGAAGTGAATCACCTGTCACAAATGGCACAAATGCTCCAACAAAAAAACCAGTTCCCACAAAAACTAATCCCCAAACGACGACATAAAAAACTAAAGGTCCAAATACATCAAGCCAGTTATTTAATTGGCCATCCAGTGCCGCTTGAGGAATCAAACTAAGGCTCTCAAACTAACTGCTTTGATTTAGTTAATGTTTGTAGAAAATCAAAAAGATTTCTATTTAATTTATATATGTTGATAACCGTTTTAATAAATAAATTTTTTTGTTCACTTGTCACAAGCGATAAATTCAATAAATCTCGGTATCTTTTTTTATAAAATACGATATCGCCTAATTCCTTAAAGTCATAAAAGTTTAAACAAGATTCTGCTATTTGATAATTTCTAGCCATTAATTTTGCAATAGCTTGACCACCTGATAAATCTCCTAAGTATCTGATGTAGTGATGCGCTAGTAATTCCACTTCACTTAAGTTTTCATTTAAAGTCTGCAGATAATTTTCAATGCAAGTGTCATTTATGATGGGTATATCAATTCCAATTTCAGTAGAAATATTTGCTATATCTTGTTTAATTCGTTCATTTCTATCCAACAAGCGATGATCAAAATGACTTATCAGGGATTGTGAATGTCTTTGTATAAAAAGTTGTTCCATTCTTTCGTAAATAGGCGAAAGGACAACTAAATAGTTTAAATAATCTCGTTTAGTAAGTTTTCCTGACATTAAATCAGTAATAAAACTGCTTGTCTCAGCATCTTTGTGAGCTTTATCTGTGGCTTTCAACAATTCATCGTGCAACACTCTTGCCCCTCTCTTTTGGAAGAATATCAAGGCAATCCCCATTAGATAACCTTAGGGTTATCTAATTCTAGGGGATTTGGGGCATAAAGTCCATTTGTAGATTAGTCTTGAATTACTTAAATTGCTTGGAGTCCTTTTTTGAAAAAAGCAGTTCTTTTTGATTTAGACGGGACTTTGGTTAATTCCAAACCAGCTGTTGAAAGAGCATGGATTCAGCTTGCTCATGAAGCAGAAATCCCATTAGAAAAAATGGTGGGCTTACACGGAATTCCTGCTGAGCAATCTTTAAGACAACTTCTACCTGATCGAAGTGAAAAAGAAATCATTAAATGGGTAGAAAGAATTGAATATTTAGAATCAAGTGATACGAAAGGTGTGGTACCAATTGATGGTGCAATTGAGTTATTAAAAAAACTTGATGAACAAAAAATTTCTTGGACAATAGTTACTTCTTGCACTATTCCCTTAGCGCTTTCTCGAGTAAAAGCTGCAGGCATTCCTTTCCCAGAAAATTCAGTCACTTTTAATGATGTTGAAAAAGGAAAACCATTTCCAGATCCATTTTTATTAGGTGCTAAAAGATTAAGGATAAATCCAAATAATTGTGTAGTAGTTGAGGATGCTCCTGCAGGAGTATTTGCAGGAAAAGCAGCAGGCTGCACTGTTGCAGCAGTTTTAACTTCACATGAAAAACATGAATTAGCAATGGCAGATCATCATTTAGAACATTTGAATCAACTTTTACCAATTTTGATTTAGTGCGCCCCCGGCGTGAGTCGAACACGCGCACATGCCTTCGGAGGGCAACGCTCTATCCACTGAGCTACGGGGGCAAATTTAAAACCTAAATTATTAATTTAGGTTTAATACCCGCCGTCGAATTTTTTTCTCGGCAATAAAACTCATAACAGGAACTGTGCCTGCTAGCAAAACTAGTAATGTTTGTCCCCAAGTTAAATTTGCTTTTCTGGAAATATCAAAACCTACAACTAAATAAACCATGTAAACAATTCCGTGCAATTGGGCAAACCAAGGAATCTCAGGTCCAAGTGTGTATTTAAAAATAATTTCTATAGTGAACAAAATCAAAATCACACCAGCAAGATAGGCAACAACGCTGTATCGCTTAAGAGCCTTGTCCATTTACTTGGCGCCTTTCTTTAATGGTCCAATACTAACTAAATATTCATCTTTGAAAAATCTATACCAGAACCAAGCAAGGGCAACTGCAAAGAAAATCCATTGGAAAGCATAAAAAGTGCTTTGTAAATTGATCACCGTTTCACCAGTTACTTGGTCAATTCTTTCTCTTCTAATCCATTGCCAAACACCAAGTCTTAGACAAAAAAGTATTCCAACGATGGTTGCAATATGAAAAAGGATCCATTTTTTCTGTAAAGCGATTTTCCACATATAAATAAGAGTATGGCGCAAGCAATTTTTCTTGCAGTACCTGCCTACGATTAGAACATGACTCCAGAAGAGCTGAGTAATTTAATTAAAAGTGCCGTTGAGTCACTAATCTCTGCTCAAAAGATAGACAAAATTGAAATTCCTGAAATAAAGATTGAAAGACCAAAAAGTAAAGATCATGGAGATTTTGCCAGCAATATCGCTTTAGCGTTAAGCAAACCAGTTGGTAAAAACCCAAGAGAAGTTGCTCAAATTCTTATTGACGAATTAAAAAATGAAAAAAGTATTAAAAAAATTGAAATAGCTGGTCCTGGATTTTTAAATTTCACACTAGATTCAGCAAGCCTTGGTGAACTTGCCAGAGTCATAATTGAAAAAGCAAGTGAATTTGGTAAGACTGATTCTTTAAAAAATCAAACTATAAATGTGGAATTTATTAGCGCTAATCCCACAGGACCACTGCATTTAGGCCACACCCGTTGGGCAGCAGTCGGTGATGCTATTGCTCGAGTTTTGGCTGCAAGTGGTGCCAAGGTTGTTCGAGAATTTTATATCAATGATCGAGGAATTCAATTAGATAAATTTGGTGAATCGATTTATGCTGCTGGTAATAATTTACCGATTCCAGAAGATGGTTATCACGGAAGTTATGTCAAAGATATTGCCCAAGAAATTATAAAAGAACATCCTGAATATTTAAAACAAAGTAAACATGAACAAATCGTTTCATTTAGAGAAGCAGGTTACAAAAAACAATTAAAACAACAACAAGATGTTTTAGATAACTTTAGAACTCATTTTGACGTGTGGTACTCAGAAAGATCACTTCATGATTCAAATGCGGTGGAAAAAGGTTTAGAAAAACTTAAACAACACGGTCATGTATTTGAAAAAGATGGAGCTTTATGGCTTCGAACTACAGATTTCTTTGATGACAAAGATCGTGTCTTGATAAAAGCAGATGGAGAATACACATATTTTGCTTCTGATACTGCTTATTACGTAGATAAAAGAAATAGGGGATACGACGTCAATATTTATTTATTAGGTGCAGATCATCACGGTTATGTAAATCGTTTAAGAGCGGTTGCAGCCTGTGCAGGAGATGATCCAGATAAAAATATTGAAGTATTAATTGGTCAATTAGTAAAAATGTTCAAAAACGGTCAAGAAGTAAGACTAAGTAAAAGAGCTGGAAACATGATTACTTTAGAAGATTTAGTTGAAGAAGTAGGAGTGGATGCAGCTAGATATTCTCTTATTAGATATCCAGTAGATACTCCTCTTACCTTAGATATTGATTTATTAACTTCACACACAAATGACAACCCAGTTTTCTATGTTCAATACGCGCATGCACGTATTAGTTCAGTATTAAAAACGGCTAAAGAGAAAAATTTAAATTGGTTAGACAATAAATTCAAACCCGAGGTGTTATCTACAAGTCAAGAAACTGATTTATTAACTGCTTTGAGTGAATTTCCACGAATTGTCACAACTGCTGCTCAGCTTCGTCAACCTCACAGAGTTGCAAGATATTTAGAAGAGCTTGCCACGTTTTATCACTCTTTCTATGCAGCATGTCGAGTTCTTCCACAAGTAGATGAAACACCAACGGATGAAAATTTTGCCCGCTTGATGTTGTGTGATGCCACAAGGCAAGTTTTAGCAAATGGATTAGATTTATTAGGGGTAAGTTCCCCACAAAGAATGTAAAAAATCGAGAGTCTTTGTTCCCAAATTAGCCAAGGTGGTTTAGGGTCTAATTTATGACAAAACTTAAAACCCTTTTCGCAAGTGCAATTTCAATTGCTTTAACAGTTTCGCTTGGTGCAACAGCATCAGTGGCAGCTGATGGAGCAAGTCCACTTTCTGGATTACCAGGTGGAGCAGGAAAACCTGTTGTCATGGTCAAAATTGACAACGTCAGACCTGCAAGACCTCACGTAAATATTTCTAAAGCGGATTTAGTTTACGTAGAACAAGTTGAAGGTGGCTTAACCAGAATTGCTGCCATGTATAACTCAAACTTTCCAACAAAAGTTGGTCCAGTTAGATCAGCACGTATTTCTGATTTAGAAATCTTAAAACAATTTGATAAACCAGGATTTGCTTATTCTGGCGCAAACAAAGCTTTGTTGCCAAAAATTGCTAAAGAACCTCTAGTTAGATTTGGTCCAAGTTTAAATGGAGCAAGATATTCAAGAGATTCCTCAAAACGTATTCCACATAATCTAATTTTGAATTTATCTGCAACAGTTAAAGCTGCTAAATCAAAATTAGGAGTTGCAAAAGATATTGGTTTAGTTTTTTCTGAAACAGCACCTGCAGGTGGGAAAAAGACTTCAACTTTTAAAGCTTCCTGGCCAGCTTCAAGTGTAAGTGGCAAGTGGAATGGAAAAGGTTGGGCAATAGCACTAGATAATTCACCACAAAAAGATAGAGCAACTGGAAAAGCAGTTGTTGCTCAAACTGTTGTGGTGCAATTAGTAAAGCAAACTGCCTCTGGCCAAGGTGACAAGTTCGGTGGTAAAACTCCATTGATTCAAACTGTTGGTTCAGGAAAAGCATTTATTTTGCGTGATGGACAACGCTATGACGCTCAATGGTCAAGACCATCTGGAGGCGCTGGCACAACTTTCACCTTAAATGGAGAAGTCGTTCCATTTGATATCGGACAAGTATGGGTACTACTTGTACCAAATGATTCAAAAGGAAAATACTCGTTTAAATAATTAACGAAGTTTCTTACCTTTATGGGTGGGAAATCTTTGTGTTCAGTTAATCTTGAACATAAGAGATTTTCCACCCAAACTCATTTTTAGGATAAAGATGTCAGACTCTAAAGCTGTGGATGTTAATGAAATCTCGTCGCATATTTGGCCTAAAAATGCTTTTAGAAATAGTGAGGGAATTTTAGAAGTAGCAGGTCTTGATGTTATTGATCTTGAACAAAAATATGAAACTCCACTATTTATTCTAGATGAAGAAGATGCTGTCAATAGAGCTAAAAGATATCTAAAAAGTTTTTCCCAAGAAATTCACAAAGATCTAGCAAAACCAACCAAAATCTATTATGCCTCAAAAGCTTTTTCTGCCGTTGGATTTCTAAAACTAATCATTAAAGAAGGTCTTGGAGTAGATGTTGCCACTGAAGGTGAATTAAGAGTTGCTTTAAAAGCTGGCTGTAATCCAATTGACATAATTTTTCATGGCAATAACAAAGCATTTAGTGAACTTGAATTTGCACTTGATGAAAATGTTGGCATCTTCGTAGTTGATTCATATTTAGAAATTGCTCGACTTGCCCAAATTGCAAAGAGTAAAAATAAAAAAGCAAATGTTTTAGTAAGAGTTACTGCAGGAATTGAAGCCCATACTCATGAATTTGTAGCTACTGCTCATGAAGATCAAAAATTTGGTTTTTCTCTAGCTGCAGGAGATGCTGATGAAGCAGTAAGAAGAGTCATAAAAGACGAGAACTTACATTTCTTAGGCCTTCATTCTCATATTGGTTCACAAATATTTGATAACAAAGGATTTGAAATTGCAGCACAAAGGCTTGCTCAATTAGCAGGAAGAATTAATCAAGATCACAATGTTGAAATTGAAATGCTAAACCTTGGTGGTGGAATGGGAATTGCCTATATAAATATTGACAAACCTTTAGAAATTGAACACATGGCAAAAGAATTAGTTCAAATTGTTTCAAGTAATTTTTCAAGTAATGGATTAAAAATGCCTCAATTAGCTTTTGAACCAGGTAGAGCCATTGTTGGCCCATCGATGATTACTTTGTACAAAGTCGGAACCATAAAAGAAATTGAATTAGAAAATGGTGAAAAAAGAACTTATGTCGCAGTGGATGGTGGAATGAGTGACAACATTAGAACTGCGTTATATGGCGCAAACTACACAACTGCTTTAGTCTCCAGACTTTCAAAAAAACCAACAATGCTTTCTCGAATTGTGGGAAAACATTGCGAGAGTGGAGATATTGTTGTTAAAGATTGTTATTTACCAAATGATTTAGCACCGGGAGATTTAATTGCAGTTGCAGCAACTGGTGCATATAACAGGTCAATGTCATCGCAATACAACTTAGTTTTAAGACCAGCAGTTATTGGAGTTTATAAAGGAGAAGTAAAAGAAATTTTGCGCAGAGAGACTTTTAAAGATCTTTTTGCAACAGATCCTTTGATGTAAATCTTTCTCCGTTAACTATTAATGCCACTCCAGTTAAAATAATTAATCCTCCAACAAAAAGTGGCCATTTTAATGGTTCGCTAAGAATTAAAAATCCTAAAAGCACAGCTACTACAGGATTAACGTATGCATAAGTAGATGCAAGTGATAAAGATGCATTGTTAAGAAGCCAGATATATGCTCCATAACCAACAATTGAGCCAATTAAAACCATATAAACCCAAGCCCATTTAGATGTAAGTGTCATTTGAGAAACAACTTCTAAATTAACTTTTTCTCCTCGAATAAAACCTGCCATCGTTAACGCAATTCCTCCAAATAACATTTCATAGGAAGTTAAAACAAATGGATCTTTTGGAATTGGAATTCTTTGAGTCATAAAAGTTCCAAATGCCCAAGCAATATTTCCTATAAGAATCATCAACATCCAGAATTTAACTTTTGAAGGATCTGCTCCAGGTGCAGGACCAGTTCCTCCTGGAAGAACAATTATTGCCACACCTATTAGGCCAATAAATATTCCTAAGAGAGTAATTTTTTTATGTTTAATTCCAACTAAAGATTGAAAAATTGTTACCCAAATAGGAAGTGCGGCAATAATTAAAGCAGCTATACCAGAAGGCACATATCTTTCAGCTAATGTTAAATTTCCAATTCCAAAACCAAGCAATAATCCACCTAAAAAAATAGACGAAAGTAATTCTTTTTTATTTACTTTCATTACTCTTTTTGATTTAAAAATTGTAAGAATTATTGCCAAAATAAGTCCTGCCGCTAAAAATCTAATTCCCATGGCAGTAAGTGGAGGAGCAGATTCAATAACTAAAGCAATTCCTAAATATGTTGATCCCCAAACAATGTAAACAGTAGTAAGGGCAATCCAAACTTTGCTGGTTATTTGCTTAACTTCAGTGGCCACACCACATTGCACCATATAGATAGTGAGAGACTTAGATATACCTACTTCTAAAAAGGGACGATATTCATGAAAAATGACAATCGTCCAATACGTATTGCCTTAATTGGGGCAGGAACTGTTGGTTCAAAAGTAGCCTCTTTGCTTATCGATCAAGCAGAAGATTTGAAAGCAAGAAGTGGCGCTCCTTTAGAACTAGTTGGCGTTGGAGTTAAAGATTCATCCAAACCAAGACCGGGTATTCCAAAAGAATTAATCACCAACAATATTTCTGAATTGATTGCTAAAGATATAGATATTTTAGTTGAAGTTATGGGTGGTATCGAACCAGCCAGAACACATATTTTGGATGCAATGTCTCGTGGCATAAGTGTTGTAACTGCTAATAAAGAATTACTGGCAAAAGATGGCGCAACCTTGTATGCCGCTGCTGAAAAAAATAATGTTGATCTTTATTTTGAAGCAAGTGTTGCTGGAGCAATACCTTTATTAAGACCTTTAAGAGAATCCTTAGTTGGAGACAAGGTTTTAAAAGTTTTAGGAATTGTTAATGGAACAACAAATTATATTTTGACAAAAATGGATGAGACTGGAGCAAGTTTTAAAGACGCATTACAAGAGGCTCAAAAACTTGGTTATGCAGAAGCAGATCCAACTGCAGATGTAGAAGGTCTTGACGCAGCAGCAAAGGCAGCAATTTTGGCTCAACTTGCATTTCATACTCGAGTAACAATTGATGATGTATTTGTTGAAGGCATTACTAAAGTTTCTGCAAATGATGTTTTGGCTGCAAAAGAAATGGGTTATGTAATTAAATTATTGGCAATTTCAGAAAGACTTGATGATGATTCTGTTGTAGTTAGAGTTCATCCTGCAATGATTCCTAGAAGTCATCCGCTTGCAAGTGTGAGAGAAGCTTTCAATGCAGTCTTTGTAGTTGCAGAAGCTGCAGGATCTTTAATGTTTTATGGACAAGGTGCAGGAGGTGCACCGACAGCATCTGCAGTTTTGGGTGATGTCGTTGCTGTTGCAAGAAACAAAATGAGTGGCAATCGTGGACCTGGCGAAAGTATTTATGCTGATCTAGAAATCAAACCAATTGGTCAAGCCCAAACTAGTTACTACATTTCTCTTCAAGTCGCCGATAAACCAGGTGTATTAGCTCAAATTAGTCAAAAAATTGCTGATCACAATGTTTCTATTGAAACAGTTCGACAAGATGGTTTAGTAAATGATGCTCAATTGGTAATAAAAACACATAAAGCATTAGAAAAAGATTTGGCAAAAACCTTGGAAGAATTGAAAAATCTTGACTCAGTTAAAGAAATTTCTGATTACATGAGAGTAGAAGGCGAAAACTAGTTTTATGTCAATGACAACAACTACACATCAATGGCGTGGAGTTATTGAAGAATATAAAAATCGTCTTCCGATAAATTCCAAAACTCCGATTGTTACTTTGGGAGAAGGTGGAACTCCACTTGTTTATGCCTGCACTTTAAGTGAAATGTTAAACAATCAAGTTTATTTAAAAGTTGAAGGTATGAATCCAACTGGATCTTTCAAAGATCGTGGCATGACTGTTGCAATTTCTAAGGCTGCTGAAAATGGAGCAAAAGCTGTTATTTGTGCTTCCACTGGAAATACTTCAGCATCTGCAACTGCTTATGCAGTTAAAGCGGGAATGACTAGTGCAGTTTTAATTCCCGATGGGAAAATTGCGATGGGAAAACTTGCTCAAGCGATAGTGCATGGGGCTAAAGTTTTACAAGTTCAAGGTAATTTTGATGATTGTTTAGTTTTAGCAAAAGATTTAGCAGAAAATTATCCAGTTGCTTTAGTTAACTCTGTTAATCCTGATCGTATTGAAGGACAAAAAACTGCTTCATTTGAAGTAGTAGATCGATTAGGTGATGCTCCAGATTTACACGTGCTGCCAGTTGGAAATGCAGGAAATATAACTGCATATTGGAAAGGTTATGTTGAATATAAAAATGATTCACTTACTTCGAAGCTTCCACAAATGTGGGGATTTCAAGCAGCAGGAGCTTCGCCAATAGTTGATGGAAAAATTGTTGAAAAACCAGAAACAATAGCAACTGCAATTCGAATCGGAAACCCTGCTTCGTGGCAACAAGCATTAAATGCAAAAGATGAATCAAAAGGAAGAATTGACAAAGTAACAGATGAACAAATCTTAAGTAGTTATCATCTTTTGGCTGAAAAAGAAGGGGTTTTTGTTGAACCGTCTTCTGCTGCAGGAGTTGCGGGGTTACTTATGTTAAAAGAAAAAAATGAATTACCAAAAGACAAAGTTATAGTTATAACAGTGACTGGAAATGGCTTAAAAGATCCACACTGGGCATTAGAAGGTGCAAAAGATCCAATCAAAGTTTCTGTTGACGCAAAATCTGCAGCGAGTGCTTTAGGATTTTAAATGAGTAAATTTTCAGGTGCAGTTCGAGTGGTAGTTCCTGCAACAAGTGCAAATTTAGGTTCCGGTTTTGACTCTTTAGGAATTGCTCTTTCTTTATTTGATGAATTAGAAGCATCATTTACAGATAAACCTGGCGTCTTAGTAGATGTTGACGGTGAAGGTAGAAATTCTTTACCAAGGGATGAAAATCATTTAATTGCAAATGTGATGTTAAAAACTTTTTCTTATCTTTCAGTGCCAGTAAGTGGTCTTTATTTGCGTTGTATTAATCGCATTCCACATGGCAGAGGTCTAGGTTCTTCTGCTGCTGCAATAACTGCTGCAGTCGTTGCAGCAAGAGCATTAGCTGGAACTCAAGGAACCAGAATGGATGATGCAGGTGCTTTAGAACTTGCAAGTGCAATTGAAGGTCATCCAGATAATTTGGCAGCTTGTTTACATGGAGGATTTACTGTTTCTTGGATCGATGAAAATTCTTTAGCTAAAGCTATAAAATTAACTCCGCATCCTTCAATCATTCCTGTTGTATTTATTCCAAAATTTATTGTTGATACAGAACAGGCAAGAGCTTTATTACCAACTCATGTACCCCATAAAGATGCTGCATTTAATTTATCCAGAAGTGCACTATTAGTGCATGCAATAAGTCAAGAGCCAGAATATTTATACGAAGCAACAGCTGATCGAATTCATCAGGAATATAGAAGACCAGCCATGCAATCTTCAACTGCATTAGTTACACAATTAAGAAATAAGAAACATGCTGCTTTTATTTCAGGTTCTGGTCCAAGTGTTTGTGTTTTAACAAATTCAACAAATTTGGAAGAAGTTTTATCGATGGTCTCGGATGAATTTGAAGTTCAACAATTAACCTTTTCACCATCTGGTGCCAGTATCTCCTAAAGAAACTATCCCCAAGGCTAGATACCAGGGCTCAAACCTGCTATTCTTTTAGTTGTCCGGCCGATATTGGCCAAAGATGGCAAATCATAAAACAATAGCTAACTTTAAAAACCAAAATAAACAGGTCCGGATCTCTCATAAGAATCCTTCGTGGTTAATTTTTGTGAAAGAAATTGAAAGGAAACATTTTCAAGGTGACTGACACCTCATCAATGCTCTTGCCTGAATTAAGGCAAGTTGCTGCTGGCTTAGGAATTCCTGATTCTGCAACTATGCGAAAAAGTGAATTGATTGAAGCTATAGAACAACACGGAAACGGTGGAAAGAAAAATATGACAACTTCTGACATTCCAGAAGACGATGTAATTGAAGAATATAGAGAAGAAGTAGAAGTAAGAGCACCACGCGAAGATCGCGAAGATGATCGCTCATTTAATAGAGAAGAAAGAAATTACTCAAGAGAAGATCGAGGCTTTAGAAGAAACGACCGTAACGATCGAACAGACAGAATTGATCGCAATGATCGTGGAGATCGAAATGATCGTAATGGCAGAAGTAGATTCAGAGATCGCGGAAATAGAAGAGAACGCGAAGACTATGAAATTAAAGAAGACGATGTATTACTGCCAGTTGCAGGAATTATTGATTTATTAGAAAACTATGCCTTCGTTAGAACTTCAGGTTATTTACCGGGACCAAACGATGTTTATGTTTCTATGGGCTTAGTTCGCAAATATGGTTTACGTAAAGGTGATGCCGTAACAGGTTCAATTCGCCAACCAAAAGAAGGCGAACAAAGACAAAAATTTAATCCTTTAGTAAGAGTTGAAACGATTAATGGTTTAACTCCAGAAGAATCAGCAAAGAGATTAGATTTTTCAAAACTTACTCCGCTATATCCGCAAGAAAGATTGAGATTAGAAACAGATCCATCAAACTTAACTACCAGAGTAATTGATTTAGTTGCTCCAATTGGTAAAGGTCAACGTGGGTTAATTGTTTCTCCTCCAAAAGCAGGTAAAACCATGGTTTTACAAGCAATTGCAAATGCGATAACTACAAATAATCCAGAAGTTCATTTAATGGTTGTTTTAGTCGATGAGCGTCCTGAAGAAGTTACCGATATGCAACGTTCTGTTAAAGGTGAAGTTATTGCTTCAACTTTTGATAGACCAGCAGAAGATCACACCACTGTTGCAGAACTTTCAATTGAAAGAGCAAAACGTTTAGTGGAAATGGGTCATGATGTTGTGATCTTGCTTGATTCCATGACTCGTTTAGGTCGTGCATATAACTTGTCAGCTCCAACTTCAGGAAGAATTCTTTCTGGTGGTGTTGATTCAGCTGCACTTTATCCTCCAAAGAAATTCTTTGGTGCTGCTAGAAATATTGAAAATGGTGGATCTTTAACAATCATTGCTACAGCTTTGGTTGAAACTGGATCACGTATGGATGAAGTTATTTTCGAAGAATTCAAAGGCACTGGAAATATGGAATTAAAACTTGATCGCAAACTTGCTGATCGAAGAATATTCCCAGCAGTTGATGTTGATGCATCAGGTACAAGAAAAGAAGAGATTCTTTTATCTCAAGATGAGCTGAAAGTAATTTGGACTCTAAGAAGAGTTCTCCATGCTCTTGAACCACAACAAGCCATCGAGCTACTACTCAACAAGTTGCGTGACACCAAAACCAACTTTGAGTTCCTCATTCAAGTACAAAAGACCACCCCAACTACTAATGGGGAAGCAACCGAATAAGATTTGGTTACCGAAAAGAAATCGGAGAAATGAACAGATGAAAGCAGAAATTCATCCAGAGTACGTGGAAACAACTGTTACTTGCTCATGCGGTAATACTTTTAAAACACGTAGCACTGTAAAAAATGGACAGATGCATGCAGAAATTTGCAATCAATGTCACCCATTTTTTACAGGTAAACAAAAGATTTTGGATACCGCAGGTCGCGTTTCTAAGTTTGAGAAACGTTACGGTAAACAAGCAAAAAAATAGCTTAACTAACTAAACGTCGGTCTTTTTAGTTGCAAGAAAATTGCACCTAAAAAATCACCGGCGTTTTGTTTTTTAAAAAAGATTAAAAGGAGGTGAAAAAATGTTTGAAGGTGTAGTAGACCTGGCTGCAGAACTTGTTGATTTAGAGCATCAATTATCTGATCCAAAATTACATAGTGATCAAAATAAAGCAAAAGCTGTTGGAAAAAGATTTGCAGAATTAAAGCCGATTGTGGCAACTTGGCGGGAATATCAACAACTTGTTGAAGATCATGCAGCTGCTCTTGAACTTGCCAATGATGATTCAAGTTTTAAACAAGAAGCTGAAAAAATATCAACCAGAATTGAAGAATTAACTGAGAAATTACAGAAGATGCTTATTCCAAGAGATCCAATGGATGGAAAAGATGTGATCGTAGAAGTTAAATCAGGTGAAGGCGGAGAAGAGTCTGCACTTTTTGCTGGAGATTTAGTTCGAATGTATTTAAGGTTTGCTGAGAAAAAAGGATGGAAAGCAGAATTAATTGATGCAGTTGATTCCGATATGGGTGGTTATAAAAATGCATCTATTGCCATAAAAGCAAAAGGCAATACGGAAATTGGTGATGCACCATTTGCGTGGATGAAACATGAAGGCGGAGTTCATCGAGTGCAAAGAGTTCCAATCACAGAATCACAAGGAAGAGTTCACACTTCAGCTGCTGGAGTTTTAGTTTTTCCAGAAGCAGAAGAAATAGATGTACAAATTAACAATGAAGATTTAAGAGTCGATGTTTATCGTTCTAGTGGTCCTGGTGGACAAAGTGTGAACACTACAGATTCTGCTGTAAGAATTACTCACATACCAACTGGAATTGTCGTTTCATGTCAAAATGAAAAAAGTCAATTGCAAAATAAAGAAAGTGCTCTAAGAATTTTAAGAGCTAGATTACTTGCCGCAGCTGAAGAAGAAAGAGCAGCAAAAGATGCTGCATCTAGAAAATCACAAGTAAGAACAGTTGATAGATCAGAAAGAATCAGAACTTATAACTTTCCAGAAAATCGTTTAACAGATCATAGAACTGGATTTAAATCGCATAACTTAGATCAAATTTTAAATGGTGATTTAGGACCAGTTTTACAATCATGTGTAGATCAAGAAATATCTCAAAAGTTAGCGGAGGTTGGAGAAACTAGTTGAGTAAAGTAACAAGAAGTGTTCTTGTTGATATCGAATTGCGTCTAAAAAACGCCAATGTTTCAAGCCCTAGATTTGATGCTGAAAGTTTAGTTGCATTTGTTTTAAATACTTCTAGAAATAGAGTGGGTTTAATTTCAGAAATTAGTGATGATCAATATAGAGAAATTGAAAAATTAGTTCAAAAAAGAGTTAGAAGAATTCCATTACAGCATTTAATCGGGGAACAAGGTTTTAGACATTTAGTGTTGAAAGTTGGACCAGGTGTTTTTATTCCAAGACCTGAAACTGAAATTTTAGTTGAATCAGTCATTAGATATATAAAGGAAATCAATAAAGAAAAAGTTCTAGTAATTGATTATTGTTCCGGTTCAGGAGCAATTGCTTTGTCAATTGCCAAAGAATGTCCAAACGTTGAAGTATTTGCAATTGAAAAATCTATAGATGCGTATAAATATTTGGAAAGTAATTACCAAAATTACGAGAAAGAAATAACTGCTCATAATTCTAAAGTGAATTTAATTAATGCAGATATAAAGGATGAATTAGAAGAATTAACGAACTTAATTGGCAAATTTGATGTGGTGGTTTCTAATCCTCCTTATATTCCAGACAATATGGTTCCAAAGGAAATTGAAGTTAAAGACCACGATCCTGCAATTGCTCTTTATGGTGGTAAAGATGGACTTGAGATAGTAAGAATTGTGATTGATAAATCACAAAAGCTACTCAAAAAAGGTGGCCTTGTGGCAATAGAGCATTCTGATATGCAAGGAAATCCTGATGTTGAATTATCCGTTCCTTACTTATTAAAAGAAACAAATTGTTTTGAAAAAGTTGAAGATCGCAAAGATTTGAACGCTTTACCAAGGTATTGCATAGGTTATAAAAAATGATTCGTAAATTTGATATGCAAAATGAATTTGAAAGAAAAACAGGTTTGGAATCGGCTGCAGCTGCTGCAAGACGTGGAGACTTAGTGGTTTTTCCAACTGACACTGTTTACGGTTTAGGAACTGACGCATTTTCAAGAGTTGGTCCTGAAAAATTATTAAATGCTAAAGGTCGAGATCGAGATATGCCAATTCCAGTTTTAGTAGGACATGCAAAAGCATTAGAGGGATTAGCTTTTCAATTAGATTCATTAACAAAATCTCTTGCTGAAGCATTCTGGCCAGGTGGATTAACAATTGTGGTAAAAATGCAACCAACCCTTAGTTGGGATTTAGGCGAAACAGATAACACTGTTGCAATTAGAATGCCACTTCATCCTGTTGCAATTGAATTATTAAATGTGGTTGGACCAATGGCAGTAAGTAGTGCAAATAAAACTGGACAACCTGCTGCAACAAATGTAGAAGAAGCAATAAATCAGCTACAAGACTCAGTCACTATTTATTTAGATGGTGGAAATACTCCAGGAAATATTGCATCAACAATTATTGATGTTTCACATAGTGAAAAAAGAATTCTGAGACAAGGTGTTGTTTCTGTTGAGGAAATTCGTCAAATTGTGCCCGACGTAGTCGTTGTGGCATAGACTAAAAGACAAATAAATTAGGGGAGTATTCAAAAGTGGCTAATGAAACATTTTGGGGACCAGATTGGGACCAGTTAGAAAATCAAGATCCAGAAATTGCCTCCCTCTTATTAAAAGAATTAGATAGAGCAAGAAACGGTTTGCAATTAATTGCCAGTGAAAATTTCACTTCTCCTGCAGTGTTAGCTGCATTAGGAAGTACTTTCAGTAATAAATACGCAGAAGGTTATCCAGGTAAACGTTATTACGGTGGATGTTCAGTTGTAGATGAAGCAGAACTTATAGGTATTGAAAGAGCAAAAAAATTATTTGATGCCGAGCACGCAAATTTACAACCTCATTCTGGAGCAAATGCAAACTTGGCAGTTTATGGTGCATTTACAAAACCAGGAGACACAGTTTTAGCAATGAGTCTTGCTCAAGGTGGACATTTAACTCATGGTTCTCCTGTTAGTTTTTCTGGTAAATGGTTTAACCCAATTGGTTATTCGGTAGATCCAAAAACAGAATTAATTGATTATGACAATGTTAGAGATTTAGCAAAACAACATAAACCAAAAATGATAGTTGCCGGTGCTACTGCTTATCCTCGTTTAATTGATTTCAAAACGATGCGAGAAATTGCAGATGAAGTTGGTGCAATTTTGTGGGTTGATGCAGCTCACTTCATTGGGCTAGTTGCTGGAAAAGCAATTCCTAGCCCTGTGCCTTATGCAGATGTTGTTTCATTTACTACACATAAAGTTTTACGTGGACCACGTGGAGGAATGCTTTTAAGTAAAGCAGAGCATGCACAAGCAATTGATAAAGCAGTTTTTCCTATGATGCAAGGTGGTCCTTTAATGCAAGGTGTTGCAGCAAAAGCAGTTGCATTGAAAGAATGTGCAACTACAGAATTTCAACAGTATGCAAAAAAAGTTATTGAAAATGCTCAAGCACTTTCACAAGGTTTAAAAGATGAAGGAATGAGACCTGTTAGTGGTGGTACTGATACTCATTTAGTTTTATTAGATATTTCACCGTTGTCTGTAACTGGAAAAGAAGCAGAAAAAAGATGTGATGCTGCAAAAATAACTTTAAATAAAAATCCAATCCCAAATGATCCACTACCTCCAATGACAGCAAGTGGTATCAGAGTGGGAACTCCTTCAGTTACAACTCAAGGTATGGGAATTCCTGAAATGAAGAAAATCTCTTCATACATCGCACGTGCAGTTAAAAGTGATAACGAATTAGATAAAGTTGCACAAGAAGTTAATCAATTGTGTAAAGCATTTCCTGCTTACAAAAGAGGCTAATTAATTGTGCGTGAGTATTTATTAGTTTTACTTGCAACAGCTTTTATTACTTATTTAACAACTCCCATTGCTAGATATTTTGCACTGAGATTTGGTTTTATGGCCAAAGTAAGAGATAGAGATGTACACGATAGACCAATCCCAAGACTAGGTGGACTTGCCATGGTGCTTGGTTTACTTGCAGGTTTATCTTTGGCGTCTCAGTTGCCATTAATAAGTAATGTTTTTAAGGATGGGCAACAAATAAGAGCATTACTTGCAGGTTGCGCAATTTTAGTTGTATTAGGTGCCATTGATGACAAATGGTCAATCGATGGTCCAACCAAATTAGCTGGTCAAACTTTAGCTGCAGCAGTTATGGCATCACAAGGTATTTCACTTATTTGGCTACCATTGCCATTTGTACAAGGAACTTTAAGTTTAGATCCATTAACTGGAGTTTTATTAACTGTTTTAATTGTTTTAATAACTGTGAACGCAGTTAACTTTGTTGATGGTTTAGATGGTTTAGCAGCAGGTGTTGTTGGACTTGGTGCGGCAGCATTTTTTGCTTATAGCTATTTATTAAGTGTGGAATTTGGTTTTTCAAGAGCTACTTTGCCAACTTTAATTTCAGCACTTTTAGTTGGTATAACTTTAGGATTTCTTCCACACAATATGTTTCCTGCTCGAGTATTTATGGGAGATACCGGATCTATGTTGATTGGATTGATGTTGGCAGCTTGTGCAATTACATTAACTGGACAAACAGATCCAGGAGCTTTAGAACTTACTTCAGTGTTACCAAGCTTTTTACTTATTCTCTTACCTTTGGCAGTAATTGCAGTTCCTTTGGTTGATCTTGCTTTAGCAGTTTTAAGAAGAACTAGAAGAGGTGCAAATATTTTCACTCCTGATAAAGAGCACTTACATCACAGACTTTTGGAAAGAGGTCATTCCCATAGAAGAGCTGTAATGCTTATGCATGCAGGAACTGCGCTTCTTGCTTTTGCAACGGTAAGTACTGCATTTATTCCATTTCTATATTCTTTATCGTTTTTGATTGCAGGACTTTCATCTTTGATTTATTTTGGAAGAAGACGAGATCCAAAAGTTGTGGGGGCTAATTAAATGACCACTGAAACAAAAATCATCGTGGCAGGTTTAATTCCAACCACAATAGTAGGAATTGCATTTTCCATAGGTTCAGCATTTTTCACAGATGCACAAGCAGGCTGGTCTTCTTTGGGTGGAATGTTTTTAACTTTGACATTTTTTATTTTCGGACAATACATAATTGGCAAAGTCCTTTTGACAAGGCCAGAACTTGGTCTTGGTGTTGCCATGTTGGTGTATTTAACCCAATTAATTGTGTTACTAGTGTTAATAATGTTACTTAGAGATGCAAGTTGGCTGAATGGACAATACTTTGGCATCGCAATTCTTGCTTGCACACTAGCTTGGACATTTGGCTCAGTTTGGGTGATGGCAAAACACAAAACTACCGTGATTGAACCGGTCACCCCTGAAGTTTTAAAAAAATTAAAAGACGGCTAACCTTTTAAGTGGTGAGCGAACAGAAAAACTTTCCAAACCGCAAAACAACCTCAGATGATCCATGGGCAATTGTGGGTCGTCTAATTTCCGGAATATTAATTTACGGAGGATTAGGTTGGTTAATTGGTTCGTGGTTTAACAAAGTTGAAATGTTTGTTGCTGCTGGATCAATTTTAGGAATTGGTTTAGCACTATATATGACTTACAAGCAATTAAATATGAAGAAGTAACGAAAGGTTTTAATAAATGTTGCCAGAAATGAATAGTGATTTTCTTGGCTAACTTTATTTCTTTAGCAGAAGTTACTTGTAAATTTGGCGACACTGCTTGTCCATTTCCAGCACCAGGTGCTGGAATATTTGTTTGGAAACCAATTACATCTTTAAATCTTGGTATCACCACAATTGATATAACAAAACCAGTTATTTTAGCTTTAATTTCAACAGTGATTGTTTCAGTAGTGTTCTTACTTGCTTTTTCAAGACCAAAATTAGTACCAACGGGATTACAAAATGTTGTTGAAGTTGGTTACTTATTTGTCAGAGATAATATTGCCCGCGAAATTATGGGCAAAGATGGTGATCGATTTGTACCGTTGTTAACTTCAATATTCTTTTTTGTTTGGACTATGAATGTGATGGCAATTGTGCCAGTTGCCCAATTTCCTGTAACTTCAAAGTTTGCCTTTCCTGTTGTTTTAGCAGTAATAGTTTGGTTAATTTATATGTTCTTGGGAATGAAAAACCAAGGTGTGGTGGGCTACTTTAAAAACATTGCATTTCCTCCAGGAATGCCAATTGGAATTTATCCGTTGCTTACACCAATTGAATTGCTATCAACGATTATTATTCGTCCGGTAACGCTTGCGATTCGTTTGTTTGCCAATATGTTTGCTGGTCACTTATTGATTACAGTATTTACAGTTTCTGCATGGTATTTATTAAATCTTTCAAATTTTGTAGGCATAGTTTCAATAATTGGTTATCTTGGTTCAGCAGTTTCATTCTTTGTCACAATAGTTTTAACTGGTTTTGAAATGTTTATTCAAGCACTACAAGCTTTTATCTTCACATTGCTAACGGCTGTATTTATTTCCAGTTCGTTGCATGCGGAGCATTAAAAGAAAAGGTTTCTTGTAACAAATAGTTACAAGATTTAAGTAAAGAAAAGGAAAAAGGGACACATGAGCATCCTCGCGGAAATCTCTGGTTCACTAGGTTCGATCGGTTACGGTCTTGCCGCAATAGGTCCAGGTGTTGGAATTGGCATCATCTTCGGAAACGGTGTACAAGCAATTGCTCGTCAACCTGAGGCTTACGGTGTAATTCGCCAAAACATGATTTTGGGATTCGCACTTGCAGAAGCTTTAGCATTGATTGGTTTCGTTGCACCATTCGTTTTCGGCGCGTAAGTTTCTAACAACAAGAAAAACGGAGAGTGAATATGAACTGGATCCTCGCAGCAGAGGGTGCAGAAGGCGGTAGCAATGTTTTATTGCCACCAACTTATGAACTAGTTATTGGCACCATTGCATTCTTTACTATTTTCTTTTTACTTTCTAAATTTGCTTTGCCAAATATTAGAAAAACATTAGAAGCAAGAACAGAAGCAATCGAAGGTGGAATTGCAAAGGCTGAAAAACTTCAGCAAGAAGCAGCCACCACATTAAGCCAATATCGTCAAAATCTTGCCGAAGCAAAATCAGAGGCTGCAAAGATTCGATCAAGTGCTGAATCTGAACGGGCAACTTTGATTAATGAAGCAAGAAATGAAGCACAAAAAGCAGCACAAGTTGTTACCCAACAAGCAAATGCCCAAATTGAAGTAGAAAAAACTAAAGCAGTGAATGAATTGCGTTTAGATGTTTCTAATTTGGCTCTTGGACTTGCTGAAAAAATCGTCGGAGCTTCACTTTCTGATGATGCAAAAGCCAAAGCGGTAATAGATCAGTTCATTAAAGATCTAGAAAGCGTAAAAGGTAAATAAATGTTAGGTGCAAGCAAGAATTCTTATTCAGCATTAATAAAGGCAGTTGATTCCAGTAAGGAAATTCAATCCTTTAATGATGCTAAAAGTTTACTTGCCGCAGCAAGATTAATTGCTCTAAATAAATCTTTGCTTAATACTTTGACTGATTCAGGTTTATCAAATGAAGCAAGATCAGGTATTGCTAAAGATTTATTAACTCAAATTGGTTCAAAATCAGCTATTGAATTAATTGCTCGAGCAGTGACTCTTCGATGGAGTGATCCAGAAGATTTAGTAAAAGCTCTAGAAGCAAGTGGATTTAGAGCTGCTTTTGCAGGTAGTGAAAATAGCAACGAACTAGATAGAGTTGAAGATGAAATTTTTGCTTTTGAGAGAGCAATTGCAGCAAGTGGCGAATTAGAACTTATGCTTGCAGATCCAAACATCTCAATTGAATCAAGATTGAAAATAATCAATGATTTAGTTGGAAAAACCTTTACGCAAACTTCTATTGAATTAGTAAATTACGCACTTGGCAATCGACATGGAAGATCAATTACTACTACTTTAAAAGATCTATCCAAGCTTGCCGCAGATCGAAGAGGAAGACTTTTAGCAGAAGTAACAACTGCTATTGCACTTTCTGCCGATCAAGAATCAAGATTGGTGAGTGCATTAAAAGCTATTTATAAACAAGATATCCAACTTAAAAAAGTTGTCGATAAAAAAATAATTGGGGGAGTAGCTGTTCGAATCGGCGACGAGGTTATCGATGGCACAGTTTCAAACCGAATTGCCCAAATAAAACGAGAATTAGCAGTATAAGAAACTTCCTGTTCTTACAAAATTTGTAAGAACAGAAAAAAGAGAAGAAAGGCAGTAATCAAAATGACTGAACTCCAGATCAAACCTGAAGATATCCGGAGTGCTATCGAAAAAAATGTTGCCAATTTCAATCCAAAGACAACTAAGGATGAAGTAGGACGCGTAGCAGAAACTGGTGACGGTATTGCCCGTGTTGAAGGTTTGCCATCAGCAATGACAAGTGAATTACTTGAATTTGAAAATGGTTTATTAGGTGTAGCACTTAACTTAGACGTTGCAGAAATCGGCGCAGTACTTCTTGGAGATTCTTCAGGTATCCAAGAAGGACAAGAAGTTAGAAGAACTGGCCGTGTACTAGAAGTTCCAGTAGGAGAAGCATTCTTAGGAAGAACTGTAGATCCATTGGGTAATCCAATTGATGGACTTGGTCCAATCAAAGCTTCAGCATCTCGTGCTTTGGAATTACAAGCTCCCACAGTAGTTGAACGCCAACCAGTTAAAGAATCTTTAGAGTTTGGTGTAAAAGCAGTAGATGCAATGACTGCAGTAGGTAGAGGTCAGCGCCAATTAATTATTGGAGATCGTGGCACAGGTAAAACCGCATTAGCAATTGATGCCATTATCAATCAAAAAGAAAATTGGAAATCAGGAGATCCAAAGAAACAAGTTAGATGTATTTATGTTGCTGTGGGACAAAAAGGTTCCACAATTGCCTCTGTTAGAGCAACTTTAGAAAAATACGGTGCGTTGGAATACACCACTATTGTTGCTGCAACTGCATCAGATCCTGCAGGTTTTAAATTCATTGCACCATATGCAGGTTCTGCAATTGGACAACATTGGATGTATGAAGGAAAAGCTGCACTTATTGTGTTTGATGATTTAACAAAACAAGCCGAAGCTTATCGTGCAGTTTCACTGTTACTTCGTCGTCCGCCAGGTCGTGAAGCTTATCCTGGAGATGTTTTTTATTTACACTCTCGTTTATTAGAGCGTTGTGCAAAATTATCAAATGAATTAGGTGCAGGTTCATTAACTGGTTTACCAATTATTGAAACTAAAGCAAATGACGTTTCTGCCTATATTCCAACCAACGTAATTTCTATTACTGATGGTCAAATATTTTTGGAAACAGATTTATTCAACTCAGGTATAAGACCTGCGATTAACGTGGGTATTTCTGTTTCACGTGTAGGTGGATCTGCTCAACCAAAAGCAATGAGAAAAGTTGCTGGACGTTTGCGTTTAGATTTGGCTCAATTTCGTGAACTAGAAGCATTTGCTGCTTTTGGTTCAGATCTTGATGCTGCTTCAAAACAACAATTGGAACGCGGTTCAAGATTGGTTCAATTATTAATCCAAGGTCAATATGCACCACTGCCAATGGAAAAAGCAGTTGCATCACTTTGGGCAGGAACTACCGGGAATCTAGACGATGTGCCAGTTGATGACATTTCTAGATTTGAAGTTGAATTCCATAATTATCTAGATCGTGAACATAGTTCAGTTTTGAAATCAGTCAGAGAAACAAGAGATTTGAGTGATTCAGATATTGAAACTTTGAAAACAGCAATCAACAACTTTAAAAAACAATTTGTGAAAGCTAATGGTCAACCACTATTAGTCGACACAGATGTTGAAGCTTTAGCTGAAGAAGATGTTGAACAAGCACAAATCAAAATTCAGAAGAGAGCATAAAGACTAAAAATGGGTGCCCAGTTACGCGTATTTAGAAGACGCATTCGCTCGGTTCAAGCGACCAAGAAGATCACTAGAGCTATGGAATTAATTGCTTCTAGTCGAATCATCAAAGCGCAAAACCAAGTACAAGCTTCTTCTCCATATGCAACTGCCCTTTATAAAGCAGTTTCCTTGGCAGCTTCAAATGCCAGAGGAAATCATCCTTTGCTTTTGAATAAAACTGATGGAAAACGTTCTGCTGTGTTATTGATAACTGCAGATCGTGGTCTTGCTGGTGCATATTCTGCAAATATTTTAAGAGAAGGCGAAAGATTAACCGAGTTATTAAAAGATGAACAAGGAAAAACTGTGGTTCCTTTCATCGTGGGCCGAAAAGGTCTTGGTTATTACAAATTCCGTAATAGAGAAGTTGCAGGAAGTTGGACTGGCATAACTGATAGACCAACATATGATCATGCAAGAGAAATTGCAAAATCTTTACTTGAAATATTTTTAAAACCAGAAGAACAAGGAGGAGTGCACGAAATTCAAGTTATTTACACTCGTTTTGTAAATAGAATTTCTCAAGTTCCAGTTGTACAACGAATTGTTCCTTTGGAAGTAGTTGAAGAACTTGTGGCATCTTCACCAAAGATGACAGAAGTAGATACACATAAACCTGCACTACCTCTTTATGATTTTGAACCAAGTCCAGAAGCAGTTTTGGATCAATTGTTACCAAAATATATTGAGTATTTGGTTTATGCCGCATTGTTACAAGCAGCAGCTTCAGAACATGCTGCAAGACAACGTGCCATGAAATCAGCAACCGAAAATGCTGAAGAGTTAATTAAGAGTTTGACCAGACGCGCTAACCAAGCTCGTCAGGCCGAAATTACCCAGGAAATTAGTGAGATTGTCGGTGGCGCCGATTCACTAAAGTCCGCTAAATAGGAGAAAAAAAGAAAATGAGCAGCACAACAGATACAAAGAATGTAACCGGTCGAGTTGCACGTGTTACTGGTCCCGTAGTTGACGTGGAATTTCCAGTAGATGCAATTCCAGAACTTTTCCATGCTCTGAATGTGGAGATCACATTGCCAGGAGCTGAAACCAAAGTTTTAACACTAGAAGTTGCCCAACACATCGGTGATGGCATGGTGCGTGCAATTTCTATGCAACCTACAGATGGATTAGTTCGCGGCGCCACCGTGAAATCCTCTGGTGCTCCTATTTCAGTTCCTGTTGGTGATGTAACTCTTGGTCACGTGTGGAACACACTGGGCAAACCACTTGATGTTGCTGAATCAACATTGAATATTAAAGAACGTTGGCCAATTCATCGTCAACCACCTAAGTTTGACGAACTTGAACCAAAAACAGAAATGTTTGTTACCGGTATCAAAGTTATTGATCTTTTAACACCATATGTAAAAGGTGGAAAGATTGGTTTGTTTGGTGGTGCAGGTGTAGGAAAAACAGTTCTTATCCAAGAAATGATTTATCGTGTTTCTGAAAACTTCGGTGGTGTTTCAGTATTCGCAGGTGTTGGAGAAAGAACACGTGAAGGAAATGACTTATTCCTAGAAATGACTGAATCTGGAGTTATAAATAAAACTTCACTGGTGTTTGGTCAAATGGATGAGCCACCTGGCACACGTATGCGTGTAGCACTTGCTGCATTGACTATGGCTGAATATTTCCGTGATGTGCAAAACCAAGATGTTTTGTTATTCATTGACAATATTTTCCGTTTCACACAAGCTGGTTCTGAAGTTTCAACTTTGCTTGGACGTATGCCTTCGGCTGTGGGTTATCAACCAACCTTGGCTGATGAAATGGGTCAATTACAAGAACGTATTACTTCTACTCGCGGTAATTCCATTACTTCGATGCAAGCAATTTATGTTCCGGCAGATGACATCACAGATCCAGCTCCACACACTACATTTGCTCACTTAGATGCAACTACAGTGTTAAGCCGTCCAATTTCAGAGCTGGGAATTTATCCAGCTGTGGATCCGTTGGATTCAACTTCACGTATTTTGTCTCCACTTTATATTGGTGAAGAACATTATGCAGTTGCTCAAAGAGTAAAAGAAATTTTACAAAGATATAAAGATTTGCAAGACATTATTGCAATTCTTGGTATCGATGAACTAAGCGAAGAAGATCGTGTTTTGGTAGGTCGTGCAAGAAGAATCCAAAGATTCCTCTCACAAAACATGTTCGTGGCAGAAGCATTCACAGGTCAACCTGGTTCTTTTGTGCCATTGGAAGAAACAATTGCTTCTTTTAAAGCGCTAGCAGATGGTGACTTTGATCATCTTCCAGAACAAGCATTCTTCATGTCTGGTGGCATTGAAGATGTGCAAAAGAATGCAGCTAAATTGGCAGGAAAGTAAAAATAACTTATGCCATTAAAAGTTGAAGTTGTTGCCACTGACTCACAAGTTTGGTCAGGAGAAGCAAGCAGAGTTGTGTTAAGAACTAAATCAGGTGAAATTGGTTTACTTCCTGGACACTCACCTTTGCTTGCTTCTTTAGCCGATGGTCCAATTTCAATTAAACCTGTTGAAGGCGAAGAAATAAAAGCAGCAATTCACGGTGGATTTGTCACAGTAGATAGTAATAACGTAATTGTTTTAGCTGATACAGCAGAATTGGCAAGTCAAATTGATATTAAACGTGCCCAACTTGCAAAAGAAGAAGCTATTAAATCAGGAGATAAAGAAGCTTTAAAAAGAGCTGAATCTCGTTTAGCTATAACTGGAAACTAATTAGCCTAATTTTGCTTTAACTTTTGCAGCTAAAAGTGCACCATCTGTTCTACCCACAGTTTTAGGTTGAACAATTTTCATAACAACACCCATTGCTTTTCCACCTTCAGCACCTTGCGCTTTTGCTTCAGCAATTGCTTCATCAATAATTTTGTTTAATTCATCTTCAGTTAATGCTTGGGGCAAATATTTTTCTAACACTTTAAGTTCTGCAGCTTCTTTGTCTGCTAAATCTTTTCGATTGGCTTGATTAAAAGCTTCAACTGATTCTTTTCTTTTTTTAGCTTCTTTTGTCAAAACACTTAGAACTTCTGTATCACTTAAAACTTTTGCTTCCTTGCCAGAAACTTCTTCATTGGTGATAGCCGTTAAAGCCATTCGAATAGTAGAAGATTTAACTGAATCTTGATCTTTTAGACTTTGAGTCAAATCTTGTTTTAATTGCTCTTTTAAAGAAGTCATACCTCTATTGTGCCTCACAACTTATTGTTAAGTTGAAGTAGGTCAATAAGATTTGGACTTTTTTGCCCACTTTTGGCCTAGTAAATCTTCATGAATTTATAGCATCATTATCGCCATTGCATTACAAATGAGAGTAGAAAATTGTCAAAGCGTCTGTTAAGGCCTGGCGAAGTAGCTGAACTATTTAAGGTCAATCCTAAAACTGTTAAAAGATGGGTGCAGGCAAATAAATTAAAAGCTATTCAAACACCCGGTGGTCACTCTCGATTTGAATTTGATTACATCATGGACATGATTAAAAATTCACCAAAAGTATTACTAATCATCTTCTTTCTTTTGTAATCAACCGTTCGTAAAAATCGGACATTTCAAAACCTATATTGACTCCTAATTGAATTAAGTTGTTAAATTGAGACACCTAATAAATTGAGGTGTTTTGTGTTAGATGATTGGCAACAATCAATTGCCACGATTCAAGAATTCATTAAATTTCTAAAGTATCCAAATTTGACAGAGCAAGATATTTGTCATCATTTGGTAACTGATTCATTAAAAGATCATGGAATAATTTCTGCCTTTATTGTTCATTCAACAAATAGAGGAACAGTTAAGACTTCAGGACAATTTGGCATCACCAAAACTTATGCAAGTAATTGGATGGAATTTCCAATTGATAGAAAAGTTCCTGTAACTGATGCAATTAAAGAAAATAAAATTGTTTGGGTAAACACTCTTCCTTATTGGTCAGAAGAGTATAGAGAATTACAAAATTTTGAATTAGATAATCGATCAAAGACATTCATAGCAGTCCCTTATTCAAGTTTGAAATATCCAAAGGTTGTTTTAGGTTTGTTTTCAGACCGAGAACTTTCACCAAGTCCTGTTTTTGAATCATTAATTCAAATTTTGAGTAATTTATCTGGAATAAAACTTGATCAAGATTATGAAAAAAGAGTTGAATCTTTAATTGAAAATAATAAGACTAAGAATCTAACCAGAAGACAAAAACAAATCGTTAATTTATTGATGCAAGAAAACTCAAATTCCGAGATTGCTGATTTTTTAGGTTATAGTATTTCAACTATTAAGCAAGAAATAAGTAAAATTTATTCCGAACTTGGTGTCAGAAATAGAGAAGATTTAATTACTTATCTTTCAGGATTTACATCTCAACTCGAGAAACTTTAGCTCCTAAATTTTGTAAATTTTCTACAAAATTTGCATAACCTCTATCTACGTGATGAACTTCGTGAACAAAAGTTGTGCCATCTGCAACTAATCCAGCCAGAACTAAAGAAGCACCTGCTCTTACATCAGTGCCTTCTACAGGAGCACCTGATAAATCATCAATTCCTCTCACTAAACAATGATGACCATTAATTTTTACATCTGCACCAAGACGAGCTAATTCATTTACAAATCTAAATCTTGCTTCAAATAAGTTTTCAGTAACCATAGATGAACCTTGCGCAATTGCATTAAGGGCAATCATTTGAGGTTGTAAATCTGTGGGAAATCCAGGATAAGGAAGGGTGACTATGTCAACTGCTTTTGGTCTTTGTCGCATTGTCACATGTAATCGATCATCTACAGATTTAATTTCAGCACCTGTATCTCGTAATTTTTCTAAAACTAATTCCATATCTGTTGGTCTTACTCCATGAATTGTTATGTCACCTTGCGTTATTACTGCTGCGATCGCCCAAGTTCCTGCCACAATTCGATCAGGAACAACATCGTGAGTTGTTGGATTTAATTTCTCAACTCCAGTTATTTCTAAAACACTTGAACCAATTCCATCAATTTTTGCACCCATTTTTACCAACATCTGACATAAATCAACAATTTCAGGTTCGCGAGCAACATTTTCAATCGTGGAAGTTCCTTTAGCTAACGTGGCAGCCATTACTACGTTTTCAGTTGCACCAACACTTGGAAAATCAAGAGCAATATTTGTGCCAGATAAGCCATTTTCTGCACGCACAATTAAATAGCCATGTTCACTATGTACATCGCATCCTAATTTTTCTAAACCTTGCAAATGAATATCTAAACCACGAGAACCAATGGCATCTCCTCCAGGAAGAGCAATATCTGCTTCAAAACATCTTGCAACTAAAGGACCAAGTACTGAAATTGAAGCACGCATTTTTCTTACTAAGTCATAATCTGCTTTATGGCCAATTTTTTCCGGAACTTCAATAACTATTTTTGAATTTTTTGAATCATGTGAAACTTGGCAGCCTAATCTTCTTAAAAGTTCAGCCATAATTTCAACATCTAAAATATTTGGGACATTTGTTAAAGTTGTGGTTCCCTGTGCCATAAGGGATGCAGCCATTAGTTTTAAAACACTATTTTTTGCACCAGGAACATAGACATCGCCTTTTAAAGGTCCTGATTTTTCAACTTTGAATGCTTCCATGACTCACCAGAGTACCCAACCAAAGTGTGCAAACTGCATTTCAGACATAGGCTCTACTCATGGTTAATTTAACTCGCATCTATACCCGCACCGGTGATGATGGAACTACGGCTTTGGGAGATATGTCTAGAGCCTTAAAAACAGATTTAAGACTTGAAGCTTTTGCAGATGTAGATGAAGCAAATTCTGCAATTGGAGTGGCAATTGCCATGGGAGATTTAGATCAAGATGTTAAAGATTTATTGACCAGAGTTCAAAATGATTTATTTGATGTTGGAGCAGATTTAGCTACTCCGGTTGGAAAGAAAAACGATGTTCCCCAATTAAGAGTTTTGCCAAATTATGTTGATGCATTAGAAAAAGCAATTGATCATTACAACTCATTTTTGCAACCACTAAATTCATTTATTCTTCCCGGAGGAACTCCAGGTGCGGCACTACTTCATGTTGCTAGAACTATTGTGAGACGTGCTGAAAGATCAACTTGGACAGCTTTGACTGCTCACAAAATTGTTATGACAGAAACTCCAGCAAGATATTTAAATCGATTATCTGATTTATTGTTTGTGTTGGCTCGTTATGCCAATAGGAACCAAGGTGATGTCTTATGGGTTCCTGGTGCAAATAGATAACTTAAACTAACTTTTTTAAAACTTCCTTAGCAATTTTTTCATCTTTTGGCCAAACCATTATTTGAGGACCCTCTAACGTAAAGGCAAGTGTGGCTTTGATGTTGTTTGCTAATAATTTTTGTCTTAATTTTTCTCCATCAGCGTAATTTTCTGGATTTATTATTGGCACTAACATTCCATAATCATCTTTAAAGCTAGCTTTGGTTGGTCTTTCAATTAGCGAGGATTTCTTAGGGCTATAAGCCCATTTCAAAATTGCTACAAATATTAAAATACCTATTCCCACTAATAGTGGAACAAGTAAATATGTAGTGCTGCCCCAAGTCATCATGTATGCAATTGTTGCGCACTTTCAGCAATCCGGCATCATCAAGTTATGAGACTTCTCGTGGCCAAATGCACAGTTGATTATGTGGGAAGACTTACTGCCCATTTACCTGAAGCCACTAGACTAATTCTTTTTAAAGCAGATGGATCTGTTTCAATACATGCAGATGATCGTGCTTACAAACCTCTTAATTGGATGAGTCCACCTTGCATTACAAAGGAGACAAATCAAGACGAAAAGAAAATAATAACGGTTGAAAATAAAGCTGGAGAAAAATTAGTAATTACAGTTTCAGAAGTAATTCATAATTCAATTCATGAATTAGGAGTTGATCCTGGTTTAGTTAAAGATGGAGTTGAAGCTCATTTGCAGGAATTGTTAGCAATTCATCTCGATACGTTTGGTAAAAATTGGCATTTAGTAAGACGTGAATATCCAACGGCAATAGGTCCAGTTGATTTATTGTGCAAAGACGAAAATGGAAAAAATGTAGCCGTAGAAATAAAAAGACGTGGGGAAATTGATGGGGTTGAGCAATTAACAAGATATTTAGAATTACTTAACAGAGATCCATTACTTGCTCCCGTTAGTGGTGTTTTTGCAGCTCAAGAAATAAAACCACAAGCAAAAACTTTGGCCGAAGATAGAGGCATTCGCTGTGTAGTAGTTGATTATGAAGCTTTACGTGGTTTCGATCGTAAAGAAGAAAGATTGTTTTAGGATAGAAAAATGCCCAGAAGAAATAAAGATAAAAAAACAAAAAAAGAAGATAGAGGTTTTGACCTTAATCGATTAATGGGCATCGAAAAAACAGAGAGTTGGAATGATGGCGATTGGATTGTTAGAAGAGTCACTGGATCTGCCGCAACAAAACCTTATCGATGTCCAGGCTGTGATCAAGAAATTAGAACAGCCACTCCTCATACAGTTGCATACTTAATTGGTCAGTTAGAAGATAGAAGACATTGGCATACCCCATGCTGGAACACAAATAGAAAAAAATTCAAAAGAGAAGACTAAATGACAGAAATAGTTTCTAATTCAGTATTGCCTGCAAAGCGAGAATTAATTAATTTAGAAACAAGTGATGGGCAAACCTTAGTAGGCGAGATTGCATCTCCGTTAAATAAAGAAGCAATTGCAACAATAATTACAGTTCATCCATTACCAACTCATGGCGGAAATACAGATAGTCATTTATTGAGAAAAATGTCATGGAGATTTCCAGCACTAGCTGGAATTAATGTGTTGAGATTTAATACCCGAGGAACTTGCTCAAAACTAGGCAGAAGTACAGGAAACTTTGATTCGTCAAATGATGAAGGAAAAGATCTATTAGCTACCATTGATTATGTTAAGAAAAATAATTTAGCTAAACCATATGTTGTTGGTTGGTCTTTTGGAACAGATGTAACTCTTCGTCACGCATATGACCAAGATTTAAGCGGAGTTGTTTTAATTTCTCCACCACTTCGATTCACAACTCAAGAAGAATTAGCAAGATGGAAAAATGTTAGTTTTCCTGTTATTGCTTTAGTTCCTGAATTAGATGACTATTTAAAGCCCAAAGAAGCAAAAGAAAAATTTTCCATTTGTCCAAATATTCAAGTAATTGCAGAACCTGGGGCAAAACATTTATGGGTTGGCGAAAATAGTGTTCAAGTTGTTTTAAATCACATTGTTAAGTTAATTGCTCCAGAGAAAGTTCCGCTTCCTACCTCTTGGGATGGTCCGGTGGAAAAGTGGAACGATATTTAACTATCGTTAGAATTGATAAAAAAAAGTTTGAAGGTGAAATAAATTTTGGCTGGTTCTATTCCGATGCGTGGCGCAATTGATTTAGGCGCTCTTGCTCAAGCTCGACAAGCACAAAGTGCAGCAAACTCTGCTTTAGCCAATGCTCCAAGTGGCGTCGTAATAGATGTAAACGAAAATGATTTTCAGCAAAAAGTAATTGATGCCTCTAATCAAGTACCAGTAGTAGTTGACTTATGGGCTGAATGGTGTGGACCATGTAAACAACTTTCTCCAGTTCTAGAAAAAATTGCAGCTGAATTTAACGGAAAATTTATTTTAGCCAAAGTGGATATAGATAAGAATCAAAATATTGCTGCTGCATTTCAAGTTCAATCGATTCCAGCAGTTTTTGCAATTATTGCAGGATCTGCTGCACCTTTGTTTCAAGGTGCAATGCCTGAGTCTCAAGTAAGACAAGTTTTAACTGAAGTAATAAGAATTGCCAATGAACAAGGGGTTAAAGGAACGGTTAATCAAGATCAACAAGAGACAGAACAAGAAAGTAAATCTGAAGAACCTAAAGCTGATCCAAAACTTGAAGCTGCATTTAATGCAATTGAGAAAGGGGATTTTGTAGAAGCTAAGAAAATTTATCAAGAAATGTTAAATCAAAATCCAAAAGATGAAACTGCCATTGCTGGTCTTGCTCAAGTTGGATTACTAGAAAGATCTACTACTTTAAATGAAAACGAAATTAGAAAAAATGCAAGCGATAAGAAAAATATTGATGCACAATTAGAACTTGCTGATTTGGAACTTATGAAAGGAAATCCAGAAGCAGGATTTAGTGTTTTGATCAATGCTATCAGAATTACCTCAGGCCAAGACCGAGAAAAGTTGAGAGAAAGACTTTTAGAATTATTTGTAGTGGTTGGAGATAGTGATCCTCACGTATTAAAGGCTCGAAGAGACCTAGCAAGCGCATTGTTCTAAATCGTCTAAACTTGAGGTTATGACTTATTTAGATCACGCTGCTACTACTTCAATGTTGCCTGAGGCAGTTGCTGCGATGACTGCTGAATTAGCAAAACCTGGTAACCCATCTTCACTTCATTCTTCAGGTCGAAGAGCTAGGAAAGTTGTCGAAGAATCAAGAGAAGTTATTGCAGCAGCATTAGGTGCAAGACCTGTTGAAGTTATTTTTACTTCCGGGGGCACAGAATCTAATAACTTAGCAATCAAAGGTTTATTTTGGTCAAGATTAAAAAAAGATCCGAAAAGAAATAGAATTTTAATATCTGCAATAGAACATCATGCAGTTTTAGATCCAGTTTTGTGGCTTAAAGAACATGACAATGCAATCGTTGAATTACTTCCAGTTGATGAATTTGCCAGAGTAAGTCCTGAAACATTAAGAAATGCAATTGAAAAAAATCCTGATGATGTTTCATTTATAAGTGTTATGTGGGCAAATAATGAGGTTGGCACAATTCAGCCAATAAAAGAATTAGCTAATGTTGCAAAAGAATTTAACATTCCAATGCATTCTGATGCAGTTCAAGCAGTTGGATGTTTAGAAGTTCATTTTCAAGATTCAGGACTTGATGCCTTAACTGTAAGTGGTCATAAAATTGGTGGACCACAAGGAATTGGTGCTTTAGTAATCAAAAGAGATATTGAATTAACTCCAGTCTTGCACGGTGGAGGACAAGAAAGAGAAGTTAGATCAGGAACTTTAGCTGCACCGCAAATTGCTGGATTTGCAGCTGCGATAAAAGTTGCAGTAAGTCAAAGATTTAATCGAGCAAACAGATTAAGTGCTTTAAGAAAAGACTTGATAAATAAAGTTATGCAAACAGTTCCTGATGTAGTGCTAAATGGTGATCCAGAAAATCGTTTACCTGGAAATGTTCACTTTACTTTTAAAGGTTGCGAAGGTGATGCAATATTGATGTTGTTGGATGCTCAAGGAGTTGAATGTTCAACAGGTTCTGCTTGTTCTGCAGGAATTCCTCAGCCATCACACGTTTTACTTGCAATGGGCAGAGATGAACAAACTGCAAGAGGATCAATTAGATTTTCTTTTGGTACAACATCAACTCCAGATGATGTAACAGATGTTATAAATGTTTTACCAGCTGTGGTGGAAAGAGCAAGAAGAGCTGGTAAACCAGCTGTGAAGTCATGACTAAAAAAGTAGTAGCTGCCATGAGTGGTGGCGTTGATTCATCTGTTGCAGCAGCAAGATTAGTTGATCAGGGATATGACGTTGTTGGAATTCATTTAGCTTTAGCAAAAGTAAAAGGACATGCAGGTGGTAAAGGTTGTTGCACACTCGATGATGCGCGTGATGCCAGAAGAGTTGCAGATCGTTTAGGAATTCCATTTTATGTTTGGGATGTATCAGATGAATTTCAAAAAGAAGTAATTGAAAACTTTGTAAGTGAATATGCACAAGGTAGAACTCCAAATCCATGTGTGAGATGTAACGAAAAAATTAAATTTGCTGCAGTTTTGGAAAGATCTCTCGCACTTGGTTTTGATGCTGTAGCTACAGGACATTACGCACGAATTATTGAAACTGCTGATGGCCCAACTTTATATAGTGCAAAAGATCCCAATAAAGATCAATCATATGTATTAAGTGTGTTAACTCAAGAACAATTAAGTCACACAATTTTGCCATTAGGAGATTCTCTAAAGCCAGAAATAAGAGAAGAAGCAGATAAAAGAGGATTAATTACTGCAAGTAAACCTGATTCGCATGATATTTGTTTTATTCCTGATGGTGACACTGCAGGATTTTTGCATAGAAAACTTGGTGAAGAAAAAGGCAAAATTATTGATGCAGAAACTAATGAAGTTTTAGGCGAACATGATGGAGTTTTTGAATTTACTATTGGTCAAAGAAGAGGTTTAAATTTAACAAAACCTAGACCTGATAGAGCAGCACGTTATGTAGTAGAAACTGATGTTAAAAATAAAACAGTCATGGTTGGATTGCCTACACTTTTAAAAGTTGATGTTGTTACTGCCACCAATGTGATTTGGTGTGGACCAATACCAGAAAGTCCATTCGAATGTTTAGCGCAAGTCAGAGCTCATGGGGAAAGATTAAAGGCAAAAGCCTTTCATAAAGATGGTAATTTAACCGTTGAATTTATTGATACTTTGCAAGGACTTGCACCAGGTCAAACAATTGCTTTATATGAAAATGATCGTGTAATTGGTAGTGGCACAGTTTTAACAACTGCCAGAAACTAATAATGAGTAAATCAATTCCAGATTCTGCTCGAAATAAATGGCTTGAATTAGTTGAACAAATTGAAGAAGCAAGGCGACAATATTACTTACTAGATTCACCAACTATTTCTGATGATGAATATGACAAAGCATTTAGAGAATTAGAAAAATTAGAAGATAAATATCCAGAATTAGTTACGCAAGATTCACCTACCCAATCTGTAGGAGGCGAAGCTTCTGAACTTTTTGAGCCCGTAGAACATAAGGATCGCATGATGAGTTTAGAAGATGTTTTTGATGATGAGGAATTAGAAGAGTGGGCAAATAGAGTAAAAAAGACTACTCAAGAATTGCCAGAAACAATTTGTGAATTAAAAGTTGATGGGCTTGCTTTAAATCTTTTATATGTTGATGGCAAATTAATTAAAGTCGCCACCAGAGGTGATGGTCGAGTTGGAGAAGATGTCACTTATAACACTCAATTTATTTCTTCCATTCCTAGAATTTTAAAAACTAAAAATTCAAAAATTCCAAATTTGATAGAAGTAAGAGGAGAAATCTATTTTGATTTGAAAGATTTTGAGCAATTAAATAACGAAGTTATGGATTCAGGTAGAACACCATTTGCAAATCCACGAAATGCTGCAGCTGGCACAATCAGACAAAGAGTTGATAAAAGAGAAGAAGAATTAGCTTTAGCAAAAAGTGAAAAAAAATCTGAACAAAGAATTGAACGACTTAAACAAGAATTTGATAGATCTATTTCATCTTTATCCAGACTCAAATTAGTAGTTCATGGAATTGGTGCTTTAGAAGGTTTAGATTTCAAAACCCAAAGTAAGGCATATGAATTATTAGGTGATTTAGGACTTCCGATTGCCTCCACCACAAGAGTCACGAAAGATTTAAAAAGTGTTAAGAAATTTATTGAAGAGTTTGGTGAAAAACGACGAGATTTAAGTCATGAAATAGATGGTGTAGTTGTAAAAGTTAATGATTTAGAAATACAAAAAAAATTAGGAGCAACCTCTAGAACACCACGTTGGGCAGTCGCTTATAAGTATCCTCCAGAAGTTGTGCGCACCAAATTACTAGATATTGAAGTAAATGTGGGAAGAACAGGAAGAGTTACTCCATTTGCAGTAATGCAACCAATAAAAGTTGCAGGTTCAACTGTTTCCATGGCAACTCTTCATAACCAACAAGAGATTGAAAGAAAAGGTGTTCTGATTGGTGACACTGTTTATTTGAGAAAAGCAGGCGATGTAATTCCAGAAATAGTTGGCCCGGTCATTGAATTAAGAACTGGTAATGAAAAGAAATTTTCTATGCCAGAAAAATGTCCTGAATGTGGCACAAAACTAGCTCCAGCAAAAGCTGGTGATGTTGATTTGAGATGTTCAAATGCAAGAACTTGTCCGGCTCAACTTCGAGAAAGACTTTTTCACGTTGGATCTCGTGGAGCACTTGATGTAGAAGGATTAGGTTCAAAATCAGCGGCTGCACTTTTAAATGACAACATTTTGAAAGATGAAGGCGATCTATTTGATTTAACTGCAAAAGATTTAGAAGTAAGTGATTATTTCACAAGAGCTCCTAGTAAAAATGAAACTAAAAGAGTATTGAATAAAAATGGTGAAGAATTACTTGCTCAATTGCAAGCTGCAAAATCAAGACCTTTGTGGAGAGTTTTAGTTGCTTTATCGATCAGACACGTTGGTCCAACTGCAGCGCAAGCTTTAAGTAGAGAATTTAAATCGATTGAAAATATTGCCAATGCAAAAATTGAAAAACTATCTGAAGTTGCAGGTGTTGGTGAAGTAATAGGAATTGCAGTTAAAGAATGGTTTAGTGAAGATTGGCATAAAGAAATAGTTGGTAAATGGGCTAGAGCTGGCGTGAGAATTAAGGATGAAGAAGTAACAGGTCCTCAGCCATTAAAAGATTTGAATTTTGTCATAACGGGAACTGTGCCAAATTATTCAAGAGATGGTGCTTCTAATGCTGTTTTAGAAAGAGGCGGAAAAGTCTCAGGTTCGGTAAGTAAAAATACTTCAATGTTGATCTTTGGCAGAGCTGATGGAAGTAAATATTCCAAGGCTTTGTCGCTGGGAATTCCAAGGCTAGATGCAGAAAATTTTGAAGTTCTACTAAATAAAGGCTTTCAAGAAGCGCTGAAATTAGTCACAAAGGACTAAATAATAAGATATAAATCGTGTCAAAAATATCTAAAGAAGAAGTTGCTAATTTAGCAAAACTTGCCAGATTAGATTTAGCTGAATCCGAATTAGAAGAATATGCCAAACAACTTGAAATCATTTTGGATTCAGTTGCCAAAGTTGGCGAAGTAGATACTAAAAATGTTCAACCAATGTCACATGCCACAGGGGCTGTCAATATTTTTAGACATGATGAAATAAAACCATCCTTAAAACGAGAAGAAATTTTAAAGTCAGCACCAGCTAGTGAAGAAGATAAATTCAAAGTACCAAGAATTTTGGATGAAGAATAATGTCTGAGATTACTAAATTAACAGCAGTAGAGCTAAGTGAAAAGTTAGCAAAAAAAGAAATAAGTGCTGTTGAAGTTACTAATGCACATTTTGATCGTATTGAAAATTTAGACAATAAAGTCAAAGCTTTTTTATTCTTAGATAAAAAAGGGGCGTTAAGCCAAGCCGAAGAAATAGATAAAGCACGAAAAGAAAATAAAAGTTTAAATAAATTAGCAGGAGTTCCTCTAGCTCTAAAAGATGTCTTAACTCAAAAAGATGTGCCAACAACTTGTGGATCAAAAATATTAGAAAATTGGCTACCTCCATACGATTCAACAGTTGTAAAGAATTTAAAAAATGCTGGTGTAGTTATTTTGGGTAAAACTAATATGGATGAATTTGCCATGGGTTCTTCAACCGAAAACAGCGCATATTTTCCAACAAGAAATCCATGGAATTTAAATAAAATTCCAGGTGGATCTTCTGGTGGTTCATCTGCTGCAGTTGCTGCTTTTTTTGCACCACTTTCAATTGGAACAGACACTGGTGGTTCCATAAGACAACCTGCATCTGTAACAGGAATTGTTGGAGCAAAACCAAGTTATGGTGCTGTATCTAGATACGGTTTAGTTGCGTTTGCTTCATCATTGGATCAAGCAGGACCATTTGCTAGAACTGTTTTAGATTGTGCAATGTTGCATGAAGTAATGGCTGGACATGATCCACTTGATTCCACAAGCATTAATGAAAAAGTTCCAGATGTGGTTAGTGCTTCCAAAACTTTAGATGTCAAAGGAATGAAAATTGGTTACATTAAAGAACTTGGGGGAGCAGGCTGGCAAACTGGTGTAATTAATAGATTCAATGAATCCATTGAAACTCTGAAATCATTAGGCGCCATTGTTACAGAAGTTTCCATTCCACATTCTGTTTATGCACTTGCTACTTATTATTTAATTGCCCCAAGTGAAGCTTCAAGTAACTTAGCCAGATTTGATGGAATGCGTTATGGCTTAAGAGTTGATGATCAAAACTTAAGCGCTGAAGAAGTTATGAATAAAACTAGGGCAAAAGGTTTTGGTAAAGAAGTCAAAAGAAGAATCATGATTGGAACTTATGCATTATCTTCTGGTTACTACGATGCCTATTATGCGCAAGCACAAAAAGTAAGAGCTTTAATTGCTCAAGATTTAAAGAATGCATTCAAAGAAGTCGATGTATTAATTTCACCTACCTCTCCTACAACTGCTTGGGGTTTAGGTGAAAGAGTTAATGATCCATTAGCTATGTATTTAGCAGATTTAGCAACACTTCCTCCATCACTTGCTGGAATTCCAGCAATGAGTATTCCTATTGGATTAGCAGATGAAGATAAACTTCCAGTTGGTTTGCAAATTATTGCACCATTTATGCAAGATGATCGAATGTATAAGGTAGCTGCAACTTTAGAAGCAAGTTTGAAAGAAAAATGGAATGGTTTATTAATTGATTCGATTCCTGATTTGAAAGTTGTGTCAAATGGCTAATTTTGACGAAGCAATTAAAAATTATGATCCAGTAATTGGATTAGAAACACATGTTGAATTATCCACAAAATCAAAGATGTTTTGCTCTTGTTCTACTGAATTTGGAGCAGAACCAAATACGCAAACTTGCCCAACCTGTTTAGGTCTTCCAGGTTCACTTCCTGTTGCGAATGAAACAGCAATTGAATCAACAATTCGAATTGGGTTAGCTCTTAATTGCAGCATTGCTCCTTTTTCTAGATTTGCTAGAAAAAACTATTTCTATCCTGATATGCCAAAAGATTTTCAAACAAGCCAATACGATGAACCACTTTGTTCAAATGGATATTTAGACGTAATCGTTGATACTGATGATGGTTCAAAAACTTTTAGAGTTGAAATTGAAAGAGTGCATTTAGAGGAAGATACAGGAAAGTTAACTCATGCTGGTGGAGCAACTGGAAGAATTCATGGCGCAGATTATTCATTAGTTGATTACAACCGTGCAGGTATTCCTTTAGTGGAAATTGTTACCAAACCTGTTGCAGGAACAAATGAATTTGCCCCACTTGTTGCCAAAGCGTATGTAACTGAATTAAGAGATTTATTACGTGGCCTAAAAGTTTCTGATGTTCGAATGGAAGAAGGATCATTGCGATGCGATGTGAATCTTTCATTAACTCCAAAAGGAAATAAAGAATGGGGAACAAGAACAGAAACTAAAAACGTTAACTCCTTAAGAAGTGTCGAAAGAGCAATTCGAAGTGAAATTGAAAGACAAGCAACTGAACTTGATAAAGGTAATAAAATTAAACAGGAAACCAGACATTTCCAGGAAGATACAGGTTCTACTAGAAGTGGTAGAAGTAAAGAAGTTGCTGAAGAATACAGATATTTTCCAGAACCAGACTTAGTCCCTATTGCACCAGATAAAAATTGGATAGAAAAATTAAGAAGTGAATTACCAGAACAACCTTCTGTAAGACGAGCAAGACTTGCTAAAGAATGGGGATTTACTGATTTAGAAATGCGAGATGTTTCAACATTGGGCGCTGTTGATTTAATATCTGAAACTATTTCAAAAGGGGCAAAGCCAGCTGCTGCAAGAAAATGGTGGGCAGGCGAATTAGCACGAAGAGCAAGTGAATCAGGAAGTGAATTAAGTTCACTAAAAATTAAACCAGAAGATGTAGCAAGAATTGATCAATTAGTAAACGATGGCAAATTAACAGATAAATTAGCAAGACAAGTAATTGATGGAATTTTACTTGGAGAAGGTAATCCTGACCAAGTAATGGAAAAAAGAAAATTAGTTGTAGTGGCAGATGATTCGGCTCTAATCCCAGCAATAAATGAAGCAATTGCAGCAAATCCTGATGCTGCTGCAAAAATCAAAGAAGGAAAAGTTCAAGTTGTTGGAGTAATAGTTGGTGCTGTTATGAAAACTACTGGCGGAAGTGCGGATGCTGCCAAAGTAAGAGAATTAATCTTGAAAACATTAGGTAGTTAGCACCAAAAAGATTTGATATAGATACAGTATTTATATGGCAACTAAACCAGGTGATTTAAAACCAAGAAGTAAAGATGTAACCGAAGGTTTTGAAAGAGCACCTGCTCGGGCAATGCTACGAGCAGTGGGAATGAAAGACGAAGATTTCAAAAAACCTCAGATAGGTATTGCTTCTTCTTGGAATGAAATTACTCCTTGCAATATGTCATTAAGACGATTAGCTGAAAAAGCAAAAGCAGGAGTATTTGCAGCTGGTGGATTTCCTATGGAATTTGCAACCATTTCTGTATCTGATGGAATATCTATGGGACATGAAGGAATGCGTGCATCTTTAGTAAGTAGAGAAATAATTACAGATTCTGTCGAATGTGTTATGCATGCTGAAAGATTAGATGGCAGTGTCACTTTGGCAGGTTGTGACAAATCCTTACCAGGAATGTTAATGGCTGCAGCAAGATTAGATTTAGCGAACGTTTTTATTTACAACGGATCTATCATGCCTGGAAATTTAAACGGAAAAGATTTAACAATTCAAGATGTTTTTGAAGGCGTAGGTGCTTGTGCCCTAGGAAAAATATCTGAAAAAGAATTAGGTGATATTGAACGTGCCGCCTGTCCTGGAGAAGGGGCATGTGGCGGAATGTTTACTGCAAACACAATGAGTTCGGCAGCCGAAGCTTTAGGAATGGCACTTCCAGGAAGTGCAAGTGCTCCAGCAATTGATTCCAGAAGAGATGCAGATGCATTTGCAGCAGGTGAAGCAGTAGTGAATTTAATCAGAAAAGGTATTACTGCAAGAGACATCATGACAAAGAAAGCATTTGAAAATGCCATTACGGTTTTGATGGCATTAGGTGGATCTACAAATGCCGTTTTACATTTATTAGCAATTGCTCATGAATCAAAAGTAGATTTAACAATTGATGACTTTAATCGCATTGGAGATAAAACTCCTCATCTTGCAGATGTTAAACCATTTGGACGTTATGTGATGAATGATTTAGACAAAATTGGGGGAGTTCCAGTTGTTATGAAAGCCTTACTTGATGCTGGTTTACTGCATGGAGATGCGTTAACAGTGACAGGTAAAACACTGGGTGAAAATTTACAAGAAATAAATCCACCAGATCCTGATGGAAAAATAATTTATGCAGTTAATAATCCAATCCACAAAACTGGTGGATTAGTAATTCTTAAAGGTTCTCTTGCACCTGAAGGTTCTGTAATTAAAGCAGCTTCAGTTGAATCTCCAGTATTTGAAGGAACTGCAAAAGTCTTTGATGATGAAAAATTTGCAATGGAAGCACTAACTCAAGGAAAAATTGTAAAAGGTGACGTGGTTGTTATTAGATATGAAGGACCAAAAGGTGGTCCTGGCATGCGCGAAATGTTAGCGGTTACTGCAGCAATTAAAGGCGCAGGACTTGGAAAAGATGTCATGTTGGTAACTGATGGAAGATTTAGTGGAGCTACAGCAGGTTTTTGTATAGGGCATGTTGCACCAGAAGCAACCGATGGTGGACCAATTGCTTTAGTTGAAACCGGTGACAAAATTAAATTAGATTTAACAAATAGAAGATTAGATTTATTAGTTGATGAAGAAACTTTGACTAAAAGAAAAGCTACTTGGAAACCAGCAGCACCTAGATATACAACAGGTGTTTTAGGTAAATATGCACGCTTAGTGGGAACTTCTGCTAAAGGTGCTGTTTGTAATTAACCAACAAGTTCGCGATTTTGTTTTGTTTCGCGATCATGCACACAAGGCATTCCCACATGTGTGGCATAGCAATCATCACATAGTAAAACTAATTGATGGCAATTTGGATTTTGACAATTTCTAAAAGATTTAGTTTTAGCATTGCATCTGGCACAAGTTCCGATCAATTTAGTGTGATCACTAAAGTCAATGGTCAAGCGATCATCGAATGTATATAAAGAGCCTTCCCATAATCCATCATCACCAAATTTATTTCCATAGCGAACTATGCCACCTTTAATTTGGTAAACCTCACTAAAACCTCTATTTTTCATTAACACTGATAAAACTTCACAACGAATACCACCGGTGCAGTAGGTAATAACTGCTTTATTTTTTAAGTGGTCATATTTGCCACTTTCAATTTCATTTATGAAATCTCTAGTTGTTGAAGTTTGAGGAACTACGGCATCTTTAAATTTTCCAACTTTAGCTTCAAAAGCATTTCTTCCATCGAAGAAAACTACCTCATCTTTTCTTTCTTCAATTAATTTATGAACTTGTTCAGGTTTTAAATGTGTACCTCCACCAATTATTCCATTTTCTCCAACTTTAATTTCATCTGTATTTCCAAATGGAACTAGTTCTTCTTTTACTTTGACCTTTAATTTTGGAAAATCGTTACCGGTTCCTTCTGACCATTTGAAATCTATTTTTTTAAAACCTGGATAAAGTCGTGTTTGTTTAATGTATTTTTTTAAATCCTCCATTTTCCCGCCCAGAGTTCCATTTATGCCGTGAGGAGAAATTAAAATTCTGCCTTTTATATTTAGGGATTGGCATAAAGTTTTTTGCCACAGCATCAAAGCTTGAGGATCACTAACAGGAGTAAATGCGTAATAGAGAATGACTTTATCTAAATCCATAATGTTTTAAGTTTAATTCTTTGCCATTTTTCAAGTTTGACTAGTTCAAAGGGGATAGGACTAGACCAATCTAGATTTGGCTGATACAGTTTTTTCAATGAGAAATGCACTCGTGGTAGTTAGCGAGCGCGTCGGCTAGCAAGATTTAGCCCACGCGCCACCCTCCGTTTGCCTAAAAAAGGCCGGGGGGTTTTTTAGTGGGTTAAAGGCTACTGAAACAATTGAAGAGTTCCTTAACAAAGAATTCTTCCCCGATTTAAAGGAAACATAATTTATGACCGAAATCACCGGTGCGCAAACTTTAGTTCAATCTTTGGAATCTGCAGGTGTAGATACAGTTTTCGGAATTCCTGGTGGAGCAATTCTTCCTGCTTATGATCCTTTGATGGATTCAAAAAAAATTCGACACATTTTAGTTCGACATGAACAAGGTGCAGGTCATGCTGCCGAAGGTTATGCCCTTGCCACAAATCGTGTGGGAGTTTGTATGGCAACAAGTGGGCCAGGAGCTACAAATCTTGTAACACCAATTGCTGATGCGCATATGGATTCTGTGCCAATGGTTGCAATAACCGGTCAAGTTCCATCAAATGCAATTGGAACAGATGCTTTTCAAGAAGCAGACATTCGAGGAATTACTTTTCCTATTACAAAACATAATTATTTAGTTACTAAAGCAGATGACATTCCAAGAGCAATCGCGGAAGCATTTCATATTGCTGCAACTGGAAGGCCAGGACCGGTTTTAGTTGATATTTCTAAAGATGCGCTAAATGCAAAAACCAAATTCAATTGGCCACCAGTTATGAATTTGCCTGGATATCATCCAACATCTAAACCAAATGCAAAAAGAGTAAAAGAAGCTGCAGAAAGAATTGTTAATGCAAAAAAACCAGTTCTTTATATTGGTGGCGGGGTTATCAAAGCAGAAGCAAACAAAGAATTATTCCAATTAGCAGAATTAACTCAAATTCCTGTTGTAACAACTTTGATGGCAAGAGGTGCATTTCCAGATTCTCATCCACAACATTTAGGTATGCCTGGCATGCATGGCACAGTTGCTGCTGTTGGATCATTGCAACAAAGTGATTTATTAATTGCTATTGGAACAAGATTTGATGATCGAGTAACTGGACAACTTTCTTCATTTGCACCAGAAGCAGATGTTATTCATATAGATATAGATCCAGCAGAAATTGGAAAAAATAGATTTGCTCATGTCCCAATTGTGGGTGATGCCAAAGAAACCATGATTGAACTAATTGCAGCTATAAAAGATGAACACAAATCTGGTCGAATTGGAAATTACGAAGCATGGTGGGCAAACTTAAATAGATTAAGAAACGAATATCCACTTGGTTATGACGAACCACATGATGGATCTTTGTCTCCTCAATATGTAATTAAAAGAATTGGTGAAATCACTGGACCTGATGCTTTGTATGCAGCAGGTGTTGGTCAACATCAAATGTGGGCAGCTCAATTTATTAAATATGAAAATCCAGGGACTTGGCTTAACTCAGGTGGATTAGGAACTATGGGCTATGCAATTCCTGCAGCCATGGGTGCAAAAGTTGGAGCACCAAATAAAGATGTGTGGGCCATTGATGGCGACGGATGTTTCCAAATGACTAATCAAGAATTAGCAACTTGCACAATCAATAACATCCCAATAAAAGTTGGTTTGATCAACAACAATGCACTAGGCATGGTTAGACAATGGCAATCATTGTTCTATAACAATAGATATTCCAATACCGATCTACACACCAACAGAATTCCAGATTTTGTGAAACTTGCAGATGCGTATGGATGTCATGGTTTGCGCTGCGAAAACAAAGACGAAGTAGATGTTGTTATAGAAAAAGCATTAGGCCTAAATGATGCACCTGTGGTTATTGATTTCGTAGTTCATAAAGATGCCATGGTTTGGCCAATGGTGGCTGCTGGAATGAGTAATTCTGAAATTAAATTTGCTCGCGATATGGCACCAAAATGGATGCGAAGTGATGACGAATGAGCAGACATACTTTAAGTGTTTTAGTAGAAGACCAACCAGGTGTATTGGCAAGAACTGCAAGTTTATTTGCCAGACGTGGATTCAATATTGAATCTTTAGCGGTAGGGCCAACTGAAACTAGTGGGGTTTCTCGCATGACGATTGTGGTAAATGTAGCCGAATCTCCACTTGAACAAGTTACAAAACAACTAAATAAATTAGTAAATGTTTTAAAAATAGTTGAATTAGATAACACAGCTGCTGTGCAAAGGGAATTGCTTCTTGTCAAAGTTAAAGCAGATGCTCAAAATAGATCAAATATTTTAGAAACAGTTTCTCTTTTTAGAGCAAAAGTAGTAGACGTATCTCCAGATGCAATAACTATCGAAGCAACTGGAAATCATGACAAAATCCAAGCTTTATTAAAAGTGTTGGAAGAATATGGAATTAAAGAACTAGTTCAATCAGGCATGGTGGCTATAGGACGTGGAGCAAAATCTGCGTCTGAACGCACATTACGCTAGGGATAAACCAACCGAGGAAAAAGAAAAGGAAAGTAAACGCAAATGGCCGAAATGTTTTATGACAAAGATGCAGATTTAGAAATCATTAAATCTAAGAAAGTTGCAGTTATAGGTTATGGTTCACAAGGCCATGCACATGCATTAAATCTTCGCGATTCAGGTGTTGACGTTCGTGTTGGTTTAAAAGAAGGTTCTCCAAGTAGAGTAAAAGCTGAAAAAGAAGGATTTAAAGTTGTAACACCTGCACAAGCTGCTCAAGAAGCAGATGTAATTATGATTCTTGCTCCAGATCATGTGCAACGACACATTTATAAAGAATCAATTGAACCAAATTTAACTAGCAACAAAGCATTGTTCTTTTCTCACGGTTTTAATATTCGTTTTGGTTACATCAAACCTCCTAAAGATGTTGATGTATGTATGGTCGCACCAAAAGGTCCAGGACATTTAGTTCGTCGCGAATACACAAATGGTCGTGGAGTTCCAGTAATTGTGGCAGTTGAACAAAATAATTCAGGAAAAGCTTGGGAACTTGCACTTTCTTACGCCAAAGCAATCGGTGGTTTAAGAGCTGGTGGAATTAAAACAACATTTACTGAAGAAACAGAAACAGATTTGTTTGGTGAACAAGCAGTTTTATGCGGTGGCACAACTGCATTAGTTCAAGCTGGTTTTGAAACTTTAGTTGAAGCAGGTTATCAACCTGAAGTTGCATATTTTGAGTGCTTACACGAATTAAAACTAATTGTGGATCTTATGTATGAAGGTGGAATTGCCAAAATGCGTTGGTCTGTATCTGACACTGCAGAATATGGAGATTATGTTTCTGGTCCAAAAGTAATAAATAAAAAGACTAAGAAAAGAATGAAAAAAATCTTGAAGAAAATTCAAGATGGATCATTTGCTAAAGACTTCATTGACGATCAAGATAATGGAGCCAAGAAATTTAAGAAATTTAGAGCAAAAGGTGAAACAGCTCAAATTGAACAAGTTGGTAAGAAGTTAAGAGATCTTATGGCTTGGGTGGATAAATCACAGGATGATTTTGCAGGTAAAGTTTCACGTTAATTTCAAATAGCGTAATTGGCCCATTTAATAAATAATTATTAAATGGGCCAACATATTTCTAGACATCCGAAATTAGAAAAAATTTGTGTTGCTTGTGGTCGAAAAATGACTTGGCGAAAATCATGGGCAAAAAATTGGGAAGAAGTTAAGTATTGTTCTGATGCTTGCAAAAAGCGAAAATCTAACAAAGTAGGCTAGATATATGTCAAAGCCAATTGTAGTTATCGCTGAAGAATTATCACCTGCAACTATTAGTGCTTTGGGTAGTGAATTTGAAATAAAAAATTGTGATGGCACAAATAGAGAAGAATTATTTAAACATTTAGAAATAGCTGATGCGATATTAATTCGTTCTGCTACAAAACTTGATGCTGAAGCATTAAGTCATGCAAAAAATTTAAAAGTTATCGCACGAGCAGGTGTTGGCTTAGACAATGTTGATGTAAAAGTAGCGTCTGAAAATGGAGTGATGGTAGTAAATGCTCCAACTTCAAATATCACTTCTGCTGCAGAATTAGCAATTGCTTTAATTTTAGCTAGTGCTAGAAATATTGTTGCTGCAAATATAACTTTAAAAAATGGACAATGGAAAAGAAGTAAATTCACAGGAGTTGAATTACTTGATAAAACTATAGGAATTGTTGGTTTTGGAAGAATTGGTGTTTTAGTTGCCCAAAGGCTTTTAGGTTTTGGGGTAAACCTAATTGCTTATGATCCATATGTTCAACCTGCAAAAGCTGCTCAACATAATGTGAAAATGGTTTCTCTAGATGAATTATTAGAACAAAGTGATTTCATCACAATTCACTTACCAAAAAATCCAGAAACTATTGGACTAATTGGAGAAGAAGCATTAAGAAAAGTTAAACCAAGTGTAAGAATCATTAACGCTTCTCGTGGTGGAATTTTGGATGAAGAAGCTCTTTACAAAGCGATAAAAGAAAAAAGGGTTGCAGGAGCAGGTCTTGATGTATTTTCTAAAGAACCTTGCACAGATTCACCTCTTTTTGAATTAGATGAAGTTGTGAGCACTCCACATTTAGGAGCATCAACTGATGAAGCACAAGAAAAAGCAGGAATTGCTGTTGCAAAATCTGTTCGACTTGCTTTAAGTGGGGAACTTGTCCCAGATGCAGTAAATGTTAAAGGTGGAGCAATTGCAAAACCAGTCAGACCACTTTTACCTTTAGTGGAAAGTTTAGGAAGAATTGCTGCATGTTTAGTAACTAGTTCTGTTACCAGAGTTCATGTTGAAATTAGGGGTGAAGTTGTAGAAAATGATGTGAAAATTTTGCAAACATCAGCCCTTAAAGGAGTACTTACTCAACTAGTTGACGTGGCAGTTACTTATGTAAATGCCCCAAATATTGCTACAGATCGAGGAATTGATTCTTCAATTTATACAGATAAAGAATCCTCAAATTATCGAGTTCAAGCAAAAGTAGAAGTTACAACAAATTCAGCAGAACACGTTTCAGTTAGTGGAACTATTTCTGGCACACAATCAAATGTGAAATTAGTTGGTATTGATAAATATGAATTAGATGTAGCAATTCATGATCACATGGCATTTCTAAAATATTCAGACAAACCTGGCATGCTGGGATTAATTGGTGGAATATTAGGAAAACACAACATTAATATTGCTAATCTGCAACTTTCTCGTGAAGCAAAAGGTGGAACGGCATTAGTTGCATTAACCCTAGATTCAGAAATACCTCAAGAAGTATTAAATGAAGTAGCTAAAGCAATGGATGCAAAGTTTGCACGCGTTGTTAATTTTAGTTAACGACTTGCTCTATTCACAGCACTAATAATTGCTTTTAGTGAAGAAGTAACAATACTTGGATCAATTCCTACACCAAATAGAGTTCTTGAATTTATAGAGCATTCCAAATATGCAGCAGCTTGCGCATCTCCACCTGATGACAAAGCATGTTCGTGATAATCAAGAACTCGAAGATTAATTCCATGCGTTGCTAAAGCGTTGCAAAAAGCTGCAATTGGACCATTTCCCACACCTTTAATTACAACTTCTTTTCCTTCATCTTTAATTGTTGCTGTTAAAGAAGTATCGCCATCAACTGCAGAATCTTGGGCAACTGAAACTAAGGAGAATCTTCCCCAAGGTTTATCAGGATTTGGTAAATATTCATCTTTAAATACTTCCCACATTTCGTTAGGTGTTACTTCGCCACCTTCTGTATCAGTAACTTTTTGAATAACTTGAGAAAATTCAATTTGTAATTTTCTAGGTAAATCAAGTTGATGTTCTGTTTTCATAATGTAGGCAACTCCGCCTTTTCCAGATTGCGAGTTGACTCTAATTACAGCTTCGTAGTTTCGTCCTACATCTTTTGGATCAATTGGAAGATATGGAACTTGCCATTTGAAATTATCAATTTCAACACCATTTTGATCTGCATCTTTTTGTAATGCTTTTAATCCTTTGTTAATTGCATCTTGATGTGAACCAGAAAATGCTGTGAAAACTAAATCTCCACCATAAGGATGTCTTTCATTTACAGGTAATTGATTACAGTATTCAACAGTTCGTTTTATTTCATCAATATCGCTGAAATCAATTTGAGGATCTATTCCTTGGCTAAATAAATTTAAACCAAGTGTGACCAAACAAACGTTTCCAGTTCTTTCGCCATTTCCAAATAAACATCCTTCAATACGATCTGCACCAGCTAAATAACCTAACTCCGCTGCTGCTACTGCTGTTCCTCGATCATTATGTGGATGTAGAGAAAGAATGACAGAATCTCTTCTATCAAGATTTTGGTTCATCCATTCAATTGAATCAGCGTAAACATTCGGTGAAGCCATTTCAACTGTGGCTGGAAGATTAATTATTGTGGGGCGATCTTTAGTTGGTTGCCAAACATCATTAACGGCATTGCAAACTTCTGCTGCATATTCCAATTCAGTTCCAGTAAAAGATTCTGGTGAATATTCAAAAAATATTTCAGTATCACCCATTTGCTCTGCATATTTAGCAACTAATCGAGCACCATTTACTGCAATATCTTTTACTCCATCTTTATCTAAATCGAAAACAACTCTTCTTTGTAAAGTTGAAGTTGAGTTATAAACATGCACTATTGCTTGTTTGGCACCTTCTAAAGATTCATAAGTTCTTTCAATTAAGTGTTCACGAGCTTGAGTTAGAACTTGAATCACTACATCATCTGGGATTAAGTCTTCTTTTATAAGTTGTCGGACAAAGTCAAAATCGGTTTGGCTGGCAGCAGGAAATCCGACTTCTATTTCCTTGTAACCCATTTTGACCAATAACTCAAACATCTTCTTTTTTCTTGCAGGAGTCATTGGATCAATTAAGGCTTGGTTACCATCTCTTAAATCAACAGCGCACCAACGCGGAGCTTTAGTGATTTTGTTATTAGGCCAAGCTCTGTTCTTTAATTCAATAGGTTGAAAACTTTCATAACGATGAAATTTCATCGGTGAAGGTTTTTGATTATTTTTATTCATTTTTACTTCTTACCTCTTTGGTGACTAGTCGGAAAAAATCTTTTGCGACCAGCAAATGACTAACTCCCGCAGCGAGGAGGCCAGTCGTTAGGCCTCGCTGCGGCTATGAAGTAGTAAGCAACGAATCATTATGAGTAAAGGGTAGCAGGAGATAAAAAAGTAGAGCGGCCCTACGCTTGTATTTATTATGTCTTCCTTTCGAATTGCGTTAATTCCAGGTGATGGAATTGGAACTGAAGTAGTTGATGAAGCATGCAAAGTTTTGGACGCAACAGGAGTAAAACTTGATACGCAAACCTATGATTTAGGTGCTACTCGTTATTTAAAGACTGGTGAAACCTTACCTGATTCAGTAATTGATGAATTAAGAAAATTTGATGCAATTTTGTTAGGTGCAGTGGGAGATCCAAAAGTAGCTCCCGGAATTTTGGAACGTGGACTTTTATTAAAACTTAGATTTGTCCTTGATCATTACGTAAATTTACGTCCAGTAAAACTTTTTCCTGGAGTAGCTACTCCACTAGCTGGAAAAACTACAAAAGATATTGACATGGTTGTAGTAAGAGAAGGAACTGAAGGTGCTTATGTTGGTTCTGGTGGAGTTTTGCGAAAAAACACAAAAGATGAAGTAGCCACAGAAGAATCATTAAACACGGCCAAGGGTGCAGAAAGAGTAATTAGAGATGCATTCAGCAGAGCGCAAAAAAGAAGAAAACATTTAACTTTGGTCCATAAAGCAAATGTTTTAGTGTTTGCCGGAGATTTATGGAAGAGAACTTTTGAAAAAGTTTCTAAAGAATTTCCTGACGTGAAAACTGAATATCAACATGTGGATGCTGCATCAATGTTTTTTGTGACAAATCCTGAAAAATTTGACGTAGTAGTAACAGATAATTTATTTGGCGATATTTTGACTGACATCGGTGCTGCCATTGCTGGTGGCATTGGGCTTGCAGCAAGTGGCAACATAAATCCTGAAAAAACTTCTCCTTCTATGTTTGAACCTGTTCATGGCTCAGCACCAGATATTGCAGGAAAAGCAATTGCTGATCCAACTGCAGCAATTATGAGTGCTTCAATGATGTTGTCACATCTTGGCCAAGATTCTTTAGCAAAGCAAATAGAAGAAGCTGTTTCAAAAGATTTAGCAAGTAGAGGACAAAATAAGCGAAGCACTTTTGAAATAGGAGATGCAATCGCTAAATTGGTTAATTCATGACAAATTTTAGTGTTACAAAAAATAGCTCAGGCAAATCTGATGAGCAAAGAAAAGAAATATTAGAAAATCCAGGATTTGGAAAATATTTCACAGATCACATGGTTTTAATAGATTGGGAACAAGATAAAGGATTTATTAATCCTCGAGTTGTGCCTTATGCAAAATTAGAAATAGATCCTGCCAATATGACGCTTCATTATGGCCAAGCAATATTTGAAGGTTTGAAAGCATATCGCCATAAAGATGGCACAATTAAAACATTTAGACCAGTAGAAAATGCAAAAAGATTTGCTCGAAGTGCAAAAAGAATGGCTATGCCTGAAATGCCAGAAGAATTATTTGTTCAATCAATTAAAGAATTAATTTCAGTTGACAAAAATTGGGTTCCAGAAGAAAGAGAAAAATCTTTATATTTAAGACCTTTTATGTTTGCCACAGAAGTGGGATTAGGAGTAAGACCTGCAAATAAATATTTGTTCATGTTGATTGCTTCTCCTGCAGGCGCATATTTTCCAAAAGGATTAAAACCAGTTTCAGTTTGGCTAAGTACTGAATATGTCAGAGCAGCACCTGGAGGAACCGGTGAAGCAAAATTTGCTGGTAACTATGCAGCCTCATTGATTGCACAAGCAAAAGCAGCTCAAGAAGGTTGTGATCAAGTTGTGTGGCTTGATGCTATTGAAAGACGTTGGATTGAAGAAATGGGTGGAATGAATTTGTATTTTGTTTATGGCAAACAAAATAAAATTGTTACTCCAGAATTAACTGGTTCGTTGCTTGCAGGAATAACCAGAGATTCAATTTTAACTTTGGCTAAAGATTTGAATCTTTCATCAAGTGAAGAAAGAATCAGTGTGCAGGATTGGCAAAAAGGTTGCGAGTCAGGAGAAATTACTGAAGTGTTTGCTTGCGGAACAGCAGCCGTCATAACTCCAATCGGAACAGTTAAATCTAAGGAAGGTCAATTCCAAGTAGGAAATGGCGAAACTGGTCCTATAACTTCTAAACTTCGTGATGCTTTATTAGACATTCAAACTGGTGCAGCAAAAGATGAACATCAATGGACGCTAAACGTAGGTTAATACCCCCAGTTTTAATCAAGTCCTAGATGATGAGGCAAACTTGGAGTCAATGAAATACCAGATCATTATTAGATAAGCGCACAAAATGTGCGGGTTAAAAGCCCCACAAATGTGTGCCAGCCCTTCGCGCAAAACTGCGAGGGGTTTTTTGTTTGGCAGAAAGGATTTATTTATGAGTAAAGATAATTCACTTAATCCTGCTGCTTTTCATATTTATGACACAACTTTAAGAGATGGTGCGCAACAAGAAGGTTTGAATCTTTCTGTGCAAGACAAGTTAAATATTGCAAGACACCTAGATTCATTAGGAGTTGGTTTTATTGAAGGTGGTTGGCCTGGAGCAAACCCTAAAGACACAGAATTTTTTGCTAAAGCTCAAACAGAATTAAAACTAAAGAATGCAACTTTGGCAGCTTTTGGAAGTACCAGAAGACCAAATGTGAAAGCTCAAGATGATCAATTAGTTAGAGCACTTCTTGATTCAAATGCCAAAGTAATTACATTGGTAGCAAAATCTTTTGACCGACATGTAGAACTTGCTTTAAAAACTACATTAGATGAAAACTTAAATATGATTAAAGATACTGTTTCATATTTAGTTTCTGAAGGAAGAACAGTTTTTCTTGATGCAGAACATTTTTTTGATGGTTATTTAAGTAATAAAAATTATGCCCTTGAAGTAGTAAAAACTGCCATGCAAGCAGGAGCAGAATTAGTTGCTCTTTGTGACACAAATGGGGGAATGCTGCCAGATCAACTAGGACAAGTAGTTCATGATGTTTTGAATTCAACCAATGCTCGAATTGGAATTCATTGCCATGATGACACCAATTGTGCTGTTGCAAATACTTTGTCTGCAGTCGATGCTGGTGCAACACACGTGCAAGGAACTGCAAATGGCTATGGAGAAAGAAGTGGAAACGCAAATTTATTTAGCGTCGTTGCAAATTTACAGTTGAAAAAAGGCAAAGTAGTTGTACCAAGTGATGCAATAAAAGAAATGACAAGAATTGCTCACGCAGTAAGTGAGATTACAAATATTAATCCAAACCAGCATCAACCATATGTTGGTTTTTCAGCATTTGCTCATAAAGCAGGATTGCATGCAAGTGCTGTAAAAATTGATCCGATGCTTTATCAACACATTGATCCTACTTTGGTTGGAAACGATATGCGAACTTTAGTTTCTGATATGGCAGGAAGAGCATCTATTGAATTAAAAGGTAAAGAAATTGGTATTGATTTAACAGGTAATAAAGAAGTATTAACAAACGTGGTTGAAAAAGTTAAAGATATGGAATCACGAGGTTACACATTTGAAGCAGCTGATGCTTCATTTGAATTACTTTTAAGAAATGAAATTGGTGAGAATACCTCTAAATATTTCACGGTTGAATCATGGAAAGTTACAGTTGAGCAAACGCAAGACGGAAAAGTTACTACTGATGCAACAGTAAAAGTTATGGCAAATGGACAAAGAATTTTACAAACATCTGAAGGTAATGGTCCAGTTAATGCTTTGGATAAAGCTTTACGTGCTGCTTTAGAAAAAATTTATCCAGAAATAGGAAACCTTGAATTAATTGATTACAAAGTTCGTATTTTAGAAGGAGTAAAAGGCACCGGAGCAGTAACAAGAGTTCTTATTGAAACAAGTGATGGAAATAATCAATGGGACACAGTTGGTGTGCATGAAAACGTTATTGCTGCATCATGGAATGCAATTTCTGACGCAGTAACTTATGGATTGTTGATGGCTCATGTCAAATAACATTCGCGTTAGGTTTTGTCCATCTCCTACAGGAGATCCACATGTGGGCATGATTAGAACTGCTCTTTTCAATTGGGCATTTGCCAGACACAATAAAGGAACTTTTGTATTTCGAATTGAAGATACAGATGCAGCAAGAGATAGTGAAGAGTCTTATCACGCACTTTTAGATTCACTCAAATGGCTTGGACTTAATTGGGATGAAGGACCAGAAGTAGGAGGAGCATTTGGTCCATATCGACAAAGTGAAAGATTAGAAATTTATGCAGAAATTGCTAAGAAACTTTTAGAAAATAATTTTGCTTACCATTGTTATTGCTCTCAAGAAGAAGTTGAAGAAAGAAGAAAAGCTCAAAAAGAAAAAGGACAAACCCCAGGTTATGACGGGCATTGCAGAAATTTAACTGGGGAACAAGTTATTAATTTTGAAAGTAAGGGTAGAACTCCAGTTTTAAGATTTAGAATGCCTGATAAGACCATTACTTGGAATGATTTAGTTCGTGGAGAATTAAGTTTTGATCCAGAACATATTCCAGATTATGTATTAGTCAGAGCAAATGGTGATCCTCTTTATACTTTGGTAAATCCAGCAGATGATGCATTGATGCAAATCACTCATGTCTTAAGAGGTGAAGATTTACTTTCTTCAACTCCTAGACAAATTGCACTTTATGAAGCCTTTAAACAAATTGGAATTGGTACCGGAATAACTCCATTATTTGGACATTTACCTTATGTAATGGGAGAAGGAAACAAAAAATTATCAAAAAGAGATCCAGAATCAAGTCTTTTAATGTATCGAAAAGAAGGATTCTTACCTGAAGGATTACTAAATTATCTAGCTCTTCTTGGTTGGTCTTTTGGCGATGACATTGAATTTTTCTCCATGAAAGAAATGGCAGATAATTTCGATATTAAAAGAGTAAGTGCAAATCCTGCTCGATTTGATATCAAGAAGTGTACTGCTATAAATGCTGACTGGATAAGAAAATTAAGCACTGAAGAATTAGCTCAAAGAATTACAAATCAGTTGATTACTGAAAAATTCTTTGTCGAAAAACCAACAAATACTCAATCAGAAATGATTTTAAAAGCAACTCCACTTGTTCAAGAAAGATTAGAGAAACTTTCCCAAGCCCAAGGCATGCTTAGCTTTTTATTAATTGAAGAAAAAGATTTTAAAATAAATCATGAAGATGCAGAAAGTTCCTTAACGCATGAAAATATGCCAGTTTTAGAGGAAGCCATAAAAATAATTGAAACAATTGATGAATTTAAAACCGAAAAATTACATGATGAATTTAATAAAGTTATCGTGCAACAAATGGGGTTAAAACCTAGAGTTGCTTTCACTGCAATTCGAGTAGCAGTTACTGGCAGAAAAGTCTCACCACCACTATTTGAGTCGATGGAATTATTAGGAAAAGAAAAAGTTCTTTCCAGAATTCGACAGCAAATAAAAAAATAATTTAAATGCCAGTGGGGTATGGGGTAATTGGCAGCCCAGCGGTTTCTGGATCCGTTTGTCTAGGTTCGAGTCCTAGTACCCCAGCAAAAAACAAACACCACCTCTTACTTGTATACAAGTGTGTAGTAATTTTTGATTAACAAGTCGAAGAGGAACTAGATGGCCAAGCGTAGATTTCCTAGACCTAAAGAGGTTATTTCTCTAATTGGATTTCGCTGGCCCAACTTAAATCGTAAACAAGTAAGACTTTCTAAAGTTACAAATCTCTGGGATTTACGAGAACTTGCATCAAAGAGAACTCCTCGTTCAGTATTTGATTACACGGATGGAGCATCTGGTTCAGAAGCAAGTTTAAATAGAGCACGTGAAGTATTTTCTAAAGTTGAATTTTCTCCAAGGGTTTTAAGAGATGTGACAAATGTTGATACTTCAGTCGACATTTTAGGTCAAAAAAATTCTTTACCATTTGCTTTTGCTGCAACAGGTTTTACCAGAATGATGGGATATGAAGGCGAACCTGCAGTTGCCAGAGTTGCAAAAAAATATGGAATTTTGTACGGACTATCAACACTTGGCACAACTTCACCTGAAGATTTAGCAAAAGAAGTTCCTGATGTAAGACGTTGGTATCAGTTATATGTAAGACGTGAAAGAGAACCTAATGAAAAATTAGTGGCTCGTGTGAAAGCTTCAGGTTTTGAAGCAATTGTTTTAACGGTAGACACTGTTGTTGGTGGAGTTAGATATCGAGATGTAAAAAATGGTTTAACAATTCCACCAAAACTTACATTAAAAACACTTTTTGATATGGCTAAGTATCCAAAATGGTGGGGAAACTTGTTAACCACTGAACCATTAGTTTTTGCATCCCTTGATATGAACGATAGCGGTGGAACTGTTGCTGATTTACTTTCCAAAATTTTTGATCCTTCAATTACTTTGGAAGATATTAAATGGCTTAAAACTATATGGAATGGAAAATTATTAATTAAAGGTGTGCAATCGGTAGAAGATGCAGTAATGCTAAAAAATGCAGGTGTCGATGGAATCATTCTTTCAACTCACGGTGGAAGACAAATGGATAAAGCGCCTGTGCCACTAGAACTTTTACCTGAAGTTAGAAAAGCAGTTGGAAAAGACATGACGGTATTAATTGATGGTGGAGTTATGTCTGGCACAGATATTTTGGCTGCAATTGGATTGGGTGCTAATGCAGTTTTAGTTGGAAGAGCTTATCTTTACGGCCTTATGGCTGGGGGAGAGCAAGGAGTTGAAAAAGTCGTTCAATTACTCAAATCAGAAATTGAAATGTCTATGAGACTCTTAGGAATCACAAAGCTTGAAGAACTCACACCAGATCGTGTGAGAATTCGTAACTAAAATTTTCATAAATTCTTTTCGCTGTTAAGATTTTATTTAAGGCAATGAAAATCTTTGGCCCCGTAGTGCAGCGGCCTAGCACGCTGCCCTCTCAAGGCGGTAACGCGGGTTCAAATCCCGTCGGGGCTACCAAAGGGCCAAAAAAGATTTCATTAACTATTTTGAAGGAGAAATAAATTGGGTAAGACACTTGCAGAAAAAGTTTGGGATGCACATATTGTGCACCAAGCAAGTGGAGAACCTGATCTCTTATTTATAGATTTACATTTAGTTCACGAAGTAACATCTCCTCAAGCTTTTGATGGATTGAGAGCATCAGGCAGAAAAGTAAGACGTCCTGATTTAACACTTTTAACAGAAGATCACAACGTTCCAACTGTTGATATTGATAAACCAATTGCAGATTTAGTCTCTAGAGCTCAAGTAGATGCCTTAAGAAATAATGCTAAAGAATTTGGCTTAAGAATATTTTCCTTAGGAAATGTAGAACAAGGAATTGTGCACGTAGTTGGTCCACAACTTGGTTTAACTCAACCAGGTATGACCATTGTTTGCGGTGATTCACATACTTCAACTCATGGAGCATTTGGAGCACTTGCTTTTGGAATCGGAACAAGTGAAGTTGAACATGTGCTTGCAACTCAAACCCTTCCATTAAAACCATTTAAGACAATGGCGATTACTGTTAATGGACAATTACCAAAAGGTTCAACTGCAAAAGACATTATTTTGGCAGTTATTGCAAAAATTAGTACTGGTGGTGGCCAAGGTTATGTCTTGGAATATCGCGGTGAAGCAATTCGTTCTCTTTCCATGGAAGGAAGAATGACTATTTGCAATATGAGTATTGAAGCAGGAGCAAGAGCAGGCATGATTGCTCCAGATGAAACAACTTTTGCTTATATGAAAGATCGTCCACACTCACCAAAGGGTGCAGATTGGGACAAGGCAGTTGAATATTGGAAAACTTTAAAAACAGATGATGATGCAAAGTTTGATGCTGAAGTAATTATTGATGCTTCAACTTTGACACCATTTGTTACTTGGGGAACAAATCCAGGGCAAGGAGTTTCAATTGATGATGTAGTGCCAAGTCCAGAACAATTTAATGATCCAACTGAAAAAGCAGCAGCACAGCGTGCTTTGGAATACATGGATTTAAAAGCTGGCACAAAAATTAGAGATATCAAAGTCGATACTGTTTTCTTAGGTTCTTGCACCAATGGCCGTATTGAAGATTTAAGAGCAGCAGCTGCAATTTTGAAAGGTAAAAAAATAGCACCAAGTGTGAAGATGATGGTTGTGCCAGGAAGTGCCAAAGTTGCAATTCAAGCAGAACAAGAAGGATTACCTCAAATATTTAAAGATGCAGGTGCTGATTGGAGAAATGCAGGATGTTCCATGTGTTTAGGAATGAATCCTGACAAATTAAAACCAGGGGAGAGAGCAGCATCCACTTCAAATAGAAACTTTGAAGGCAGACAAGGCCCAGGAGGACGTACCCATTTAGTTTCACCTCTTGTTGCAGCAGCAACTGCAATAAAGGGTTCAATCACAACTCCGGATGATATTTAAATGGATAAATTTATTTCCCATTCTGGTTTTGGGGTTCCACTTAGAAGAAGCAACGTTGACACAGATCAAATAATTCCTGCTGAATATTTAAAACGAATTACCCGTCATGGCTTTGAAGATGCTCTATTTAAAGCTTGGCGGGAAGATCCAAACTTTGTGCTTAATAAACCTGAATATAAAGAAGGATCAATTCTTATTGCTGGACCTGAATTTGGTACAGGTTCTTCCAGAGAACATGCTGTTTGGGCGTTGATGGATTATGGATTCAAAGTGGTTTTATCTTCCAGATTTGCAGATATATTCAGAGGAAACTCAGGCAAAGCAGGATTAGTTACAGCACTTGTTTCTCAAGAAGTGATTGAAAAACTCTGGGCACTGGTTGAAAGTGATCCTAAAACTTCTATAACAGTTGATCTAGAAAAAAGAAAAGTGATTGCTAAAGATTTAGAAGCAGATTTTCAAATTGATGATTATGTGCGCTGGCGTCTAATGGAAGGTTTAGACGATATTGGATTAACACTTCGTCATGAATCAAAAATTACTGAATTTGAAAAAACCCGACCAAGTTTTAAACCAATTACTAAGTAGTTAACATAAGTCACACCCGTTACATAAAAGTCCTTTATTTTTAAGGTTTTAAAAAAATTTTCCTTATTTCATAAGGATTTTTTGGCGTGTCGAATGAAAAACCCTTATTTTATTGCGTAATTTTAACTTTGTAATAAAACACTTTTATTACACGCCTTTAAATAAAGGTAAAAAAGAACTTTAGAAAGGTTCCCCAGTTGAAGAAGCCAGACTTAGCAGACTTAGTGCAACAACACTTTGAAGCAAACCGTCGTCAAGCTCTTGATTTTGTCGACATCTTTTTCGATACCATCACCAATGCAGTTGCATCAGGTGAAAAAGTTTCAATCGCAGGATTTGGAATTTGGGAAAAGAAAACCCGTGCAGCACGTATTGCTAGAAACCCAATGACTGGGGCTCCAGTTAAAGTTCCAGCAAAAACTGTTGCAAAATTTAGACCAGCAGCAGACTTCAAAAACATTGTTTTAGGTGGCAAAAGAGCTGCTAAAAAAGCAAAGAAAGCTACTGCTAAGAAAGCAAAAGCAGCAGGAAAGAAAAAGCGCTAAAACATAAGCATTTTCGAGTTGATGCCCGGTAGCAGATTCTGCTATCGGGCATCATGCTGATTGGATACTCTTTATGGCTTTTGTAACACGCAAGTCAAAACTAGGTTTGGTTTATCGATTTATTGTTGTTGTGCTTCGTCCATTATTAGTTTTATTTACCAAACGTGATTATCGCGGAACTGAAAATTTAGCTCAAGATTCAGGAATTATTGTGGCAATGAATCATAATTCTTGGTTTGATCCATTTGTAGTTGCACAATTTATGTGGGATAACAACAGGCCTCCAAAGTTTTTAGCAAAATCAGGAATTTTTAGAATTCCTGTAATTGGCCAGTTAGTTTGGTTAGCTGGACAAATTCCTGTTTATAGAGAATCAAGACATGCAAAAATTGCAGTAAGAGGAGCAATAAAAGCAGTTGAAAAAGGTGAAGCAGTAGTTCTAAGTCCCGAAGGAACTTTAACTAGAGATCCAAATTTGTGGCCCATGGAAGGTAAAACTGGTGCAGCAAGAATTGCTTTGGCAACAAAACTTCCTTTGATTCCAGTTGCGCATTGGGGAGCACATTTAGTTTTGGCTCCATATTCTAAAAAATTAAAACTTCTTCCCAGAAAAACCATGATGGTAAAAGCTGGACCACCTGTTGATTTATCTGATTTATACGATCAAGAAATAACTGGTGAGATACTAAAAATTGCAACTTCAAGAATTATGGATGCAATTACAAAAGAGTTGGCTGATTTAAGAAATGAAACACCACCTGAACAAAGAATGCCTTGGACAAAGGAAAGACCATGAGACAAGTTGCGGTGATGGGTGGTGGAGCTTGGGCAACAGCATGCGCCCAAGTTTTAGCTGATGCGGGAAATGAAGTTTATTTATGGGCAAGAGATGAAAAAGTTGTGCAAGATATAAATGAGAATAGACATAATTCTAAATTTCATCCAAATGTCAAATTATCTTCTCGTATTAAAGCAAGCTCAAATGCTGAAGAAGTGCTTAGGAATAAAGAATTAGTATTTTTTGCTTTACCTGCGCAATCTTTAAGACAAAATTTAGAAAGTTGGAAGGAATTTGTTTCCCCAACAGCAGTTTATGTTTCTTTAATCAAAGGAATAGAAAATTCAACAAAGATGAGAATCACTGAAGTAATGATGGATGTATTTGGTTGTTCTGAAAATCGAGTTGCAGCATTAAGTGGGCCAAATTTAGCGGGAGAAATAATTCATCGACAACCAACAGCATCAACCATTGCATGTGCAGATGAAGATGTTGCAGCAGATATAGCAAATGCTCTTGCCACAAATTATTTCCGAGTTTTTTGGACCACTGATGTCATTGGCACTGAATTAGCAGGTGCTATAAAAAACGTAGTCGCAATTGCAAATGGAATAGCTGTAGGACTTGGTCTTGGAGAAAACACTCAATCTGCATTAATCACTAGAGGTCTTGCTGAAATGACAAGACTTGGAGTTGCATTGGGTGCAAAAACTGAAACATTTTTAGGTTTAGCAGGAATTGGGGATTTAATCGCAACAAGTCAATCACCACTTTCTAGAAATAGAACTTTTGGTGAAGCCCTAGGACATGGTGCAACTATTGAACAAGCTCAAGAAAAAGCACATGGAACAGTTGAAGGAGCAAAAAGTTTAGCGCCGCTTTTAGCAATTGCTGCAAAATTTAATTTAGATATGCCAATTGCAGCCCAAGTGTTAAGAGTAATCAGAGATGGCGATGATGCTCACGAAGTGATGACTGCCTTACTTGAACAACCTATAACTGCAGAACACGAATAGAATTAAAGTGTTATGGACAAAATAAGAGTTGGAATTTTATTCGGAGGTAGATCCTCTGAACATGAAATTTCTTGTATTTCGGCAAATTCCATATTGAATGTGATTGATAGAAATAAATACGAAGTAATCCCAATTGGTTTAACTAAAGATAATCAATGGGTCATTTTTGAAGATAAAAATCCATTCTTGAAATTAGAAAAAAAGGAATTACCAGAGGTAACAACTAAAGGTTTACAAGACAACAAAGTAGTAAAAGTTTCTCAATTTCCACCAGAAGAATTAATCTCACTAGATGTAATTTTTCCAGTGCTTCATGGTCCTTATGGCGAAGATGGAACCATTCAGGGCTTAATTGATATGCATGCCATAGCTTTTGTTGGAGCTGGGGTTTTGGCAAGTGCAATAGGCATGGATAAAGTCACCTCAAAAGCATTACTAAAAATTACAGAATTTCCAGTAGGCGATTTTGTCTCAGTACTTGATGCTTCATGGAGAAATAATAAAAACGAAATTTTAAATCAAATAAAAGATATGGGTTTTCCAGTTTTTGTTAAACCAGCACGAGCAGGAAGTTCAGTAGGCATAAGTAAAGTTAAAGATTTTGCCAAACTTGAAGAAGCAATCGAAGAAGCAAGAAAGTTTGATAAACGTCTAATCGTTGAAAAAAGTATTGAAAATGCTCGAGAAATAGAGTGCTCAGTAATAAGTGGTGAAGGTAAAAAACCAGCACGGGCAAGTTTGCCGGCAGAAATAATTGTAAAAAAAGATCATGAATTTTACGACTATGAAGCAAAGTATTTAGATGATTCAGCAGAACTAGTTGTGCCAGCAAAATTAGATAAAAAACTTTTGGATCAAGTCCAAATGCTTGCAACTAGAGTCTTTGATTTGTTGAATTGTGAAGGCTTAGCCAGAGTTGATTTCTTTATTACAAAAGACGATCAAGTTTTAGTAAATGAAATAAACACCATGCCTGGATTTACTTCCATTTCTATGTTTCCCAGAATGTGGGAAGCAACAGGTTTAAAGTATGCAGAATTAGTTGATTATCTAATTAATGAAGCTTTAGAAAGACCTTTGGGTCTTCACTAGTTTTTACAAATTAACAATCGGGCAAGTAAGTGTTCTGGTAATTCCTTTAACTGTTTGAACTTTTGTTAGCACAACTTTTGCTAATTGATCCATATCTTTTGCTTCTGCTCGAACAATTACGTCATAAGGACCTGTGACGTGTTCAGCGTTCATCACACCTTGGATTTCATTTATCGCTTTTGCCACTTCGTTTGATTTTCCGACATCAGTTTGGACAAGAATGTAGGCCTGGACGCTCATTTATTCAACTTTCTTTAAAGTGTTTAAGGACTTAACATACATTTAAGTTGGATAATTGAAAAGAGGTGAATCTAGATGAGTGATGAAACAATTGCCCAAATTGGCGAATTTGGCTTTGTTGAGTTATTAAAGTCTCGTCTTGCTCCTGCCTCCCAAGTGCTTCTAGGTTTGGGCGATGATGCCGCAATTGTTCGTTTAGATAACAACCAAGTTGTTGCTTCAACAGACATGTTGGTTGAAGGAATGCATTTCAAAACAGAATGGTCAAGTGCCAGAGATATTGGGCATCGTGCAGCTGCTGCTAATTTGGCAGATTTAATTGCCACAGGTGCAACTCCAACTGCACTTTTAATTGGTTTAGCAATTCCTGCAAACACGAAAGTTAATTGGTTACTTGAATTAGTAGATGGAATTTGTGAAGAAGCAGCTTTAGTAAATGCTGCGGTTGTTGGAGGAGATACAACCAAATCTGAAAAATTAATAATTTCTATAACTGCATTAGGAAATATTAATGATTCTGGTTTATCGCAAGCACCACTTAAAAGAAGTGGAGCTCAACCTGGAAATTTAGTAATAATGTCAGGCCGACTTGGCTGGGCAGAAGCAGGATTAAATGCGTTAAGAAAAGGATTTAAATCACCAAAAGTAGTTTGTGATGCACATCGAAGACCTAAGATTAATTATTTTGCTGGAATGATTGCCAAGGATTTTGTGTCATCCATGATTGATGTTTCTGATGGCTTAATTCAAGATTTAGGACATATTGCAAAAGCTTCTGAAGTTCATATTGATTTAAAAACTACAAGTTTAATTCCTGAACAAGAAATACTTGATGTGGCAGCAGCATTAAATGTTGATCCCATGATTTGGGTGATGACTGGGGGAGATGATCATGCATTTGTGGCAACACTGCCACGATCTAGACAAATACCAGATGGATTTAAAGTTATTGGAGAAGTTTTTGAAGGTAAACCAGAAGTAACAATTGATGGTAAACACTTCTTAGGCCCAAAAGGCCACGATCATTTTAAATATTAATTAACGAGAAACTTTTCCTGCACGAAGGCAAGAAGTACAAACATTAACGTGTTTTGGAGTGCCTTTAATTAAAGCTTTAACTCTTTGAATGTTTGGATTAAAACGTCTTTTAGTTTTGATATTAGAGTGTGAAACTTTATGACCAAATCCTGGACCTTTGCCGCAGACATCACATTTAGCAGCCATTAGTTTTTTCACTCCTATTAATTAATTATTTTCTTACTATTTATTTAACCTTGAAAAAGCCTATCTAAGGCATTGAATGCACCTAGAAACCACCCACTGACTCTAGGCTAAGAACTAACAATGGTCTCACTAAAAACCTCGCTGGTTGATGTCATGGGCGGAAAATCAGCAAAACTTTTGTCCACAGCATTTGGTTATGAATCTGTGGAAGATTTGATTCGCCACTATCCAAGAAAATATGCCAAACGGGGAGAACTAACAGATTTAAAATCTTTAAAAATTGGTGAGCATGCCACAGTTTTAGCAGAAATTGCCAGCGTTAAAGAAGTTCCAATGAAGGGCAAAAGAACAACCAGATTAGAAGTTGTTGTAACAGATGGTCGAAGAACAATTGATTTAGCTTTTTTTGCTATGGCAAGTATGCATAAGAAAAGATTAATACCAGGAATTCAAGGATTGTTTGCAGGAAAAGTTCAAGAATATAAAGGTAGGAAACAATTAATTCATCCTGAATATATTTTGACTGCTCAACAAGGTGAAGAAACAGATCCTGATGTTATTGAAATGTTTGCCAAGGCTTTAATTCCGGTTTATCCCGCAAGTGCCAATGTGCCAAGTTGGAGGACTAGTAAAGCAATCAAATTTGTCTTAAATCAACTTGAACTGAAACCAGAAGATGATGTAGTACCAAAAGAGATTCAAGAAAATTTAGATTTGATCACATTTAAAGATGCAATTTATTCAATCCATGAACCTGAAACCCTAGATCAGGTTTCCAAAGCCTTAGAAAGACTAAAATTTGATGAAGCTTTTGTTTTACAAACTGTATTAATGCAGAGAAAAGCAAAAGATTCACTTCTTCCAGCAACTGCAAGAAAAGCAAAAAAAGATGGCATCTTAGATAAATTTGATGCAAAACTCCCCTTTGAACTAACTCAAGGTCAAATTGAAATTGGGGAATTACTTTTTAAAGAAATTAATCAAACTCACCCCATGCATCGATTACTTCAAGGCGATGTTGGTAGTGGAAAAACCATTGTGGCACTTCGAGCCATGCTTGCTGTAGTTGATGCAGGAGGCCAAGCCGCATTACTTGCACCCACTGAAGTTTTAGCTGGACAACATTTTCGAACGATAAAAAAATTACTTGGAGATTTAGCAACAAAGGGTGAATTAGGTGGAAACCAAGATGGAACAAAAATCGAATTACTAACTGGATCTGTCACAGGATCAAATAGAAATCAAGTATTAGCCAGTATTAAAAATGGTGATGCAGGAATTGTGGTGGGAACACATGCCTTAATTCAAGAAGGAGTTTTGTTTAAAGATTTAGCACTTGTAGTAGTTGATGAGCAACATCGTTTTGGTGTTGAACAACGAGCAGCTTTGGCACAAAAATCACCTGGAGATAAAAGACCACACGTATTAGTAATGACTGCAACACCAATTCCTAGAACTGTTGCAATGACTGTGTTTGGAGATTTAGATATCTGCTCTTTAGAAGAATTGCCAAAAGGAAGAAGTCCAATTACAACTCATGTGGTTTATTCATTAGAAAAACCAGCGCATCTAGAAAGAGCTTGGCAAAGAGCAGTTGAAGAAGTTAAAAATGGTCATCAGGTTTATATAGTTTGTCCCCGAATTGGTGGTGAAGTTGGAGAAGAAGACACAAATATAAATAGTGAAGAAGAAAAACGTCCACCATTAGCTGTTTTAGAAGTTGCTCCTATGTTAAGTGGTGGACCATTAAAAGATGTAAGAGTTGGAATATTGCACGGACGAATGTCAAGTGAAGAAAAAGATGACATCATGAGACGTTTCAATTTAGGACCAAAAGATAAAGAAGGATTAGATGTTTTAGTTTCAACCACAGTTATTGAAGTTGGAGTAGATGTCCCAAATGCCACGATGATGATAATTCTTGATGCTGATCGATTTGGGGTAAGTCAACTTCACCAATTAAGAGGAAGAATTGGCAGAGGTAATAATCCAGGTCTTTGTATTTTTGTTACAGAAAGTCCAGAAGATTCACTTGCTCGCGATCGTCTCAATGCTGTAGCAGCAACCACAAATGGATTTGAGTTATCTCAATTAGATCTAGAAATAAGGCGAGAAGGAAATGTTTTAGGTTCAAGACAATCAGGTAAAAAGTCATCTCTGAAATTACTGCAAGTTGTAAAAGACATCGAAATTGTTGAAAAAGCAAGAGATGCTTGTAAGAAACTAATTGATCAAGATATGACTTTAAATAATGCTCCTGCATTACAAAAAGCTGTCTTAGATATTGAAAAAGAAGCAGAAACAGAGTTTTTGGAGAAAAATTAAATGACCAGAATTATTGCCGGTGAATTTAGAGGCAGAAGAATCAAAGTACCTGAATCTGGCACAAGGCCAACTGCTGATCGAGTTAGAGAAGCAATTTTTTCATCCCTTGTTTCATTAGATGCCATCCAGGATTTAAATGTCTTAGATCTTTATGCAGGAAGTGGAGCTTTAGGAATTGAAGCAATATCTAGAGGAGCAAAAAAAGCATTATTTGTTGATTTCAACAAATCAGCTTGTCAAACTATTTCTTCTAATTTAAAAGAATTAGAAATACAGGCAAATGTTAGTGAAGTAAAAGTTGAAACTCTTTTAAATACACCTCCGGCTCATAAATTTAATGCTCCATTTCATTTAATTTTTCTTGATCCGCCCTATGACTATTCATTGGATGATATTTCAAAAGTCCTTGAATTAGGTTTAAAAAATTCTTGGTTTTCAAGTGATGCCATATTGGTGGTAGAAACAAGTAAAGCGTTAAAAGAGTTCGTTTGGCCAGATGGCTTCGAAAGTTTGAGAGATAAATCTTATGGCGATACAACTGTTTGGTACGGTCAAGTATGCAAAAAGTAGTTTGCCCAGGTTCATTTGATCCAGTAACTAACGGCCATATCGACGTTTTCAAAAGAGCTGCTGATTTAGCCCAAGAAGTAGTAGTCGCAGTTTTGGTGAATCATTCAAAGCATGGCTTATTTTCAATTGAAGAAAGAGTTGAATTAATTAAAGACTCTGTAAAGCACTTAAATAATGTCTCTGTGGCAACTTTTGATGGACTCTTAGTGGATTTTTGTAAAGAAAATGGTGTGACAGCAATTGTTAAGGGACTTCGAGCCGTTAGTGATTTTGACTATGAATTGCAAATGTCTCAAATGAATTATCAATTAGGAGAAATTGAAACTCTATTTGTTGCAACAAATCCTTTATATTCTTTCCTTTCATCTAGTTTGGTAAGAGAAGTAGCAAGACATGGGGGAGATATTGCAAATCTAGTTTCTTCTAAAGTTCAAGAAGAATTGAGAAAGAAGTATAAAAAATAAATGGAATCCTTGGAAATAATTGAAAGAATATTAAACGAAATTAAAGAAGCAAGATCTGTTCCTTTGTCTCGGGATGGAGCTTTAGTTAATAGGCAAGAAATGACCAATTTGTTGAATGAACTAAAAGCAAAACTGCCACCAGATATCTTGCATGCACAACATCTATTGGAAAATAAAGAAGCGGTAATGAATGAAGGAAGACTTGCAGGGCAAGCAATAATTGATGAAGCAAAGCATGAAGCAAACAGACTTATTTCTCAAACTGAAATTGTGCAAGAAGCAAATTTAAGGGCACAAGATATTTTGAAGCAAGTAGATGAAGAATTATCAAAAATGAGACTTGAAACTGATCAATATATTGATGCAAGGCTTGCAAATTTTGAAGCTTCTTTGCAAAAAACAATTCAAGTTGTAAGAAAAGGTAGAGAAAAAATTAGCAATAATTATCCCCAAGATTTGAGATAGACAATGAAGAAATTGGATCCAAGAGATCCACTAGTTCTTGATGTGCATGAATTACCAAGAAGAGCTGGTGAATCAAAGAAAATAAATCTAAAACTAAATTTGCCAAATTCTTTAAGTAATGGTCCGGTAGTCATTGAAAAAGATCATGAAGTAGAACTTGATTTACTGCTAGAAGCAGTAGTGGAAGGTGTATTAGTCACAGGCAATATAAATTTAGAATTTGATGCCGAATGTTCAAGGTGTTTAGATCCAATCCATTACAAAATCAGTCCATTTATTACCGAGCTTTATTTATATGACGACAAAGAATTGAATGAAAACGAAGAAGATGAGGTTAGACAATTGCAAGGTGATTTGCTAAATCTTGAGCCTGCCCTCATAGATGCGGTGGTACTTGAATTACCAACTCGACCTCTTTGCAAAGATGATTGTCTTGGACTTTGTGCCCAGTGTGGAATTCGTCTCGATGAGAATCCAGAACACAAGCATGAAATAATAGATCCGCGATGGTCGATACTGTCGCAGTTAAAGAAAGAGATGTAAACCAAAGTGCCAGTACCAAAGCGAAAAATGTCACGTGCCAATACACGTCATCGCCGTTCCCAATGGAAAGCAACTGCTCCAACTTTAGTTTTATGTGATCGTTGCAGAACTGAAAAAGTTCCACACAGAGCTTGTCCAAACTGTGGAACATATGCAAAACGTCAAGTTACAAATCCATAAATAAGTAAGTTGTGATGCGCGAATTAGTTACGCGCCTAGGCGTTGAAGTTTCTGAAAAATTATTAACTCAAGCTATTACTCATCGTTCTTATTCTTATGAAAATGGTGGAATTCCTACTAATGAACGCCTAGAGTTCTTAGGTGATTCAGTTTTAGGTTTAGTTGTTACAGATGAACTTTATAGAAAAAATCCAGAAGCAGAAGAAGGACAATTAGCAAAATTACGAGCAGCAGTTGTAAATGCCAAAGCATTAGCAGATGTTGCAAGAACTCTTGGCTTAGGTGAGTTTTTACTTCTTGGTAAAGGTGAAGAAGCAACTGGTGGAAAAGACAAATCCAGTATTTTGGCAGATGCTCTTGAAGCCATAATTGGTGCAATTTATGTCGAACATGGAATAGAAAAATCAGGTGAAGTAATTTTGCAATTATTTGCACCCATCATCGCTGCAAGTGCTGAACTTGGAGAAGCACTTGATTGGAAAACAAGTTTGACAGAACTTGTGGCAAATAAAAATCTTGGCACAATTGAATATTTGATTGAACAATCAGGCCCAGATCATGATAAAAGTTTTAGCGCCAAGGTCAAAGTAGGCGAGTTAGTATTTGCAAACGGTATAGGAAAAAGTAAAAAAGAAGCAGAGCAAAAAGCTGCAGCTCTTGCTTTTCAAGATTTAAAACAAAAATAAATGCCTGAATTACCAGAAGTAGAAGTTGTTAGAAAAGGTCTAGAAAAGCATTTAGTTAACAAAACCATAGGTCAAGTAAAAGTAAGAAACAAAAGAGCTTTAAGAAACTTTACCAAAAGCATTAAAACTTTTGAAAATTCTTTAGTTGGAATGACCATCAAATCAGTTGAAAGAAGAGGTAAATTTTTTTGGTTTGAAATCAAAGGCAAAGATCTTGCTTTGAGTGCACACTTAGGAATGAGTGGGCAGATGCTTTTAGTTGATAAAGATGAAAAACCAAGTAAGCATGCAAGAGTTGTTATAAATTTTAAAAATTACAAAAAATCGCTTCACTTTTGTGATCAAAGAACTTTTGGCTGGATGAATTTAGAAGAATTGGTGGAAGCAAAAGACAATAGATTAGTTCCTGAATCTGCAAAACATATTGCACCTGACTTGTTAGAAAAAAGTTTTAATGTAGATGAAGTAGTTTCAAATATAAAGAGAAGAAAGACTGGAATTAAGCAAGCACTTTTGAACCAAGAAATAGTTTCTGGCATAGGAAATATTTATGTTGATGAAGCACTCTGGGAAGCAAAATCTCATTGGGCAAATATTTGTGAAGATTTAAGTGAGGAAAAAATTACAGAAATTTTAGAAGCAGCAAAGAAAGTAATGAAAAAAGCTCTCAAAAAAGGTGGTACTTCTTTTGATGATCTCTATATAGACGTCAATGGTGAAAGTGGTTACTTCGAAAATGACTTAAAGGCTTATGGTCGCGCAGGTGAAAGGTGTTACAGGTGTGAATTCAAAATGGAAAAAGAAGCCTTTTCTAACAACAGAAGTTCAACAATTTGCCCAAATTGCCAACCTCGACTTAAGGCTCATAGATAGAGTTGGAAGGTAGTAGAAAAACAATTACTTATTTTTAGGGAGGTCGATTCATGCATTTAAAGAGTCTGACCTTGCGCGGATTTAAGTCATTTGCTTCAGCTACAACTTTAGAATTCGAACCTGGAATTACCGCAGTAGTTGGTCCAAATGGTTCTGGTAAATCAAACATCGTTGATGCAATTGCATGGGTAATGGGTGAGCAAGGTGCAAAAACATTACGCGGTGGAAAAATGGATGACGTTATTTTCTCTGGCTCTGCAGGACGTGCACCACTTGGTAGAGCAGAAGTTGTTTTAACAATTGATAATTCAGATGGTGCTTTACCAATTGAGTATTCAGAAGTAACTATTTCTAGAACTTTATTTAGAAATGGTGGATCAGAATATGCAATTAATGGAAATCAAGTAAGACTTCTTGATGTTCAAGAATTATTAGCCGATTCTGGAATCGGTCGAGAAATGCACGTGATTGTGGGACAAGGGCAAGTTTCTGCTGTCTTAACAGCAACTCCTGAGGGAAGACGTGGATTTATTGAAGAAGCTGCGGGAGTTTTAAAACACAGAAGAAGAAAAGAAAAAGCAGAAAGAAAATTAGAAGCAACACAAGCAAATATGCTTCGCTTGCAAGACTTAACTACTGAAATAAGAAGACAATTAAAACCTTTAGCAAGACAAGCAGATGTTGCCCGAAAAGCTCAAACTATTCAAGCAGAACTTAGAGATGCCAAATTAAGAATTCTTGCTGATGATTTAACGCAAATGCGTGAAATCATGATGAAAGAAGTTGCTGATGAAACAATTTTGAGAGAAAAACAATCAGTTGTTGAGGCACAAATAAATGAAAGGAAATTAAGAGAATCAGAATTAGAAAGATTATTACTAGAAGCAACACCAAGAGTTCAAACTGCTCAGCAGACTTGGTTCAAATTAGCGTCTCTTCGCGAAAGATTCTTTGGCACAAGATCACTTGCCGTTGAGCGAGCAAAACTTGTTGAAGAAGAAATTCAAGAACAAACCACCGGAGCAGATCCTGAAGCTTTAGAAAAAGAAGCAAAACAAGTTAGAGAAAACTCCTACGAATTACAAAAAGATGTTGAAACTGCTCGAAACTTTTTACATAAATCAACAGGTGAAAGAACTGCGACTGAACAATTATTTCAAACAGAACAAGCTCGTCATACCAATGCTATTAAGTCAGCAGCAGACAAGAGAGAAGAATTAGCAAGACTTGTTGGACAAGTAAATGCTGCTAAATCAAGAATTGAAGCAAGAGCTAGTGAAGCAACCAGATTAGAAGTAGAAGTTAGAGAAGCAAGAGAAAGAGCTGAAAAAGCAAAAAGTGAATATTTAACTCTTGAATCTCAAATCGCAGGATTAAATGCAGGCGAAAAAGGACTAGACACACAACATGAGCAAGTTGCAAGAGAATTACAACTTGCACAAGAAAAAGTTTACGAATTAGAAACTAAATCTCAAGAAGCATCAAGAACTAAAGCTGCACTTACTGCTCGTGCAGAAGCATTAGAACAATCATTGCTAGAAGAAATTGACGGTGGAGAATCTTTATTAAATTCTGGAGATGATTCATTAATCGGATCATTAGCAACATTATTAAGAATTGAAAATGGTTGGGAGACTGCGATTGCAGTTGCTTTAGGTGATGCTGCAAATGCCATCGCTGCAAAATCTGTTAATGATGCAATTAGAGCAGTTAATAAATTAAAAGAAAGTAAGTCTGGTAGAGCTGCTGTTTTGTTAGCTGATACTCAATATGAACAAAATAATGCACCAGCTGTTCCTCCATTTACAAGAAATGCAATCGAATTAATTAATGCTCCATATGATTTGCAAAATGCTCTAAAGAAGTTATTAAAAGATACCGTTGTAGTTGAATCCTTAGAAGAAGGATTAGAGGCCATCAGATTACAGCCAAGATTAACTGCGGTTACAAGAGATGGCGACAAGGTTACTACTTATTACGTAATCGGTGGAACTATAAATTCACGTTCACGAATTGAAGCAAAAGCAAATGTGGAAAAAGCTATTCAAGAAAAAGATCAAGCAAGCATGGTGGTTGATCAATTAAAGTTTGAATTACAAAGTGCAAAAGAAGAACAAAAGCGTGCTCAAGAAAAAGTAGATGCAGCACTTGCATTACTTTATGAATCAGATGCAGAACTTGCAGCAATTGCTGAGAAATTAGCAGCTCTAGGTGAACAATCTCGTTCATCACAAGCAGAAGCAGAGCGTTTAGATTCATTATTAAGAGCAAGCCATACTGCAAGAGCAGATGATGAAAGAGTTTTAAGAGAACTTGAATTAAGACTTAACGAATCCGATACTGAACCTTTAGATGAATCTTCAGTCGATGCTGCTGAATTAACTAGATTAACTAATCTTTTAGAAACCACCAGGACAGCAGAAGTAGATGCTCGATTGGCAATGCGCACTGCAGAGGAAAGACTTGCAGCAGTTGTGCAAAGAGCAGAACAGTTAGAAAAAACCGCACAAAGTGAAAGAATTGCTCGTTCTAAAGCTCTAGAAAGAAGAGAGCAAAGAAGACGCGAGGCCTACATTGCAAATGCGGTTCTTCAAGGTGTTGAAACAGCAATGTCTTATCTAGAAAATTCTCTTCTAATTGCTGAAAAAGAACGAGATGAGGCAACTAGTCATCAACAAGCTATGGAACAAGAAGTTCAACAAGTAAGACATGCCTTAAGAGATCTTGCAAGTGAACTAGAAAGACTTGTTGACACAGTTCATAGAGACGAAGTGGCAAGAATGGAACAAAGACTTCGCATTGAACAAATGGAAATAAAAGCATTAGAAGACTATGGAATTGACTCTGATACTTTGCTCAAAGAATATGGACCAGACCAATTAGTCCCTCAAATTGTGCATGTTGATGAGGATGCTAATCCAGAAGATCCAATTCCTGCTCCAAAAGATCCTGAAGTTTATGTTAGAGAAAAACAAGAAAAAAGAGCTTTGGATGCTGAAAAGAAACTTTCTTTATTGGGAAGAATTAATCCTCTGGCTCTTGAAGAATTCCAAGCGTTAGAAGAAAGAAATCAGTTCCTAACTGAACAATTAGAAGACGTTAAAAAGACTAGAAAAGATTTGCTTTCTGTAATTGCAGAAGTTGAAGAAAGAGTTCAACAAGTCTTTAACCAAGCCTATAAAGATGTTTCTGTTGAATTTGAAAAAGTATTGCCAAGACTATTTCCTGGAGGAGAAGGTCGTTTGTCATTAACTGATCCAGAAAATATGTTAACTACTGGTATAGATATTGAAGTAAAGCCTGCAGGTAAACGTTACTTAAAACTTTCACTTCTTTCAGGTGGAGAGAAATCCCTTGCTGCAGTGGCATTTTTAGTTGCATTATTTAAAGCAAGACCTTCACCTTTCTACATACTTGATGAGGTTGAAGCAGCATTGGATGATGCAAACCTAGGAAGATTATTGGTTTTGTATGAAGAATTAAGAGAAAACTCTCAATTGATTGTTATTACGCATCAAAAGAGAACCATGGAAATTTGTGATGCTCTTTATGGCATTTCTATGAGAGGCGATGGTATTTCAACAGTTGTTAGCCAACGACTTCGTGAAGTTCGCGAAAATCAACCCGCTTAATTAAACTCTTTACATGGGTATCTTTTCGAGAAAAAAAAATGAAGAAAATGTTATTAAAACAAAATCAAATTTTGGAAGTAGCTTATTAAATATCTTCTCTAAAACAAATCTTGATGAGAGCGCTTGGCAGGAAATAGAAGACACATTAATTTTAGCCGATGTTGGTGTAAAAACTACTAAAGAAATTATTTCAGAATTAAAACAAAATCCAGTATTAAAATCAGCACATAGTGCTGAAGAAGGTAAAAATGTTTTAAAAGATCAATTAATAAAATCTTTAGAGTCAACCAACCGAGAATTAAATTTAGAAGCCAAACCATCAGTGATAATGATGGTCGGTATTAATGGGACAGGTAAAACTACTTCAGTTGGAAAACTTACTAATTTATTAACTAAAGAGGGTAAGAAATGTGTATTAGGTGCAGCAGATACTTTTAGAGCTGCTGCTAGTCAACAATTACAAACTTGGGGACAAAGAAGTAACGTTGAAGTAGTTGTAGGAGAAGAAAATTCTGAACCTGCCACAGTTGCATTTAATGCAGTACAAAAAGGTTTATCAGTATCTGCAGATGTGGTTTTAATTGATACGGCAGGAAGATTGCACACTAAAAATGCACTCATGGATGAGTTAGGAAAAGTTAAAAGAGTTATTGAAAAACATGCCACAGTAACAGAAATTTTGTTAGTAATTGATGCCACAACTGGTCAAAATGGATTAATTCAAGCAAGAGTTTTCACAGAAGCTGTAGATGTGACAGGAATTGTTCTAACTAAACTTGATGGAAGTGCTAAAGGTGGAATAGTTATTGCAGTGCAAAAGGAATTAAATGTCCCGGTGAAATTTGTAGGAATTGGTGAATCTATAGACGATCTAGTTGCTTTTAATCCAAATGATTTTGTAGAAGGTTTACTTAATTGAATCTTTCCACAAGAGAAGTCATAGAACATTTTAATATGAAAATTCTTCCGATTGAAGGAACTTATTTTTCTAAGACTTATGAAAGTAGCTCAACAAATTTAAATGGCGCACCAGATGGAACTGCAATTCTTGGTCTTTATTCAGATGAACCAAGAAGTGCTTCACTTTTTCATAAATTAACTTCAGATGAAATTTGGCATTTTTATGCAGGTGATCCAATTAGATTAATTCTGCTTTATCCAAATAATGAAACAAAAATAGTTGTTCTTGGAAGTAACTTTAAAGAGGGAGAATTGTTGCAATTTGTTGTGCCAAAAGGAGTCTGGCAAGCAGGAGAAATTGTGCCAGGTGGCCAATGGGGACTATTTGGTTGCACCATGGCTCCAGGATTTAGTGCAGATTCTTTTGAAGGTGGTTACTGCAAGGATTTAATTAAAATGTATCCAAATGTAAAAGATTATCTGGAAAGACTCAGCGTTCCAGAAGAATCTAGTAAATTACTACCAAGTGGTTATAACGATTAGATTACTTGGAAAATAAGTAGTACACCAACTACGACCATGAAAAGTGAAATTAAGTAAGAGATAATCTTGATATTCATTTGTTTTACAAAATCAGATGCTAAAAAGACTCCAAAAATTGCACTTGCCGTCGAAATAATAATTTGAAAAATAAATGGTTGAATTTTCGAAATAGAAAAATCTATAAAAGTACTTCCATAAACTGTCAAACGAACCACGTCTACTAGAACTGCTATTGATACTCCTGTAGCGATAAAACTTTTTGGATTTAAATCCGATTTAACTAAAAAAATTGATCTAAACATACCTTGGTGACCACTCAAACCACCAAAAAATCCTGAAATTAATCCACCAATTGGTAAATACTTAGAATCTATTTTTAAATTTTTAAAAGAGGTAAATTCGATTAGTGCAAATAGAATTATTATTCCACCAATAATTCTATTTAAATTAGGTTCAGTCAATGAAATGTAACTCAATAAAACTGCACCTAGAATTGTTGCCATAGCTGCGTTAATTCCAAATTTGATAAAAATTTGAAAATTAATATTTCTAAAATACAAAATTAATTTATAAAAATTATTAATTAAATGAACTATTGCAGTTGCTGTTATTGCGATTGGGAGTGGAATAAAAATAGAAAATACGGGAAGAAGTAATGTGCTAAGTCCAAAACCTGTGAAAAGAGTCATCGCCCCAGCAAAAAACGACATTATGGCTAGAAAAAGAAATTCTAATTGCATAAACGACCCCATTAAGCGGTTCTCTTTTTCATTTTATCATTTATCTCCAACCACTTATTCTTACGAGCTATCCGCTGCAATTCTTTGTTTGGGTTTACTACAACTGCAGTGCCTACCGAACACAATAGCGGTAGATCGTTAAGTGAATCACTATAGGCAAAAGACTCATCTAAATTTTCATTCAATGACTTAGCTAAAGTTTTTATTGCTACGGATTTATTTTTACCGTGCAATATTTCAGTCAATAAGTTTCCCGTATAAACCCCATTCTTGACTTCAGCAATTGTTCCTAAAGCACCTGACATATTAAGTTTTTTTGCAATCCCACTTGCGATTTCAACTGGACTTGCAGTCACGATCCAAGTCTGATGGTTTCTTTCTTGGTGCCATTTTAAATATGAAAGTACTTCAATATTCACGGAATCATATAAATTACTTGCCAGAGAATTATCACACATCTCCAAAATATCTTTTTGATTCTTATTTTTTACTATTTCTAAAGCTTTCTGTTTGATAACATCAATCATTTTTTTATCTTCTGTCTTGGTGCTTATAAATTTGTAATGAGCTTTGGTAAAGCGAGCTATTTCTGTTTTAGTAAGAAAACCATTTTTAACGAGATATTTTGCAAAGTAATAAAGGGAAGAACCCTTAACTAAAGTGTTGTCTAAATCAAAAAAAGCAATTGTCATAGACATATTTTTTCAATAAAAAATGTAATTTAAGTGCAGTTTATAGGTTATTTCTTTGAATTAACCTATTATTAAACGACACTTAACTCAAACAAATTTCTAATTAATAATCACTTGAGTTAATTAAATTGTGAAAATTGGGGTTATTGGGGAATCGTACTTACCTCGAGTAAACGGGGTGAGTAACTCCGTTGACCGCGTAGCCCGTTCTTTAACTTCTCAAGGTCACGAAGTGACTGTAATTTGTGCTGGGAAAACCGATATCTTGTATCAGCGAGATTTTGAAATTATTCGAACTAGTTCCGTTCAAATTCCTACTATCCAAGACTACGATTTTCCATTGACCTCTCCGAGGTACTTAAAGAAAATTTTTGTTGAAAAGAAATTTGATCTTATCCATGTGGCTTCGCCTTTCTTAATTGGTTTTATCGCTTTGAAAGTTGCTCGTAAGTTAAACATTCCTTCAGTTGCTGTGTATCAAACAGATGTTGCTGGATTTTCAAAATATTACGGCTATAAGTACTTAACTCAATTATCAAAGTTTTGGATTAGAAAAAATCATGAACTTGCCGATTTGAATTTGGTACCTTCTAAATGGGCTTGGGAACAATTATTTGATCTTGGTGTAACTGATTTACAAATTTGGGGTAGAGGAGTGGATTCTAAAAATTTCAATCCTGTTAACCGTAAAAATGAATTAAGGAGTAAATGGAATCCAAATGCAAAGTTATTTATCGGTTATTTAGGAAGACTTTCACCAGAAAAATGTATTGATAAATTAGATTTAATCGAGAGCAATGAAAAAATTCAAATTGTCATAATTGGTAATGGTCCATCAAGAAATACATTAGAACGAAGATTTCCAAATGCAATATTCACAGGCAAACTAGTAGGTCAAGAATTATATGAAGCAGTTGCATCATTAGATGTACTTTTTGCAACGGGTGAAAATGAGACTTTCTGTCAAGTTGTGCAAGAGGCACTGTCTTCTGGTTTATTTGTTTTTGCTCCGGAAGAAGGCGCAGCTAAAGAATTAATTCAACACAACAAATCAGGTTTTATATATACAAGATTTGACAAATTCAAAATAAATCAAAAATTAAATCTGTTTTTAAGCTTTCCTGAAATTTTAGAAGAAATTTCAATTCAAAATCGTAATCAAGTCGCAACAAATACCTGGGAAGAAAATTGTGTGAGATTGTTTAATATTTATAACCAATTAGTACATGTAAAGATACATACAGAGGAATTTGTATGAAAAAAATTGCCTTGATAGCAAATTTTAATGGCCCAAAAACCGGTGGACTTAAAACAGTAATGAATGAAGTTTCAAAACAATACAAGTTAATGGGAATTGACTGCATACAAATAATTCCTGGCAGTAGAGATTCAATTGAAGTAACAGATTTCGTGAAAATACACACCATTAAAAGTTTAGGGATACCATTTAGCGGAGGGTATCGAATTATTCTGAATCTAAGAAAAGTAAAAAAAATATTAGAAAATTTTGATCCCGAAATCTTAGAAATTCATGACAGATTTAGCCTAATTTCTTTAGCTAAATGGGCAAATGCAAGAGATATCACAACAGTTGCATTCGCTCATGAAAGATTGTTGGAAGTATTTAAAGTTTTTTTTGGAAACAATATTATTTCAAAAAGAATTGTTTCTCTTTTAAACAACAGGCTTGCCTCAAATGTAGAACATATCATTGCAACAACAAAATTTGCCTCTGAAGAATTTTCTCAATTAGCTCCAGAGAAAATCAAATTGATACCACTTGGGGTTGACCATAATATTTTCCATCCTTTAAAACGAACCATTAAATTTGATTCACAATTAATTCGTTTAGTTTTGTGTAGTAGATTATCTAAAGAAAAAAATCCACAATTAGTTTTTGATTTAGTTAAAAAAATTAATTCCAATAAAACTAGAGTTAATTTAACTATTATTGGATCAGGAGTTTTGAGAAAGAAATTACAAAAACAAAATAAAGATTTTTCTGTTAAATTTTTAGAGTATGTAAGTGATAAGCATCAAATTGCAAATATCATTGCCAATGCAGACGTACTACTCGCTCCTGGACCAAACGAAACATTTTGTTTAGCCGCACTTGAAGCTCAAGCCTGCGGCACACCGGTTATTGGCTCTAACAAGAGTGCTTTAAAAGAAATAATTGATGAAAACACTGGCCGAGTCGTTGATAATAAATTAGATAATTGGGAAAAAGCAATATTTGAACTAAGTGGTAAAGATGAAATTAGGAAAAAATCATTTGAAAATTCTCTTAAATATTCTTGGAAGTTTTGTTCTGAAAAATTAGTTAACTTATATCTTGAAACAAAAAAGGAAAAGGTGAGTGTATGAGTTCAACTTTAAAGAAAAAGTCTTTTTCAAATAATATCGAAAAGATTTTTAATATTAGATTAAACCAAAATCTTCGTATCGTTGCAATCGGTGATAGTTCCGTATATGGAGTCGGAGATATAGGTGAAGACACCAACGATCAAGGTTTTGGGTGGGCTGGAAGATTTGCACACGATTTAAATGCAAAAAGATTTATTAATCTAGGTACTAATGGAGCAAGAGCAAGCGAAGTTGAAAAAAATCAACTTCCAGGTGCTTTGGCAATGCACCCAGATTTAGCCCTAATTTGCGTAGGGGGGAATGACGCGCTGAGAAATAATTTTGATCCGCTAAAAGTTGCAATTAGTTTGCTAAAAATAGTACAAGAATTTGAAAAGATTGGAACTTATGTTGTCTTGGTGGCATTGCACGACCCTTCAAAGATTACCCCAGCACCGAAAGTAATTAAAAAAGTTTTGATGGAGCGTGTGCTTCAAATAAATGCAGCTATTCGTTGGGTTGGAACCAAAAGTGATGCTTTTATTATAGAGACGATCAATCGAGATAATGTTTACGATAAAATAAATTGGCATATTGACAGAATGCATCCAAGTCCAATTGGGCATCAACTAATTGCAGATATTGTAAGAAGAGAATTGTCTTTACCAAGAAGATCAAAAGTTAAATTGCCAATTACAAGTGAAGCCTCTAAAATCTCGAGATCATTTTGGCTTATCACAAATGCTTTAAAGTGGCTCGGAAGAAGAAGTATAGATCTATTTCCTGCACTTATGTATTTGATAATTAAAGAAGTTCTAAAAAGTGGATCAAAATCTAAAGAATACGCCATCAGATTGAAAGTATTCATGGAATATGTGCTTGAAGAGCTTTTTGAGGAAAAATTAAGAGCTTTCAAAGAACAATTTAATAACGAATCTGAAAAAGAATATTTATTAGAGCATGTTTGGTTTACACAAAAGAACGCTTAATTTAATCTGATGTCTATTTAGACTTAATTATATTGTTATTTTAGAAAATTATAATTAAACCATGTTTAATAAATCTATTGCATTGATTGCTCATGATGGTAAGAAAAGTGAAATTTTAGATTGGGCTCTAACAAATAAAAGAGCTTTAACCTCGTATAACATTTTGGCAACAGGGACAACAGGTAGATTAATTCAAAACGAAACTGGTTTAAAAGTAACGAGTTTTGAGAGTGGACCCCTTGGAGGAGATATTCAAATCGGTGCACTCATGGTTGAAAGAAAAATTGATTTATTGGTCTTTTTTTGGGATCCACTAGAGCCGCAGCCGCACGATCCAGATGTAAAAGCTTTACTTCGCATTGCTGTACTAAAAAACATTCCCACAGCCTGCAATAAGGCAACCGCTGATCTATTTATGTCTTCGAGTACCGCCAACCCCTCACTACGAGCACCACATTTGATGCAAGATTTAACATTTTTGTAACACCACTTATCAATATTTGAAACTTTAACCAGGCAAGGTTTCTTTAATAGTTTCGCAAAGGCGCGAAATCCCAAAAATAGAAACATTAAAGGATGTGATTTTTTAATGCCTGAAATTAGTGCAGGAGATACCGCTTGGGTGTTAATCAGCGCAGCACTTGTCTTATTAATGACTGTGCCTGGTTTAGCACTCTTCTACGGTGGAATGGTTCGCGCCAAATCAACATTAAACATGATGATGATGTCATTTGGTGCACTTTTTGTCGTAGGAATAATTTGGGTAACCTTTGGTTACTCTTTAGCATTTGGTCCAGCGTTAGATTCTGGAAGTTTCTTAGGAAACCCTGGAACTTATTTTGGATTAAATGGTTTATTAAACACTTCAGCTTTAGCAATTAATGGAGCTTATTATCCAATTCCAGCAGGTGCATTTATTGCTTTTCAAGCGATGTTTGCAGTTATCACAGTTGCACTTATCTCAGGTGCAATAGCAGATAGAGCAAAATTTGGTACTTGGTTAGTTTTCTCAGCTATCTGGGTAACAATTGTTTATTTGCCAGTTGCTCGTGCAGTGTTTTATTTCGGTGATCTAGAAGCAAATGGTGGTGGATTTATAGCCACAAAACTAAAAGCACTTGATTTTGCTGGAGGAACTGCAGTGCATATCAATGCAGGTGCAGCAGGTTTAGCACTTGCTCTTGTTTTAGGAAAAAGAATTGGTTTTGGAAAAATGCTTCTTAGACCATCTAACCTTCCTTTAGTAATGATTGGTGCAAGTTTGCTCTGGTTTGGTTGGTTTGGTTTTAATGCCGGATCTTCTCTTGGTTCAAATGGTTTAGCAGCAGTTGCCTTTGTTAACACTTTTAGTGCAACATGTGCATCTGTTGCAGGCTGGCTTCTTGTTGAAAGATTGCGCGATGGTCATGCAACATCTCTTGGTGCAGCCTCTGGAATTGTGGCAGGACTTGTTGCTATAACTCCAGCTTGTGCATTCGTAGACACATTTGGTGCTTTACTGATTGGTTTGATTGCTGGAGCAGTAACAGCTTTGGCAGTAGGGCTTAAATATCGATTTGGTTATGACGACTCACTAGATGTAGTTGGTGTGCATTTAGTTGGCGGATTAGTTGGAACAATTTTAATCGGATTATTTGGCACAACCAAAGTAAACGAACTAAGTGTTAATGGGCTATTTTATGGCGGTGGTATCTCTCAATTAATTATTCAAATTGAAGCTGCTTTAATCGTCATGATTTTCTCATTTGTTGTCACTTATCTAATTGCTAAAATCTTGACTGCAACTCTTGGATTTCGAGTTACAAAAGATGAAGAATTAGAAGGTGTAGACATTGCGTTGCAAGCAGAAACTGCTTACGACTTAGTTGATAGTTCTAAAGGTTCAAGCAAAGGAGTAAGCGCATGAAACTAGTAACTGCAATAGTTAAACCTTTCAAAGTTGAAGATGTAAAAGCTGCACTTCAGTCACAAGGAATAAAAGGTATGACTGTGTCTGATGCTGCAGGTTATGGCAGACAAGGTGGTCACGTCGAGGTTTATCGTGGCGCTGAATACACCGTTGATCTTGTTCCAAAAGTCAGAATCGAAGCTTTAGTAAATGATTCTGATGTTTCAAAAGTTGTTGAGGCGATTGTAAGTGCCGCAAAAACAGGAAAGATCGGCGATGGAAAAGTTTGGGTTATACCTGTGGAAGATGTTGTAAGAGTCAGAACAGGTGAACACGGCTCCGAAGCTATTTAGTGGACTATTTACAAGAAAGAAAAGCGTTACGTGCTGCTCCAATTGGAGCAGCACGACGTTTACATTTGTCACAAATTACTGACAGATATTTAATAAATCTTTTTAATAACGCTGTAAGAAAAGAAGATTATGGCAAGGTGGCATTAGTTGGTGTTGGTGCAAATGGCAGACAAGATTTAACTCTTGGATCAGATTTAGATTTAGTTTTAGTTCATGAAAAAGACTACAAAATAGATGAAATAGCAGAGAAGCTTTGGTATCCAATTTGGGATTTAGGTATCAAGTTAGACCACTCAGTTAGAACTGCTGCTGAAGTAAGAAAGCTTGCATCTTTAGATTTGGCTGTGGTTTTGGGTTGGTTAGATGCTAGAACTATTGCTGGAAATGAAGATTTAGTTAATAAAATTAGTTCTTCAGTTTTGCAAGATTGGAGAGCATTTGCGGATAAAAGACTTAAAGAACTTTATGAACAAGTAAAAGAACGAAAAGAAAAACAGGGGGAACTTTCTCAGTTAATTGAGCCAGATTTAAAAGAGTCTTATGGTGGGTTAAGAGATATTACAATTTTAAGAGCTATTGCTGCTACTTGGAAAATAGATATTCCTAAAAAAATATTGGATGAAAATAGTCAGATCCTTCAAGATGTAAGAGATGCTTTGCACAATGTGTTAGAAAAACCCAGTGACAAATTAATTAGACAAGAACAAGCTAGTGTTTCTCAACTATTGAATTTAAAAGATGCTGACCAATTAATCAGAAAAGTTTCATATTCTGGAAAAGTTATTGCTCACCACAGTGATGTTATCTGGCACAAAGTTAATTCAATGATTACAAAATCAGGCTTAATTAAAAGACTAAAAACCGAAAATAGAAAACCTTTAGTTGATGGGGTAGTGATTCAAGATAATGAAGTTGTTTTAGCAAAAGAATCAAAAATTTCACTTGATGAAACCTTGGGCTTAAGACTTGCTGCGGCAAGTTCTCAAGCAGGATTATTTATCGCAGAACATACTTTAGAAAGAATTGTTAAAGAAGCAAAACCCTTAGTAAATCCCTGGAACCAAGAAGCAAAAGATGCATTTATTTCTTTACTTGGATCTGGTAGACATTTAATTTCTACATGGGAATCTTTAGATTTCGCAGGGCTAATAGATATTTGGTTTCCCATTTGGAGTCGAGTTCGAGGATGTCCTCAAAACAGCCAAATTCATTCATTTACAGTTGATAGACATCTTTTAGAAACAGCAATTTATGCAAATAATTACACCCGAGAAGTTTCAAGACCTGATTTATTGTTAGTTGGATCTTTTTTTCACGATATTGGAAAAGGTGGAAACAAAGATCATTCTGACGAAGGTGCAGAGATAATTCAAAAACTTGCTCCAAGTCTTGGATTTAATCAAGATGATTCAAAAATATTAGTAAAACTTGTTCAACACCATTTACTTCTTCCAGAATTTGCTACTAAAAGAGATTTAGAAGATCCTTTAACGATAAGTAGTGTTGCAAAAATTGTTGAAAATGAAACATTCCTTAACCTTCTTTATTACTTAACTCTTGCCGATATGTTTGCCACTGGTCCTCTGGCAAGTAGTGAGTGGAGACAGCAACTAATAAAAGAGTTAGTTGAAAAAGTTAGGAATCAAATCAGGGGAGTAAAGCTTGAAATTAATCCTCATTTAAGTGAAGAGAAACAAGATTTAGTAAACAGAAAAGATGATCTCGTCTTAGAAATGAAGGAAATTCCAGAAGGAATTTCCTTAACAATTATTACCGATGATCAAACTGGACTACTGGGATTAATTGCAGGAGTTTTATCTTTAGAAAAACTTTTAGTTCGAAGTGCAAGAACTGAAACTATTGGTAAAAAAGCTGTTACAACTTGGAGAGTCAACTCATTATTTGGAGACCTTGTATCTACTGCGCAAATATCTCAAACTTTGAATCTTGCTTTAAAGGGAAGTATAAATTTGGACGAAAAATTAAAAGCTAAAGCAGAATATCTTCCAAAACCAACCAATACTGCTAAAGCCAAAATAATTGAATTAAAAAATGTCAGCTCCACATCTTCTGTATTTGAAGTAAGGGCTCATGATGAACCAGGTTTTCTAAGCAAAATTGCAAATGAGATAGCTAAAAATGGGGTTGATATACATGCCGCCATAGTTGAAACGTTGGGCTCAGAAGTAGTGGATGTCTTTTATGTAAGGGAGCCTTCTGGCCAAGTATTAAGTCAAGAGCGCATGGCTAGTTTGATTCAAGCCCTTGACTACGCTTGCAATCATGTTCCAACAACTGTCTGATCATCTAAATTCAACCTTTAAGTCTTTACGCACTAAAGGTCGTTTATCCGAAAAAGACATCGAAGACACAGTTAAAGAGATTAGAACTGCCCTTTTAGAGGCAGATGTAGCACTAAGTGTGGCAAATGATTTTTGCGAAAAAATAAAAGTTCAATCCCTTGGTTCAGAAGTTTCCCAATCTTTAAATCCTGCTCAACAAGTTGTAAAAATTGTTCACCAAGAATTAGTAAATATTTTAGGTGGAGATGCAAGAAGATTAACTTTTGCTAAAACTGGTCCAACAGTATTAATGCTTCTTGGTTTACAAGGTGCTGGTAAAACAACATTGGCAGCAAAACTTGCTAAACATTTAGTTAAAAATGGTCACACTCCACTTCTAGTTGCAGCAGATTTACAAAGACCAAATGCTGTTGATCAATTAAAAATCGTCGGTACACAAGCTGGTGTTCAAGTATTTGCTCCAGAACCAGGAAATGGGGTAGGAGATCCGGTAAGAGTCTCAAAAGATTCTTTGGATTTTGCAAACAAAAATTTATACGATTTTGTCATCATTGATACTGCAGGTCGACTTGCTATAGATGATGAATTAACAAAGCAGGCTCATCAAATAAGAAAAGCAGTTAATCCTCAAGAAACACTATTAGTTATTGATTCAATGATTGGTCAAGATTCTGTAGTTACTGCGCAAAACTTTTTAGACAAAGTGGGTTTTGATGGCATTGTTTTAACCAAACTTGATGGCGATGCCAGAGGTGGTGCAGCACTTTCATTAAGAGCAATCACAGGTAAACCTGTGATGTTTGCATCCAATGGTGAAAAATTAGATGATTTTGACATTTTCTATCCAGAGCGACTTGCAAATCGAATTCTTGATATGGGTGATGTTTTAACTTTAATTGAAAAAGCAGAAGAAGCATTTGATAAAGAACAACGAGAAAGATTTGAAGCAAAATTAACAAGTGGTGAATCATTTACTCTAGATGATTTCTTAGAACAATTGCAATCAATAAAAAAAATGGGTTCAATGTCAAAAATGCTAGGCATGCTTCCTGGAATGGCACAAGCTAAGAAACAAATAGAGAATTTTGATGACAAGGAAGTAACCAGAGTTGAGGCAATTATTCAATCAATGAAACCTGAGGAAAGACAAAACCCCAAAACAATTTCAGCAGAGCGAAAAGTAAAGATTGCGCAAGGAGCAGGTGTTGAAGTTAAAGATATAAATTCACTAATTAACCGTTTTCAAGAAGCACAAAAAATGATGAAAAGAGCTCAACTTGCAGGCGGGATGCCAGGTTTTGGGGGTGCAACATTTGTTAAACAGCAAAAGAAACAAAAACCAGGTAAAGGGGCAAGACGAAGTGGTAATCCTGCAAAACGTGCATTAGAAGAAAAAGGAATCAAGATTGATCATGAAGATCAAATGGGTTCTGGTTTTAAATTATAAAATTATCGAACTAACCAACTTGAGTAAGTGTTAATATTAAAGAAGGAATTCCAGGTCCACTTAAACCAGAAGCAATTGTTGGCATCTGCATTCGAATATCATCAACTGACCACATTAATTCAACATATTGATTTGCTTGAAGGCTTACGAGAAAATTCCAAGCCGCAACAGTTTTTGCAGCATCTTCATTTCCAGTTAATGTAATTTTTGTGTTCGACATTTCAACATTTGTATCCATTTTTCTTAGCCAAATTTCAGCATTTGTTGTGCCCTTATGTCCTGAAGATCTTTCAAATTGAGCAGAAAATTGAAGGTTATATGTTCCACTATTTGCCACAGTAATTCTCGTTGGCCTTGCCTCAGAATTATTTGCAATACTTACACCACTTGTTTCTAAAGCGTTAGTGGTATTTAATTCCATTGCTTTTGGTGTATTGATTGAAGATTGAGTTTGTGTTGTTGTGTCAATGAACGAACCACGATAACCATAGGTTGTAGTTCCTGGATCTCCCTTTTCACCTTTGTCACCTGCTGGTCCTGGTGGTCCACTTGGACCGATTGGTCCTACTGGACCTTGTGCTCCTGTTTCACCTTTAGCTCCTGTTGCACCACTTGCACCTGTTGGTCCTGTTGCACCACTTGATCCTGTTGGACCTGTTGGCCCACTTGATCCTGTTGGACCTGTTGGCCCACTTGGTCCAACAGGACCAGTCTTTCCCGGTTTACCTGTTGTACCTGGATCTCCTTTTTCTCCTTTTTCACCTTTTGGTCCAATAGGCCCTGCTGGCCCAATTAAAATTTCAGATTTTGATTCTTCAATTAAACTATCTGAAAAGTCTTCTTCTGAATTATTTGATTGAGTATTTGATGTTTCGGTTTTTGGTGAAAAAGTATTTAGGATGGGCTGAATGTAACCATTTAAACCAAAAGAGTAAGTGAGAATTAAAAAAGTAATAGCTGAACCAATTATTGTTGCCAGCACAAAATAAAATTTTGTAAACGATTTATTGTTTACTTTTTTATTATGAGCTGGCATTACTGCTACTTAATTATTTGAAACCATTGTTACTGACTCTTTGAGCTGACTCCATTTCCACATAACTAGTACCGGAATTGCTACATCAGTTATGAGAAATATTGGATAATCAACCAAGTAATTTATATAGCTTTCTCCAGTTAAATATATAACTGTAATTTGAGAAAAAATTAATGAAGCAGGCCACCACATAGCAGTTAAGGGAATAAATTTTAGTGAAAGTTTATTTCCTCCGGATGCTGCTAAGAGTAAAATTGGTGTGGCAATAGCTGCAAGAAGCCAACCGATTAGACAAAGCCATAATGCAACTTGTCTTAAAACTTCAGTTTCTTCATTGGGTCTAAAAATAAAGAAATTTGGATAAGTAAAGACCATCAACCAGTAAATAACAAACACCATGATGGCTGTAGCTCGTATATGAATTCGATGAGCTTCGTGAATTTCTGCATATCTTTCAGTTGAAGTATTCATAACTCATTTTCTCAGAAAAACTTGAAAAAAAACAAATAATCAATAACTAATCAAGCAGTATTGGGATTCTTTCCCCACGCATAATGGCGTTTACTTCTAGATTTGCACCTAAAGCCTCCACATATTTTTTGAGAGTGCTTAGTTGTATGTCTGGGCCATTCTCAATAGCCGATACTCTTCTTTGGCTAACTTGAAGTTGATTAGCTAATTCTGATTGAGTTAGCCTCATACGAAGCCTTAAATTCTCTAAATCTAAGTCCATTACCCCAGTATACAGAACATATAAGTTCTATATGATAGATCCTTTGGGGTGTCGAAGAGAAGATAATGAAAGACTAGGGCTTAATCATAGGGTTTCAAGCCCTCCAACACGAAAGATAAATAGTGGCCGTAAAAATCAAATTAAAACGCTTAGGAAAAATCCACCAACCGATGTATCGCGTCGTAGTTGCTGATTCTCGCACTGCTCGCAATGGTCGAGCCATTGAAGAAATTGGAATTTATCAACCTAAAGAAGAACCATCAGTTATAAGAATTGATGCGGATCGCGTTGCATATTGGCTAAGTGTTGGAGCTCAAGCAACAGAACCTGTTGTAGCACTTCTAAAACTAACTGGTGACTGGCAAAAATTCAAAGGTGAAAAAGATACTGCAAGCAAAGTTAAACTTGCTCCTGCAAAAGCAGATCATCATGCAATTTATGAAAAAGCATTGAAAGAAAATGTTGCGGCAAGAGAAGAAGAAGCAAAGAATCCAAAACCAAAAGTTGAAAAAGTAGAAGCACCTAAAGAAGAACCAAAAGTTGAACAAGTTAAAGCAGAAGAAGTTCCAGCTGAAACTGTAACTGCTACTGAAGAAGTAAAAGTTGAAGAACCAGCAGCAGAGACTCCAGCAGAAGAAGTAAAAACTGAAGAGGCACAAGCTTAAAATGATTGAAGATGCATTAGAACATTTAGTTAAAGGAATTGTTGATCATCCAGATGATGTTTCAGTTTCTAATAAAACAACTAAGCGCGGAAACACATTAGAAGTTACAGTAAACGGTGAAGATCTAGGCCGAGTAATTGGTAGAAATGGTCGAACCGCTACTGCAATTAGAACAGTAATTAATGCGCTACAAGGTGGAAAACCTACTCGCATTGATTTTGTTGACGTTGACGCTTAAATCTTAAAAACAAAATGGATTTAGTTGTGGGTCGACTTGGTCGACCACATGGAGTCCATGGAGAAATAAGTGTTGAAGTTAGAACTGATGAACCAGATATTAGATTTGCAAAAGGTTCCAAACTTTTTATAAAAGATAGTAAAAATCAATTAACAGTTTTATCTTCTAGGTGGCATCAAGAAAAAATGCTTGTTAAATTTGAAGAAATTACTGATCGAGATCTTGCAAATGAAATTAAAGGTAAAACTTTAATGATTCAAATAGATCCAAATAAAATCGAGACAAAAAAAGATCAATATTATGAATTTCAATTAGCAGGATTAACGGTGGCTGATAAAAACAATAAAGACTTAGGCCAAATTAAAGAAGTAATAACCGGTCTTGCCCAAGATTTATTGGTAGTAGAAACAAAAGAAAAAAAGGAAGTTTTAGTCCCATTTGTAAAACAAATTGTTACAAACGTTGATCTAGAAGAAAAACTAGTAACAATGGATCCACCAGTTGGGCTTTTTGATGAGGAAAATGCAATTGATGCAAATTGATTTAATAAGTATCTTTCCAGATTATTTTAAAAGCCTAAATCTTTCATTATTAGGAAAAGCTCAAGAATCTGGAATTTTAAAAATTAATATTCATGATTTAAGGGATTTCACTCAAGATAAACACAAAACGGTTGATGATGCACCCTATGGTGGCGGACCTGGCATGGTGATGAAAGCAGATGTATGGGGATTAGCAATCGATTCAGTATTAGAAAGCTCTAAAACTAAACCAGTTTTAGTAGTGCCAACGCCATCTGGAAAAGTCTTCACCCAAAAAATAGCTCAAGAGTTATCAAGTCAAGAGCATTTAATTTTTATAAATGGTCGGTACGAAGGAATTGATTCAAGAGTTGTTGATTATTACAAAACTGATAATCGAGTTAAAGAAGTAAGAGAAATAAGTATTGGAGATTATGTTTTAGCTGGAGGAGAAGTTGCTTCCATTGTGATGCTAGAAGCAATATCACGATTAATTCCAGGAGTTTTAGGCAATGATGATTCAGTAAAAGATGATTCTTTTGCATCAGGTTCTATGGAAAAACTCATTGAAGGACCAGTTTTTACTCGACCTGAGACCTGGAGAGGCCTTGATGTTCCAGAAGTATTGCTCAGTGGAGATCATGAAAAAATTACCCAATATCGCCTCGAGGAGGCTAGAAAGCGTACGAGGCTAAATAGACCCGACTTAGCCCCATAGTCTTAGTTTTTGGCAGAATAGGTCCTCTCACCGGATTGGTTTGTATAAATATTTCGCCACAGGGGAATATTTAGAGAATTGTTAAGTTTTAGAAATCCGGATCCAAACTAGCAAGACTGAACGACCTGTGAGCGTTGCAGATGAAAGTAGATAAATAATCATGAATAAATTAGATGCTTTAAATAAGAAATCCTTAAAAAAATCAGTCCCAGATTTTAGAACTGGTGACACAGTTAAAGTTCACGTAAGAGTTATTGAAGGAAACCGTTCTCGTATCCAGATTTTCCAAGGAGTTGTAATTTCTCGATCTGGTCATGGAGTTTCTGAATCTTTTACAGTTAGAAAAGTTTCATTTGGAACAGGTGTGGAAAGAACATTTCCGGTAAATGCTCCAACTATTGAAAAAATTGAAATTGTTTCACGCGGCGATGTTCGTCGTGGCAAACTTTATTTCTTACGCGAATTAAGAGGTAAAGCTTCCAAGATTAAAGAACGTCGTGGCGATTTAGCTGCAGCAGTTGTTACTGAAGAAGATATTGAAGTAGCAGTTGAAGAAACAGCTGAAGAAGTAGCACCAGAAAAAGTTGAAGCAAAGGTTGAAACACCTGCAGCAAAAGAGGAAGTTGCTGTAAGTGAAACTCCTGCTGAAGCAGCACCTGCTGCAACAGATTCTGCTGAAGCTAATCCTGAAGCAGACAAACAATAACTTTGCGCACCCTTTGGGCAGCAGTTAGAGAACTGCTGATCACTGTTGGAATAGCTTTAATTCTTTCATCTTTAGTAAGAATATTTCTATTCCAAGTTTTTTATGTACCTTCTGCTTCAATGGAAGATACTTTACTTTTGCAGGATCGAATAGTTGCCACAAAAGTTACTAAACCATTTACAGATATTAAACGTGGTGAAATTGTAGTTTTCAAAGATCCAGGGGACTGGTTACCAGAATATGAATCAAATAGAAATTTCTTTCTACATTTCTTAAGCGTTGTGGGATTACTTCCATCTGATGCAGGTGATGATTTAGTAAAAAGAGTTATTGGAATTGGTGGCGATAATGTTAAATGTTGTTCAGAAAATAATCGAATACTCATAAATGGTGTTGAGTTAAATGATGAATCCTTTATAAAGCCTGATGCTGAAACTAATCAAGTTGAATTTGATATCACAGTTCCTGAAAAAAGAGTTTTCGTAATGGGAGATAACAGACCAGATAGCAGGGATTCAAGATTTCATTTAGAGACTGCTTATGGCACAGTTCCTGAGAAAAATATTGTTGGAACAGTTAATTTAAGAATTTGGCCTTTTTCAAGATTTTCGACATTAAAGATTCCTGATAGTTTCAATTTAATTCCTGATGCCAAGAACTAAAAAAAATAAAACTAATCTTGAATTAGAAAAAACCCTATTTTCTAAAGGGGCAAAACTAGTTGCAGGTATGGATGAAGTTGGCAGAGGTTGTCTTGCAGGACCTGTTTATGTTGGAGTAACTGTATTAAATCAAGAATTAGCAGATGAAGAATTATCACCAGTTGGCTTAACTGATTCAAAAGAATTAACCAAACAAGAACGAGAAGATTTATTACCCAAAGTTAAATCTTGGGTTTTAGAACATAGTGTGGGCCACGCTAGTAATAGTGAAATTGATGAAATTGGGTTAACTAGAGCATTAAGAAGAGCAGGAAGACGTGCGTTAAGTGCGTTAGAAAATAAACCTGATTATTTAATTCTTGATGGGAAACACAATTGGCTGATGCCGGAAAAAGAAACTTTAGATATTTTTGACGAAGTTGTTGATGATGGACCAATTTCAGCGAATATGAAGATCATAAATCTCATAAAAGCAGATTTAAGTTGCTCCAGTGTTGCAGCAGCATCCATAGTGGCAAAAGTAGCTCGGGATCAAGTTATGAATGAATTAAGTGAAGAATTTCCTGACTATTTATGGCATGAAAACAAAGGCTATGCCGCCCCTGAGCATTTGTGGGCAATAAAAAGACTTGGTCCAACTAAATATCACCGGATCAGTTGGAAAACGTTTCAAAATTAGAACATTAAGACAACTTTAAGGTTGATTTAGAAGTCACTCAGGTGACTCTGATTTAATGGAAAAAATGGAAAAAATATTTGATTTATTCTTTGGTTTACCTCTTCACCCCCTAATTGATCACGTAGTGGTCATTTTCTTGCCTGTGTTTTCTCTTGCGCTAATTGCGGCTTTCTTTTTTGAAAAAATTAGGATTAAATATGGCTTTTTGATTCAAGTTGGACTGGGAATCGGTTTCGTCTCATCATTCATAGCCAAACAATCAGGCGAGGCCTTGTCTATAAGAGTGGGCACTCCATTTCCTCACGCAGAATTAGGTGAGAATTTAGTTTTAATAGCTCTAGGGCTATTTGTAACAAGTTTGGTTTGGTTTTATTTGCAAAAAAGTGATAACAAAGTAGTTTCAAAAATTATTGGTTCTATTTCAGTTTTATTGGCAATAGCCACATTAGTATTCACAGTTTTAGTAGGACACTCTGGAGCAGAAGCAACTTGGAAAGAAAAAATTAATCCACCTGCACAATCCCAATCTAAACCAGTAAATGAACAAAATACAGATACCAATTCAATAATAATATTGAGCATTGAAGAAGTCGCTAAACATAACACAGAAAATGATTGTTGGACGATTGTAAATAATGAAGTTTACAATTTGACTTCCTATGTGATGCTACATCCAGGTGGAGTAGGAAACATTAAGAATTTATGTGGTCTTGATGGCACTAGCGCATTTACTTCACAACATGGAATGGAGAGACGACCAAATAAAGAACTTAGTGAGTTTAAAATTGGTCAACTAAATCAAGAATTAACTTCTGTTCCAGATGTGGCAGCACAAATAAATCAACAAGAAAATTACAACAAGGAAAACGAAGGTGACGACGACTAGTTTTAACTAGCTTCTAAATCCCAAATTCTTGCTCCACCATAAATTCCAGCTTTATTGCTGACACGAGTAACTTTAGGTCCTAAATCAATTCCTTTTAAGTGTTTAGCATTTCCGCCACCTACGTAGCAGTGATCGTAATAAAGAAATTGATCATATTTAGCAATTGCTTTTATAACTCTTTTGGTCCATCTTTCAACACCGATTCGTTCTCTTGCAGCATTTCCAATTTGTTCTTCAAATTCTTCACTTTGTCTAAAAGGAGCATGTCCTAGTTCTAAATGGGGAAGAAGAATTCCATTTTGAAAAAGTGCTGTACCGACACCAGTTCCAAGTGTCATAACAAATTCCAAACCTTTTCCAGAAATAACTGCTGCTCCTTGAATATCTGCATCATTTGCAACTTTGGTAGGTATTGCTAATGCATTTGCCATTGGAGTTTGTAAATCAAAATTTGACCAAGCTTTTGCTAATTCTGGATCCTTTGGTCCATCTTTAACTCTTCTAGAAAGAGAAGGAACCATAACCACAACACCACTTCGAACTAAACCTGGAAAACCAACACTGGCACGTTGGGCTTTTGGTAAATCTTTAACAAAATCTGCCACAACTTCACTAAAACCTTTAGGATGAGAAGGATAAGGAGTTTCCATGCGAATTCGTTCGCAAATCATTTCGCCATCTTTATTGATGACACTTGCTTTTATTCCAGAACCACCAATGTCAATGGCCAGCGTTAAAGTGTCCGCTGGCCAATTAAACATGCTTTAATTATGTCTTATTTACTTCTTTGGTTTAACAACAACGTCGTAGATAAAGGCTGCTAGTAATGCACCAACTATTGGTCCAACAATCCAGATCCAAAAGTTAGTTAATTGACCACTTGCAACAGCTGGACCAAACCAACGTGCTGGGTTCATGGCACCACCTGTAAGAGGTCCTGAGAATAAAATTCCTGCAGCAACTGCGAAACCGATTGGAATTCCTGCTACACCATTGAAAGTGCTTCGACCATCAATTGCAGTTCCCATAATTACCATCATCAAAATAAAAGTGGTAAACACTTCAATTACAACACCATAAACAGGTGCAATTGGTTGAGCAAGAGTTGGAACTCCTACTGTTTGGGCATAACTTCCATAAGCTGCTTTTAGAAAAACTGCTGCAACTAAACCACCAAGTAATTGAGCCACTACATAACTAATTGCATCAAGTGCTGGCATTCTTCTAGTTGCCCATAAAGCAATAGTTACTGCTGGATTAAATGCAGCACCTGAAATGTGTCTAAATGCTGCAACTGAAATTAAAATTGCAAAACCATTTGCAAGCGCAATAGCTGCTAAATCTCCACCACTTAATACCACACCTGCACCAAAAAGAACAAGAGTGAAAGTTCCGATAAATTCTGCCATCAAACGAGAAGTGGCATTTTTCATTTAAAACTCCTTTAATTGTTTTTCTATTAAAAGAACTTAGATGATGATGCTTGAATGAACTGGTATTGAAGATAGGCGAGTGCGACCATTTAACGCAGAAATTTCAATAAAAACAGCACAATTTGCAACTTTGCCACCAGATTTCTTCACCAATTCTGTAGCCGCCCACATTGTGCCACCAGTTGCTAAAACATCATCAACAATAAAAACTGAATCTGAATTATTTATGGCATCGGTATGAACTTCAAGTGAATCGAATCCATATTCCAATTCGTATTTAACAACATGGGTTTGTCTAGGTAATTTTCCTGGTTTTCTAAAAAGAACTAAACCTAAATTATTTCTAGCAGCTAAAGCTGATGCGAAAATAAATCCACGAGATTCAATACCTGCAATTTTTGTTGCGCCATTTAATTGGGTTGATAGATCATCCAAAACATCATTAAAGGCTTTTTCATCTTGCAAAACTGGGGTTATATCTTTAAAGACAATTCCAGGTTTTGGAAAATCTAAAACATCGGCAATCTTAGAGTGGGCATACTCTAAATGTTTAGGAATGTTCATAGGTCAATACTAGGCAAAGTTAAGATTTCTGCCCCAGTTTTTGTCACAACTAATGTGTGTTCAAATTGGGCAGAAATCTTTCTATCCTTAGTCAAAACGGTCCAACCATCATCCAACATGTCGTAATCGTGGGTGCCTAAATTAAGCATCGGTTCAATGGTGAAGGTCATTCCTTCTTGCATAAGTTGATTACTTGTTGGATCGTCATAATGAGGAATTACTAATCCAGAATGAAAATGAGTATGGACTCCATGTCCTGTGAAATCTCTAACTACTCCGTAATTAAATCTTTTGGCATAACTTTCAATAACTCGACCAATCACATTTATAGGTCGCCCAGGTGCAACTGCTTGGATTGCTCGATCAAGTGATTCTTTGGTTCTTTCCACTAATAGTTTTACTTCTTCTCTTACTTCTCCTACAAGAAACGTGTAATTAGTGTCTCCATGTACCCCATCTTTAAAAGCTGTGACATCAAGATTGATTATGTCTCCTTCCTTAATTATTTGGTTTGAAGGAATTCCGTGGCAAATAACTTCATTGATAGATGTGCATAGGGATTTAGGAAATCCTCGATAGCCAAGAGTGGATGGATACGCATCATGGTCACAGATATATTCGTGCACTATTTCATCTAACTTGTCTGTGGTCATGCCAGGTTTAATACTCTTGCCAGCTAAATGCATAGCATCAGCAGCAATTGTGCCAGCGATTTTCATTTTTTCTATTACTTCACTAGTTTGCACATCTGAACCTTGATAGGGGGCAGGTGCTTTTTTACCCACGTATTCAGGTTTTGTTATGTGTGCTGGAACGCTTCTATAATTCATTAGTTAAAACTTAGCCAACATTAAAAGTTGTTTTAGCAGTCCTTGCAGTTTTGCCAGATTTTTTCATAGTAATAGTTAAAGTACAGGTTCCTTTTGACTTAACAATCACACTTGAAGCAGTTGCAACACAGGCACCCTTTGGTTTAGCTCTTACTCCTACAAATCTGACACTGGTTGAGGAAGCAACTTTAAGACCCAATCTTTTAACTGTGGTTCTAGCAGAAAAAGTCCCTTTTTTAAAACTAGGTCTAGCAGCAGTTATGGCTTCATCTGGTGAATATCCCGCAGTTTCTAATGCAGTTTTAGCTAACGCAGAAAAGTTACTTGCTACCAAAGATAAAACTGCCCGGGTTTTGATTTCTGGATAGCAAGGGGTCCCACTTCCACCTGCAACTGGTCCTACTAGCAAATTTTCTGTAGCAGTGGAAAGAATGACTGGCCCGCCACTGTCTCCAAAACATGCTCCTGCATCTTTTGCAGTTCGGGCATAAACATAAGTTCTTGCCCCTAAAAATTGAAATGGGGTTTGGCCAAGTGTTAAGGGAATAAGAGAGACATCACTTTCTTTAGAAGTCTGGCCATAGCCGAAAAAGTTTAATTTTTTTCCATTCAAGGTTGCAGCTGCTACCTCTGATTCACTGGCAAGTCTTGTAACTAAAGGAATTCCAATTTCTTTATCTAAAACTAGAAATGCAATATCGTTTGCTTCTACAAATCCTGTTTTTGAATTGGTGTAGCCAGAGGTCAAAATTATGGCAGTAGCTTTTGCAACTGGTCTGGAAGTTGAAAGATTTGCACCTTGACTATATACATTCACATTTGAAGCAGGGAAGACATTGCTTGTTCCTTCTTCAACTACACAGTGAGCAGCAGTCACTACAATCTTTGGTTTCCAAAGTCCGCCTGTGCAGGCTGTTTGTAAATTTCCACCAAGATCAACTCTGATAGCAACCACGAAACCTGAACCCGTGGCATCAGTTCCGCCAACAACCGCATTTGCCGGGGCTTGAAAAAGTCCTACAAATAAAGGAAAAATTGCTAATAATAAGATAGTAATTTTTTTCATTTATATTTAGACTACTTCAATGGAGTCTTTAGCGCTAATTGCAGCACTTGTTGTGTTTACAACCTTGGCTGTGGGTCCAATTGCGGTTGGATTCTCATTTATAAAAAATAAACTATGGTCAAGAATCCTTACTTTCATATTTGCAATACTTGCCATCTTTGCAGGTGCTTGGTTATTTGCTTTACCTATAGGCAGTGGTGCCAGGTTTATGGGATTGTTCTCATTTAGTTGTGGAGTTTGGGCGATCTTTCTCCGAAGAAATTCTTAAGATATAAATTTTTTGAATATCAAATAAAAAACCCCGGGGCATTTAAGCCCGGGGTTTTTTTAGCAAACCTAAAAAGGTTATGCAGCTTTTTTACGACGACGACGTTTTGGAGCTGCTTTTGCTGCTTTTTTACGACGGCGCTTTGGTGCTGCTTTCTTTGCTGCTTTTTTACGACGACGTTTTGGAGCAGCTTTTGCTGCTTTCTTACGACGGCGCTTTGGAGCAGCTGCCTTTTTTCTTCTTTTTGCCACAATTCCTCCTGGCGAGTTTTCTTCTGTTCCGGAAAGCACAGAAGTTTCTTAATTACTAATCGTTCCAGAAGAAATGCATATTGTCATTAAGTAACGCGTATTTTGACACGCCGTGTCGCAATTATTTTTTATTAATTTTTTTACATTTTTAATACAAAAAAAATTAAAAAAATATTAAAAAATTAAATTGAAAAAAGGTGCGTTTTCGCAGGTCAAAGGGGGTTTTTTGAGGGGTGTTAAGAGTGTTACTTAAATATAGTTTGTAAAAAGTATCTATATATTGGGGTCAAAATTGACACTTTTTTCACGAAATTCTTTTAATTTTTTTGCAAAAACATTGGTATTTACATCATATTTATAGAAATCTTTTAACAAACTGCTAAAAAATACCGAACTAATAATTGTAAGAATTCCACCAGATATTAATGAGAATTCAAGACCACCAATGCGTGCAAAAAACGCACCCCTTACTTGACCAAGTTGGGGACCAACCGAATAACTAAGCATTTCAATGGATGCAAGTCGACCTCTTAAGTGATCTGGGATGGATTGGTTCCAAATTAGGCCTCGAAATATGGCAGATATTTGATCAAAAAAACCAGCAATCATCAAACCGATGATTGCAAAAACTAATGAATGAACTAATCCAAAAATAATTATTCCAAATCCCCAACCACATGCAGCCATGGCAATGATTCGACCATGTCTTGAAACATGATTTGACCAACCACTGGTCAAAGTTGCCATCAAAGCACCCGCTGGAATTGCAGCATAAAGAAATCCCAGCGTCCAAGCTCCACCTAATTCATCTGCCACAAAAGGAAACAGGGCATATGGAAAAGCAAAAAACATGGCAGAAAGATCAACTAGATAAGTGCCCAATAAATCCTTTCTAGATAAGGCATATTTGATTCCTTCTTTAATTCTTTTTAGTGATGGATTTTCTGCGCCATGACTTGGAAGTGCTGGATTTATTTTTATTAAAAGAAATAAAGAAATAACAAAAGTTAAAACATCAATAAAATAGGCCAAACCAATTCCACCTGCGGCCAAAATCAATCCACCAATCATGGGACCTGCAATAGAAGCAGTCTGATGACGCAAAGAATTTAAGGCTCCTGCTGAAGGCAAATTCGTATAAGGCACAACTTGAGGAGTTGTGGCATCAACGGCTGGTCTAAAAATTCCATCAGTGGCTGCAAAAATTGCTGCAAGAAAAAGAATTAAAACAGGTGAATTAAATCCAGATAAAACATTTACTAAAAGCGCTATAGAAACAATCATGGCTGCAAATTCTGAAATCAGGATTAGTTTTTTTCTATCAAATGCATCCGCTAGTACTCCTCCATAAAGGCCAAAAATAATCAGAGGCAAGGTCTCTACTAAGCCAACAGCTCCTACCCACAGATAGGAATTAGTGATTTCTTTGATTTGAAACGGCATCGCCACATAAGTCATCATCGAGCCGATATTTGAAATAACACCGGCTGAAAAGATCAGGCGAAAATCTTTGGATATTTTGAGTGCTGAAATATCGATGCGGATCTGTTTTTTATCTGTTTTATTCATAGTTTTTTAAAGCCCCATAATTCTACTTACCTTGTAAAAAATCACTTTTGGTCTAGTAACTATTCATGAAGTAGCCTTGGAAGATATGAAAAGAAGTGATCGAAATTTAATCAAAAAAGTCTTTGTTGAACCTTCCATTAATGATGATAAATATTCCAGGGGAGTTTTAGGAGTTTTAACTGGATCAAAGTCTTATCCGGGTGCTGCTTCCTTAACAACTAAAGCAACACTTCGAACTGGTGTGGGGTTGGTTCGTTTTTTAACTGGGATTAAAGAATTAAATTACTTAGTTTTAGAAAAATCACCTGAAGTTGTGATTAAAGATAGTCAAGTACAAGCCTGGCTAATAGGTTCTGGGATAGAAAAAAATGGGGGAAAGTTTAAAACCAGAAGAAAGATTAAAAAAGCATTAAACCAAAAATTACCTACAGTACTAGATGCAGGAGCCATCAATTTTGTAACAAGGCTTGAAACAAATTCAATAATTACACCCCATTACAAAGAACTACAAGAACTTTTAACGGCAAATTCAATTGAGGTATCTCTTTCAGAGATTAAGAAAGATCCTTTGAAATGGGCGAAAAAAGCAAGCCTTGAATTTAAAACCACAGTACTTTTAAAAGGCAATACCACCATTATTTGTGATGCCAAATCAGTAGTTGAAATTAAAAGTGGCACAACTTATCTTGCAACAGCTGGATCTGGAGATGTTTTATCTGGAATCTTGGGTGCTTTAGTGGCAACAAATTATTTAAGACTTAGAAATAAGACAATTTCTCTGCTAGAAATAGCGCATGCTGCAGTAGTAATTCATCAAGAGGTAAGCCTTGAGGCTTCTAATGCTGGACCAATTAGTGCTTCGATGATTATTGAGAAAATAAGTCCAGTAATCGCTAAGGCTTTATCTACTAAGTTCATCTAAAAGTTCAACAATATGAACATAGGTTTTACCGGTAGCTTTACTTAAAGCAATCTGGCAAGGCCTATTAGTTGAAGCAAAATATTGAATATCTTGCTTGTTTATTTCTTGAGCTTCTTTTTCTGTGGCAGATTCTGTGAGTTCTGGATGTAAAAGTCCTCTATCTCCTGCAAATCCACAACATGACCAATCAAGGGGAGTTATAACTTCATTCGAAATACTTTGAGCTATTTGGTTTAAGTATTTATTTGTGCCCATTTCAACTCCAGAGCAAGTTGGGTGAAGGGCTAAAGTTGATATTTTTTTAGTTATTTCTAATTTCGGTAAAACCGATTCAGCTACAAATTGAACTAAATCTTTAGTTTTTATCGAAGTATTGGCAAGTATGTTTTGTAAGCCTTGACTACAAGAAGAAGCATCTGAGACTACCTCTATTGAGGAATCATTTAAATGCTTCATTATTGAAGAACTCGTTTTTAATGCCATTTCTTCAAAGCCTTGAGTTAGTCCTTTAGAAGACCAAGGAGTGGCACAACACAATTGATTAATATCTTCAGGAATTAAAACATTTAAATTTGCTTTTTTGCATAGGGAAAGAAAACTTTGAATAGTTAAATCTTGTCCATATAGAGAAGTAGTACAGCTTGGAAAATATAGAAGATCTGGATTATCGGTCTTTTTGCCCACTCTAGGTTTTCCACCCTTAGGTAAATCCTTATTCCATAAAGGCATGGAATTATTGCCGCCAATTTGTCTTGCAATCTTATTTAAAGGAAGGATGATTGAAGATGGAAGTTTTTGGGCAAGACTTAAAAGGTTAGATAACAAGTTTGTGGTTTTATCCCAATTTTTGCTCGCGATAAATCCTAAATATTGAGAAACATTACTTTGATTTTCACTTCTTAGTCTTTTAACTAAATCTCCAGTGTTTATATGTACTGGGCAAGCAGTTTGGCACATGCCATCAACAGCACAGGTATCAACTGCTTGGTAGTCGTAGTTTTGCTTAATGGCATCTAACGTTTCTTGGTCATTTCTTTTTAAAGCTTCTACTTCTGCTCTTCGTAAAGTTATTCTTTGTCGAGGAGTCAAAGTTACATCTTTACTTGGACATACTGTTTCGCAATAACCACACTCCACACATTTATCCACCTCTTGATCAATAGTGTTTTGGGTTTTTAAATTCTCTATATAGATTTTTTCATTCTCATTAATAATTACTCCAGGATTAAGTAGATTTTTAGGATCTATTAATTTCTTTAAATCAACCATTATTTGGTAAAGCTCTTCTCCAAATTGTTTCTTCACAAAAGGTGCCATGATGCGACCTGTGCCATGTTCTGCCTTTAATGAACCTTCTTGAGATAGCACTAGTTCAACTAAATCGTTTGTAAAATCGATGTATCTTTGTAAATGTTTTTCATCATTAAATTTTTCATTAAGTAAAAAATGCAAATTGCCATCTTTGGCATGGCCAAAGATAACCGAATCCAAATACTGATGTTTATTTAGTAATTGACTTAATTCAAGGGTTGTTTGATGCAGATTTTGCATGGGCACAGAAATATCTTCCAAAAGTGCAGTTGTGCCTTTGGCTCTATTTCCTGCAACTGCTGCATAAAGTCCTTTTCGGGCATGCCATAGCTGGTTTCTAACTTCTTGGTCTTTGTGAAATGTGGCGTTTGATTGTCCAATTTCTTGAAAAGTTTTTAAGGCAAGATTTGTTAATTCTTCAAGTTCTGATTTTGTTTTTGCTTGGTATTCAACCAAGAGGGCAGCATTATTTAAAAAAGATAAATCTTTTAATACCAAATCTGCCATTTGTTCTCGCTGGGCAACCTTTAATGAAGAAATATCTAAAAGTTCAATTACATTGGCATTGCTTTCCTTTAAAAGAGGAAGTGATTTTGTGGCTTGTTTTAAATCATCAAAAAGAAGTAAAGTGGTGGCATTTTCATTGAGTAAATCAATGGTGTTAAAAGTGGCTTCTGCGATAAAACCTAAGGTTCCTTCACTGCCTACTAATAGATGAGTCAAGATATCTAAGGGTTTTTCAAAGTCCACAAATGAATTAAGCCCATAACCCATGGTGTTTTTTATTGAATAGGCTTTATTGATTTTTTCAACTAAATAAGGTTTTTCAATAATTCTTTTTCTTAAATTGATTAAACCTTCATAAATAAGTGGTTCTTTCATTCTTAATTTTTCATCAGCATCTATTTCTTTGGAATCAATTAAAGTTCCTGAAGATAAGACAAACTTTAAAGAAGAAAGAGTCTTGTAGGTATTAAAAGTTGTGCCACAGCTCATGCCACTTGAGTTGTTAGCTATAACACCACCAATGGTGCAGGCAATTTCACTTGCTGGATCTGGACCTAATTTTTTGCCATATTTTCTTAAACTGGCATTAACTCTATTAACAGTTAAACCTGGTTCAACTCTAACTTTTTTTCCATCATCTAATAATTCTAAGTTTTTAAAATTTCTTCTAGTATCCACCAGCAATCCATCAGTGACCCCTTGGCCACTTAAAGATGTGCCACCTGAGCGAAAAGTTACTCCTAAGTTATTTGCATTAATAATTTTGAAAATATTTGATAAATCTTCAGCTTTTTTGGGTTTTGTGATTATTGAAGGAGTTAAAAGGTAGTGAGATGCATCATTGGCATAAGTTAAGCGATCAAATAGATTATTTGAAACAAAATCAATATCTTTTTGTTTAAGTTGAGCTACTAAAGAATCTATATTTTGTTTAGTGAGATTCACGAGTCACCTGGGAACCACTTGATCCCACAAGGAAATCTAAATCACAGCCAGTGTCTGCTTGTAAAACATGATCAACATAAAGTTTTTGCCAACCTCGATTTGGTTTTGCTAATGAATCAAGCATTGCTTGGCTTGGTTTTCTGCTCTTTAGTTCTTCATCACTTAATTCAACATTTAAAGTTCTGTTTTCTACATCTAGAGAAATAACATCACCTGTTTTTATGTAAGCCAAAGGTCCAAGAGCAGCTGCTTCTGGTGCAACATGCAAAATGACTGTGCCATATGCAGTTCCACTCATACGTCCATCACAAATTCGAACCATATCTCTGATTCCTTGATTAAGAAGTTTTTGTGGCATTGGCATATTGGCAACTTCTGGCATACCTGGATAACCTTTTGGACCACATCCTCGTAAAACTAAAACAGTATCTTTATCAACTTCTAGATTTGGATCATCAATTCTGTTATGAAAATCTTCAATTGAATCAAACACTAAAGCTTTACCTTTATGTTTTAGTAATTCTTTACTTGCAGCAACAGGTTTTATCACTGCCCCTAATGGTGCAAGATTTCCTTTTAATACAACAATTCCAGCAGAATCCTTCAAAGGTTTATTTCTTTTACTTATAACTGTTTCATCAAAAATTTCTGCATTATCGAGATAACTTACTAAAGTTTTTCCAGTCACAGTTATTGCTTTTGGATCAAGTAAATCTTTCAATTCTTTTAATAGAGCCAGAAGTCCACCACTTCTAAAGAAATCTTCCATCAAGAATTGTCCTGCAGGTTGTAAATTTGCTAACAAAGGAACTTTTGATCCAGTTTTATCAAAATCATCTAAAGTTAAATCAATTCCAAGTCGACCTGCAATCGCGAGCAAATGCACCACAGCATTTGTGGAGCCTCCAATTCCAGCAAGTGCCACTATTGCGTTTAAAAATGATCCTTTAGTTAAAACATCACTTGGTTTTCTATCAGCCTTAACCATTTCAACAATTAATCTGCCGGTTTCTTGAGCTGTTTGTAAAAGTCTTGAATCAGGAGCTGGAGTTCCAGCAATTCCAGGAATTGTCATTCCTAAACTTTCAGCAACACAACCCATAGTTGAAGCTGTTCCCATGGTGTTGCAATGTCCACGACTTCTAATCATGGAAGATTCAGA
>JBJOGR010000051.1:0-4157 GCA_046048135.1 Actinomycetota bacterium
ATCGAAAATCAGATTCAAATTTTCTAATATATTTTTAGTTTGAGTTATGATTTGACTGTCACTGTAACCCAATCGAGCAAGTCTAGTTGAATTTTCTGCCACTTGAGAAATTGAAACATAATTTATGACAATAAAAATGAATCGAACAACTATTAAAGAAAGCACTAAAATAAGTGGAAAGATCAGTGAAAATCCGGTTACTGCAGATCCACTTTGAATGCGTTTAAGGTTTTGAAACAGATTCAATGGCTTTGTTAAACATTGCTGCTAATGCTGTATCTGCCACAACCCACAGCGCGGCAACCAAACCTGCTGTCATAACTGTAATTAAAACCCAGCCAGGAACATCTCCCGATTGATTTTTAATAAAAATATATTTTTGTAACATTCGTCTCCTTATCCAAGTTGTTGTAAAACTGTTAGCGCTGGATACATTGCTACTGCTAACACTGAAGGTAAAACCACAAAAACAATTGGCATGAGCATTGCAATTTCTTTTTTTGCAGCTTTTCTTGTAATCAAATTACGAAGTTTAAGTCTTTGATCAGAGGCAAAATTCCTTGTCACTTCAGCTAATGGAGTGCCTCTATCTAAGGCTAAAAATATTTGTTTCATCAAAGGTTTTAGAGATTTGCAATTTTTTTCATCAGTCATCTCTTCCAAAGCGTCAAACAATGGTTTACCAAATGAATTTTCTTTTAAAGCTTTTTCTAATGATTGGGAAAAATCATTTGAAACAAAATCAATTATTTTTTCTAAACTACTTCTTGGATTTAATCCTGACGTTAATGCAACAGCAAATAAATCTGCAAACTCAGCAGAATCTATTAAAATTAAAGAGTCAGAATTATCAAATTTATTTAAAAAATAGAATTTGAGACTTAGATTATTTTTAAAAGACTTTTTTACTCTTCTTGAGTCAATGTAGGGCAGAATTCTTTTTTCGATATTTATAGAGTCCAACTTTATTATTAGAAAAAGAATCCATATAAAAATTGCAAATGAGAAAAAGATGATTAATTGATTCATATTACTTTTTTCCAATTTCTAAGTTTCCTATTTTTTGCATTACTAAAAATCCTGCAATACCTAATAGAGCAACTAAAAATAAAACGATTTGACCATTTATTGTTTGATATGAATTTCTAACATTCTCTTGAGTCCAAAGTGCTAAAAGAACTACCCAAGGAGCTGTAATTGCTACTTTGGCTCCATTTAGCACCCAAGTTTGTTTTGTCTTAAGTTCGGTTATTAATTCGTGAAACTCACGACTAGAATTAGACAAAATAGAAAGTATTCGAGAAAAATCACTTGCCCCTAAAAAGTGTACTAATTCGATGATTTTTATAACATTTTTACCTATTTCATCTGTAACGTCATTTTTTAAAATTGGAATAACTTTTGAAATTTGATTAGATCTATTTATCTCAATTATTGCCGAATATAAATCGTTTTTTAAAGGAATTTCAGCACTATTCAACGCTTGGGTCAAAGACTCATTGATGGGAAAACCTGCTTTTGTGGCACTTGCCATATCGTCTAAAAAATAAAGCCATTGTTGCATTTTTAGTTCTTTTATTTTTTCTGATCTCTTTTTCAAAAGCATATTTGGAAAAACTAGACTAATAATTATTGAACCTGGAATCAATACATAAATTTTAGTAATTAATCCAATAATTAAACCAGTTATAAGTATAATTACGGCCAATTTATTTTCAAAAGGATATTTTTGATATTTATTTAATATGTCTTTGACCTGAAAAAGCTTTTTATCTTTATAAGCTAAATAAAGAATTGTTGAAAAAGAAGCAATACCTAAAATAAAAATGATTTTTTCCTTCATATGACTTGCTCAAGTTGTTTATTTGGCGAAAAAATGTCAGTAATCTCAAAATAGTTTTTGTTTTCTGTCGGTTTAATTTCAATGATTTCAGAAATAAATCTAAATCCATCTTGACTTCTGGTCAGATGAATTACGTAGTTGATGACGTTTGAAACAGTTCTTTTTATGAATTCTTCTTGTATATTCGGTCCACCTAAAAGGGGTAGAAGAAATAGTTTGTTAATTGCATCTTTAGCAGAATTCGCGTGAATTGTGGCCATACCGCAAATTCCGCTATTCAATGCAATTAACAAATCCAATGCTTCTGCCTGTCTTACCTCGCCCAGTACTAAGCGATCAGGACGCATTCTTAACGCTTCTTTAATTAATCGTCTTAAATCTATTTCACCTACTGAATCTAAGTTTTGATCCCTAGTTTGTAATGAAACTTGATCAATCGAGTTAAGTTTTAGTTCGAATACTTCTTCACATGTGATAATTCTAGTTTTTCTTGGCAGAGTGTTTAATAAAGCACTTAAAAATGTCGTTTTTCCAGCGCCTGTAGTGCCACTTATAATTATATTTTTTGCTGATTTGTTAATTTCCTTTAAAAAATTATAAGTTTGAAGTGAGAACATTTTATTTTCAAATAAATCATTTAGTTTTAAACTAGATTCTTTAAATTTTCTAATATTTATTGCTGGCCATTTTTGAGTAATATTAGGAATTACTGCATGAAGCCTGCTGCCATCAGGTAAAAATGCATCAACAAATGGATGTGTAGTGTCTAATCTTCTGCCTGAATTTCTAAGTAATTGTTCGAGTAAAACAATTAAATCGTTTTCATTTAGTACATTATTTGTTAGTTCAGAAACACCATTTCTTGCAATAAAAATTTTTCCTGGACTATTTATCCAGATTTCTTCAACAGTAGAATCATTTAATAAATTATTGATAAATTTATTTGAAACTATTTCTTGTATCAAAAGGGCTCCTCAAGTAAAGGAAACCTTAATTAAAATTAATTAAAGATTGAACCAGTTTTGGGGCAAATTGTCCTCAACTTCTTACCAATGAACTATTGCGCGATCTTCCCAAAGTAAACCCGTAAGTGTTTGCTCATTAACTTGTCTAGAAGCTAACCAAAGAACTGTTTCTGCTCCTTGTTCAGCAGTTCTAGGGGCATCAATTCCTCCCATATCTGTTTGACAATGCCCAGGACAAACAGCATCAACAAAAATTCCTCTTTTTCCATTTCCAGTTTCTGCGGCTAAATTTTTTGTCAAAGCATTAACTCCGGATTTTGAAATCCGATAAGGAGCTAGTCCTCCATTTGTTCCAGGACCACTCATTCTTCCCAAACATGCAGTCAAATTAATAATTCTGCCCAATCTTTTCTCAACCATGAAGGGTGCAAAAGTTTTTATGGCATTAAAAGTTCCTTTTAAATTTATATCTATAACCCGATCCCACTCTTCATTAGAAGTTTTTAAAGTTTTAGCTGTTTTTTCGCTCATCACTCCAGCAGAATTAATCAAAATCGTTGGAGAAGAAGATTTTAATATTTCGGTTGCAATTTGTTCAATTTCGTTAATTTTTGAAACATCTGCGACAAATCCTTTAATTAAGCCGTTGAATTGGCTCAAAGAGTTAACTGCATTATCAACGTTAGCTTTATTCTGCCCAATTATTAAAACTTGAGAACCTAGTGATGCTAGTCCTTTAGAAATTGCAAAACCGATTCCTCTTGACCCACCTGTCACAATCGCAGTTTGGCCATTTAGTGAATTTGGGACAAGTGGTGAATTATCAATTACTTGCGCACCAGGATTATGTTCTCCACTCATAGTCATAGCCTGCTACTAGATGCAAAATCGTGCATCTTTGAATCAGCGACTACGCTAGAGATACGGCTAAAAATGAAAGAGGTCGTGGTAGCCAAAATGTCGGGTGAATCAAAACCAAACCCTTCAGACGCAGGCTTTGGCCCAAATGAGTGGCTAGTGGATGAAATTTATCAACAATATTTAAATAATAAGAATTCTGTTGATCCATCTTGGTGGGAATTTTTTGGTGATTACTCTCCGTCAGAAAAAACAAAGAAAATTGGTCAAAATCGAAAACCAACTGTTGAACCAATAGCAAAAGCAAAGAATGAAAATACAGTTCCGATAATCAACACCAAACCAATTGTGCCAGTTTCAAATGATCCAGTGACGGAAAATTTAAGAGGAGCCGCCGCACGAGTTGTTGCAAATATGGAAGCAAGTATGAAGGTTCCAACTGCGACTTCAGTTAGAAGTATTCCTGCAATTTTGTTGCAAGAAAATAGAAC
>JBJOGR010000052.1:0-5056 GCA_046048135.1 Actinomycetota bacterium
GTCCTAAATCATGTGCCAAACATGCAGTCTCTACTAAATCAGGATCGCACCCAAGTGTTTCCCCCAACTCTCTTCCAATTTGTGCAACTTCCAATGTGTGCGTAAGTCTTGTTCGAGGAAAGTCATCTGCTCCCGCAGTCATTACTTGAGTTTTTGCTGCAAGTCTTCTTAAACCAGATGAATGTAAAACTCGTGCTTTATCTCTGGCAAAAGCTCGTCTGCCATGACGTTTAGGTGGTTCATTTACAAAGCGTTCTTCATCAAATGCCTCGTAACCAGGAGATAATTGGTCATCATCAAATTTCATACCAATATTGACTTTAGTAAAGCCCACTGACTTGGAAAATTGTGCATGAAGTTATACCTCATTGAAGCGACAAATTCGCGAATAAAATAATCAGTTGTCAGTCTACTTCCAGGACCTTCAGTTGTGCCAGAAAGAAAAACTTCAAAATCTAAATCTTCTGCCATTAATTTACTTCTCCATAAATGTGCAGGATCAGAAACTAAAGTCACTTTAGTTAAATCAGGATATTTTTTTCGGATCAATTCAAAACTTTCTAAAGTATCTTTACCATCTTCAATCGAAAAAATATCGTCATTAATAATATATTGAGATAAATAAATCTTACCTGCCTCAGCTTCAGTAAATTTATCCCCTTTTTGTTTTCCGCCAACAGTAATAATTGTTTTAGATATATTTTCTTCGTAAAGTTCAAGTGCATGATCTAACCTAGATTGAAAAACCGGTGATGGTTGTCCATTAAATTGCGCTGCTCCTAGAACAATTATTGCATCTGTTTTTTCTTTTGCTTGAACTTTACTTGATGAATAGACACCGTATGAATGATAAAATAAGAAAAGCAAAGTAGAAAAAATTGCAAGATAAACAACAACTTTAAGTAATTTAAAAATTATTCTTAGAATTAGCAACTATCCACCACTGACTGAAAGCTCAGCGAATCGTAGATCTTTTTCCTGCTCTAAATTCAAATCCCTAGAATTTAACCAATTATGAGGAAGTGACACCTTCTTTTTAGATCCAGCTCGTCCTCGAGGTTTGTCTTGAACCATTTCTGGAAAAGTTTGGTTTTTATCTAATTTTTCGAGCAAAAAATCTAATTGATCTAAACTTTCTACCATCGCTAGTGAAGTTCTTAATTGATTTCCCACTGAAAAACCTTTTAAATACCAAGCCATGTGTTTTCGAATATCTCTAATTCCTTTATATTCGCCGTAAAGTTCACTAAGTAAGGTTGCATGTCTTTTAATAATTTGTGAAATTTCTTCTAAATTTGGATCTTTTGGTATTTCTTTTCCTTGAAAAGCTGCGCTTAATTGGCCAAAAAGCCAAGGTCTTCCAAGACATCCTCTACCAACCACGACTCCATGGCAACCTGTTTCATCAATCATTCTCAATGCATCTTGAGCAGACCAAATGTCACCATTTCCAAGAACAGGTACGTTACTTCCTTTTAATTCATCAACTAATTTCTTTATGGCAATCCATGATGCATTGCCTGAATACATTTGCTCAGCAGTTCTTGCATGAAGTGCAATCCAAGTAATTCCAACTTCCACCGCTGTTTTTGCAGCATCTATATAGGTCAGATGCTCTTCATCAATTCCCATTCGCATTTTTACAGTAATTGGAACCGTTTTTAAATTTAATTCTTTGGTCACCTTAATTGATGTTTCCACTGCACTTTTTAATATTTCTCTAAATAAATCTTTTTTCCAAGGAAGTGCTGCTCCTCCACCTTTTTTAGTAACTTTTGGCACAGGGCAACCCATATTTAAATCGATGTGATCTGCTCTGTTTTCTCTAATCAATAACTCAACAGCTTTAGCCATAATTTCAGGATCAACACCATAGAGTTGAACACTTTTAATATTTTCGTCTTTATCTGGTGTAACCATTCGAATAGTTTCAGGGGATCTTTCAATTAAAGCTCTACTGGTGACCATTTCACTTACATATAGACCAGCGCCATATTCTCTGCATAGTCTTCTAAATGCTTGATTCGTTATTCCAGCCATTGGAGCAAGAACAACTGGCGGATCAACAATAAATCTTGAAGTAACTAATTTCATCTTTGAAATAATTTTAAACTGAAAGTCTTTGTTCTAACCAATCTGGTAATTCATTTATGCTGACTCGTTCTTGTTTCATTGAATCTCGCTCTCTAATTGTTACACAATTATCATCCAATGAATCAAAATCAACGGTAACTGCAAAAGGTGTACCTATTTCATCTGCTCTTCTGTATCTTCTTCCTATTGCACCTGAATCATCAAATTCAACCATGTATTTTTGTCTTAACTCTTGAGCAATTTTTTTAGCCAATGGACTTAATTTTTCATCACGAGAAAGTGGTAAAACTACTACTTTTATAGGTGCAAGTCTTGGGTCAAAGCGAAGCACAGTTCTTTTATCAACTCCACCTTTTGAATTAGGTGCTTCATCTTCATCGTAAGCATCTAATAAAAATGCTAGAACAGCTCTTGTTAAACCAGCCGATGGTTCGATTACATAAGGAATATATTTTTCATTGGATTCTTGATCAAAGAAAACTAAATCTTTTCCACTTGCTTGGCTATGAGTTTTTAAATCATAATCAGTTCTATTTGCTATTCCTTCTAATTCTGCCCACTCAGATCCTGAAAAATTAAATTTGTACTCAATATCAACTGTTCTTTTTGCATAATGCGATAATTTTTCTTTAGGATGTTCGAATTTTCTTAAATTACTTTCTTTTATTCCAAGATTTACATACCAATTCCATCTTTGTTCTAACCAGTACTCGTGCCATTTCTCATCTTCTCCAGGTTTTACAAAAAACTCTAATTCCATTTGTTCAAACTCTCTGGTTCTAAATATAAAATTACCTGGGGTTATTTCATTTCTAAAAGATTTTCCAATTTGAGCAATTCCAAAAGGTGGTTTTTTTCTTGAAGTCGTTAAAACATTATTGAAATTAACAAAAATTCCTTGGGCAGTTTCTGGTCTTAAATAATGAAGTGCACCATCATCTTCTGCTACTCCTATAGAAGTTGTGAGCATGCCATTAAACATTCTTTCTTCGGTGAACTCACCCTTTGTTCCACAATTGACACAAGCTATATCGGCTAACCCGTTTGGAGGAGTTTTTTTATGTTTGTTTTCGTAATTTTCAATTAATTGATCTGCTCTATATCTTTTGTGGCATTTTTTACATTCTGTTAGTGGATCAACAAATGCTTCAACGTGACCTGATGCTTGCCAAACTTGAGGAGAAAGAATTATTGATGAATCAAGCCCGACTACATCATCGCGAAATTTAACCATGGCATTCCACCATTGATTTCTAATATTTTCTTTTAAGGCAACACCTAAAGGACCATAATCCCAAGCCGACCTTGTCCCACCATAAATTTCACTTGAGGGATAAACAAAGCCTCGTCTCTTACACAGATTTACGACAGCTTCTACTTTATCTATCGGCATTTACCCTCATATCTTTTTAGTGATCTTTCCTTAGCCTACTTAAATCCAGCATTATTACTGGCTAAGTCCTGACTCAAAAGTTGATTTTTCCCCGTCTTTAAAATCGACCAAAGTCTCAAAGAAACTAACTTCATTTTGTGCTTGGGATAAAACTGGCCAAACCAGAATTCTATTTTTCGAAGAATTAACGGCCCTGCGAGCATCGCCAATTTGTTTCCATTCCTGCACTATTTTCCAAATACTTGGTTCATCAACTGACCTTGTAACTGATAAACGAATAAATCCAGGTTCTTTAGATAACTGGTCTGCCATATTTTGTATTTGATCCAAGAATTCATCATTATTTGCAGGTTGATGTTGAGTAATAATGAACATATCCGTCAGACTAGAGGGTGACGAAAGTTTTTTGTCAGAGAGGCATAAAGTGTCAAATTTTCAAAAGTATGTAGCAAAAATTAGCGCTCCCTACTTGGTTCGCCTTCACGCATTGCCTCGCTGGGTAATTCCTATTTTGATGACTTTTTTACTACTTATTGGCTTACTTGCGAATCCGAATGAAACTTGGGGTTTTTGGATTGGGTTTTTAGCCTTAATGTTTATCGCTCTTTTTCTTCTTTGGCTTTTAATCCTTTCTTGGATGATTTTGGTACCAACTTCTAGGTTGCTTCGAATCTTGGTGATAGGTCTACTCATTTACGCTTCTTTTTCAAGATTCACCTCTATTTGATATTGACAATCATTCTCATTTAATATATCTTGAAATTACATTTCAAGAGGAGACTTTTATGAGCACCCCAATACTTCTGGCCGCCGTTACGGTAATTGCAACATTTTTAGGTGGTCTACTAGCACTTAAAGGCAGAGATCGTCTGCATTTAGTTTTAGGTCTTTCTGCTGGTCTATTACTTGGTCTTGTTGCCTTTGATTTATTACCAGAAATTTTTGAGATGAACACCAATAGTTTTGCCGGCGTACAAGTAGTTTCACTTTCTTTAGTAATTGGTTTTTTAGCTGTTCATTTTTTAGAGAAAACTTTTGGTTCGCATGAAGCAACAGAATCTGAATTTTCTGGGCATAAGCACCCTATAAATTTTGCTGGTGGTTTAGGTGCATTGGGTATGGCAGGACATGTTTTCCTAGACGGGGTTGCACTTGGAATTGCTTTTCAAGTAAGTACCGCTTTAGGGATAACAGTATTTATTGCCTTACTTGCGCATGCTTTTAGCGATGGTTTAAATACAGTTTCTCTTCTTATTAAAAGCGGAAAATGGTCCAAATCAGGATTTGCACTTTTAAGCGTAGATGCTGTGATGAGAATTGGTGGAGCAATTGTGGGAAGTGCATTAGCAATAAGTGAAGCAACTATTGGAATATATTTAGCTGCATTTTCTGGAATTATTATTTATCTTGCCACTTCACATATTTTGCCTGAAGCCCATTCCAAGCATCCTTCTAAACTAACAATGCTTTCAACAGTTATTGGTGTTCTTGCAATGTGGTTAATAGTTGGAAATCTAGGAGAATAACTTTGAATAATGTTTTAAGTAAAAACACTAAGCAAAGAAAAGC